>JAZDHG010000016.1:0-124146 GCA_043806135.1 Candidatus Omnitrophota bacterium
TGAAATGGTCATGCCTGGAGACAATGTGGCCATGGACGTGGAACTTATCGTTCCGATCGCGATGGAGAAAGAATTGAGATTTGCGATCCGTGAAGGCGGCCGCACGGTTGGCGCAGGCGTTATATCGGAAATTATTGAATAGGAAGAGGGAAAAAAAAGATGGCACAACAAAAAATAAGAATTAGATTAAAGGCTTATGATCATCGTGTGTTGGATCATTCCGCAGAGGAGATTGTTAACACAGCCAAAAGAACCGGAGCAAAGGTTTCCGGTCCCGTGCCTCTTCCAACCAGGAAGTCACTATATACAGTGCTGCGCTCTCCTGTTATCGATAAAAAATCGCGGGAACAGTTTCAGTTGAGAACACATAAACGTTTGCTTGAAATAATTGAACCTACAGCCAAGACAATAGATGCTTTAAAAAGACTTGATCTTCCGGCTGGAGTGGACGTGGAAATCAAGTAAAAAGTTAAAAGTTAAAAGTGGTAAGTTGAAAATAAAAAGAACCTTATACAAGGATAAATAGATGTTAGGAATATTAGGACAAAAAGCAAGTATGAGCCAGGTGTTTAAGGAAGACGGGAAATGCATTCCGGTGACCTCTATAATTGCCGGACCGTGTTATGTTGTGCAAATAAAAGAAAAAGATAAAGAAGGTTACAGCGCAGTGCAGCTCGGGCTTCTGGACAAAAAGGAAAAACGTACAACCCGGGCGTTAGCAGGACATTTTAAAAAAGCCAATGTAACGGCGAAGAAATTTGTCCGCGAAATGCGCATTAAGGGTGATGAAAAGGTTGAAATCGGCCAGGCAATAGATCTTGATATGTTTAAAGAAGGGGACTTTGTGGATGTCAGCGGTATGTCCATAGGTAAAGGTTTTCAGGGCGGCATGAGGCGTTATGGCTGGAGCGGCGGACCAAGAACTCACGGAGGGATGAATCACAGAGGCCCGGGTTCTGTGGGTACTAATACTACTCCAGGGCGTATTTTGCGAGGGCATGGGCTGCCTGGACATATGGGCCATCGCAGAACAACTGTTCAAAGTCTAGAGATTATTAAGGTTGATAAGGAAAATAATATCCTGATGGTAAAAGGCGCGGTACCCGGGCATAAGGGTACTTATCTGGAAGTTAGAAAGGCAAAGAAGAAGTAAAATGTTTACTTCGCTCGAGAAGTGGTAAGCGCAAATAGAAAAACTGAAGCTTTAAGGTGAAATAATGTCAGAGTTAAAAAAAAATAATAAAATAGATCCAACGAGTAAATCTCGAACGGGGTTTACACTCCCCATAAATAATTTAGCTGGAAAAGAAGTCGGAAAAGTCGATCTTGATGAAAAAGTTTTTGACGGCAAGGTTAATAAGTCGCTGTTGCACCAGGTGACTGTTATGTACATGGCCAACAAACGTCAGGGGACATCCAACACAAAGACGCGTGCCCATGTCAGCGGAGGCAACTCAAAACCCTGGCGTCAAAAAGGAACAGGCAAAGCGCGTGCCGGTTCATCACGCAGTCCTCTTTGGAGAAAAGGCGGTATTGTCTTTGGCCCGCATCCGCGAGACTATTCATACCAGCTGCCGCAGAAAATGAAGAAAAAGGCCCTGATTTGCAGCTTAAATTCCAGGCTGAATGATAATCTTGTCAAGATACTCGAATTTCTTAATGTTGAATCAGGCAAGACCAAGGATTTTGCCAATATAATTCAGGCGCTAAGCCTTGAGAAAAAAACACTTTTTGTCTGTGATAACCCGGCTGATAGCGTAGTGCGCTCATCAAGGAACATTAAAGATATCAATTTAAAGGGGTCTCAGACGATCAATGCGCTGGATGTTTTATTGCATAAGAATATTGTGATTACAAAAAAGGCACTTGGCGAGCTGACGGATCGTTTGCAAAAGGGAGAATAAATAGCAGTGCAGAATCCATTTAGAATAATTAAATATGTATTGCGCACAGAAAAAGGCACGGGACTGGAGCCGCAGAATAAATATATATTCTGTGTAGAAAAAAAAGCAAATAAAATTCAGATCAAAGATGCTATTGAATTTATTTATCGTGTAAAAGTGCAGCACATAAACACCGCTACAATGCCGGGAAAGAAAAGAAGAGTGCGTTATAAAACCGGGAAAACTCCGGACTGGAAAAAAGCGGTAGTTACATTGCAAAAAGGACAAAAGCTTAATTTAGCTTAAAAATAAGAGCTCTCGCCTAAAAGGCTCGAGATTAACTCACCCCAAAACATTGGGGTTCTTTATGGAGAATAAATAGTGGGTATTAAACGTTACAAACCAACAACCCCGTCTTTACGCTGGCGCACAGGATCTGATTTTGCCGAGATTACTAAGAGCAAGCCGGAAAAGTCTTTAACCGTTGCTTTGAAAAAGAGCGGTGGAAGAAATGCGCGCGGTAGAATAACCTGCCGTCACCGCGGAGGCGGACATAAGAGACGCTATCGTATTATTGATTTTAAACGTGATAAGCATGATGTAGCCGCAACTGTTTTAGCTATTGAATATGATCCGAACCGCTCATGCCGTATCGCGCTTGTTCAATACAGCGACGGAGAAAAAAGATATATTATTGCACCGCTTGATACCAGGGTCAATGATGAGATAATGTCAGGGGAGCATGTGGAAATAAAACCCGGCAACGCTTTGCCGATTCGCAATCTGCCGCTGGGTATATTTATTCATAATGTAGAACTTCTTCCGGGACGCGGCGGGATTTTGGCAAGAAGTGCAGGTACTGCCGCACAGCTCATGGCCAAAGAAGGTAAGTATGCGCATATTAAAATGCCATCTGGTGAAATAAGACTAGTGCCTATTGCATGCTATGCGGTTATTGGGCAGGTTGGTAATCCAGATCACGAGGCGATTTCGCTAGGTAATGCCGGCAGATCACGCTGGCTAGGGAAAAGGCCTACAGTTCGAGGTTCTGCGATGAACCCGGTTGACCATCCCCATGGCGGTGGAGAAGGGAAAGCCGGCCAAGGGAATCCGCATCCGGTGTCTCCCTGGGGTATGCCTACAAAAGGGTATAGGACAAGAAAAGGCAAAAAAGTATCAAATAAATTTATTGTTAAACGCCGCCCAAGTGAGCGCCGTTCGAAATAGTCAAATTAGTACAGGAGTGAAATTATATGTCGCGTTCAACAAAAAAGGGTCCATACATTGATCCAAAGTTACTGCAAAAAGTAGATAAGATGTCGAAAAGCCATGATCGAAAACCAATAAAGACATGGTCTAGGCGTTCGACGATCACCCCGGAATTTGTCGGGTACACTTTTTCAGTTCATAACGGCAAATCGTTCCTGCCTGTTTTTGTAACTGAAAACATGGTTGGGCATAAACTTGGTGAATTTTCTCTGACAAGAATATTCCGTAAGCATAGCGGTGTTAAGGCAAAGCAGGCGGAACAAAAGAAATAAATGAAAACATGACTTGCGGAAATAATGAACGCAAGTCATGAGGTTTGGATTCACCCCGCCTTCTATAAGAAGGTACGGATAAAAAGATAGAGTTTAATTGTAAAACAAATTGTATGCCTCGCGGAAATAATAGAGTAGAAGGCGGGGGTCAATTCGCACGGTTATTTATGTTCACTACGCTCCATAAATAATGTGCTCATTGAAAAGGAAAAATAATGCTAGCAAAGGCAAAAGCACGACATATTAGAATTTCAGCACAAAAAGTAAGATTGGTTTTGGAATTGATCAGAAGAAAACCGGCGAATCAGGCTTTATCTATCTTAGATAATACCCACAAGAGAGCAGCCCCAGTCGTTTCCAAACTATTGCGTTCGGCAATTGCTAATGCCAAGAATAGAGGCATAGAAGAAGATGGTTTGTTTGTCTCTAAGATTTGTGCTGATGAAGGAAACACCTGGAAGAGGTTTCGGGCGAATGCTTTTGGACGCGGCTCAAGAATTTTAAAGCGCACAAGTCATATTACAATAGAGCTTGATGCAAAGGCAGGGGCGCCTAAGGCTATACAGTCTGATGCAAAAAAAGTTGCAAAAGCAACACAAAAGCCGGTAAAAGTCAAAAAAGAAACCAAGCCGGCGGCAAAAAAGACGGCAAAAAAAGCAAAAGCTGCCAAATAAATTCGTAGTATACGAGGAGGAAAAGTGGGACAAAAAGTACACCCGTTGAGTTTTAGATTAGGATACATTAAGGATTGGGGCTCTCGTTGGTATGCCAAAAAGAAAGATTTCCCCAAAAACTTGCTGGAAGATTTAAAGATCAGAAATTTTATTAAGAAAAATTTTTCTCAAGCGAATGTATCTAAAGTAGACATAGAGCGCGCAACAAAAAGAGTGCGGGTGATTGTTTTCTCCGGCCGCCCGGGAGTAATTATCGGCAGACGCGGTGCGGACATTGATCGTCTTCGTGATGAACTGCAGGGCATAACAGATAAGGAAGTTTTTGTAGATATCAAGGAAGTTCAGAATCCAAATATTGATGCGCAGCTGGTTGCGGAAAATGTTGCGTTTCAGCTTGAAAAGCGCGTGGCCTTTAGAAGGGCGATGAAAAAAGCTATTTCGCAGACTATTAGTTCAGGAGCTGGCGGAATAAAAATAATGTGTTCCGGAAGATTGGGCGGCGCTGAAATTGCCCGGAGAGAAAAATATAAAGAAGGGAAAATCCCGCTGCATACTTTAAGAGCGAATATCGATTACGGTTTTGCAGAAGCGTTAACAACATACGGAGTTATTGGCGTAAAATGCTGGATTTATACAGGTGATGTTATTCTAGCTAAAAAAACGCAGGTGGTAGAGAAAGCTGCGGATGAAGGAGAGAAGCAGTAATGGTTTTAATGCCCAAACGAGTAAAATTTCGCAAAACGCAGCGCGGCCGCAGAAAGGGCATCTCTAGCGGCGGGTGCAAGGTTAGCTTTGGTGAATTCGGATTGCAAGCAATAGAAGCGGCATGGGTGAAGAATACACAGCTGGAAGCTTCACGTGTGGCATTGACAAGATCCGTGCGCAGAGGCGGGAAAATCTGGATCCGTATTTTTCCGGATAAGCCTGTGACAAAAAAGCCGGCCGAAACAAGAATGGGAAAAGGTAAAGGTATGCCGGAATACTGGGTAGCCGTAGTTAAGCCTGGAAGAATTATTTTTGAAATTGAAGGTATCCCGATCGACGTGGCCAAATCAGCAATGCGTCTTGCCGCTTCAAAACTGCCGATGAAAACTAAATTTGTAAGCAGAGTGAGATACTAAAAGTAAAAAGCAAAAAAATAAAAGAGCAAAACTATGGCAATAAAATCTAAAGAATATAAAAATCATAAAGATTATACAAAACCCGAGCTGGATGATAAACTTAAGCAGCTTGAGGAAGAATTATTTAGTTTGAAGTTCCAGTCAAAGACATCGAAGCTGGATAAACCGCATAAGATTAAGCTTGTCCGCAGGGATATTGCGCGTATTAAGACATTCTTAAAACAGCTTCAGGCTAAAGAACAAAGCAATTAATTAAAAAGTGAGAGGAATTAACCAATGAGCAAGACAGTAGGATCGCGAAAGCAGAGAGAAGGGCTTGTTGTAAGTGATAAAATGGACAAGACCCGTGTGGCTCGTATTGAACGCTTTATGCAGCATCCGATATTTAAGAAAAGAATTAAGAAATTTGTTAATGTTAAGTTTCATGATGAAAAAAATCAGTCTAACAAAGGCGATAAAGTAAAGATCATGGAAACCCGGCCGCTGTCAAAAGACAAGCGCTGGAGACTTCTTGAGATTGTTGAAGTCCATAAGGAGTAGCTGAATAATGATACAAATGTTAACAATTTTAGATGTTGCTGATAATAGCGGTGCGAAAAAGGTGCGCTGTATCGGTGTAATTGAAAAATCAGGTAAAAATTGCGCGGTTATCGGTGATATTATTACTTGTAACGTAAGAGAGTCTATACCCAATGCTGCAGTGAAAAAAGGCGAGGTTGTGAAGGCGGTAGTTGTCCGAACGAAAGTGCCGATAAAACGTAAAGACGGCAGTTACCTGCGCTTTGATCATAATGCTGTTGTAATTATCGATAATCAAAAGAATCCGCGCGGTACACGAATCTTCGGGCCGGTGGCCAGAGAACTCAGAGAGAAAAATTTTACCAAAATAGTATCTTTAGCTCCCGAAGTTATATGAAAAACAACCAGTAACCAGAAAAACAAACAATGAGAATAAAAAAAGGCGATACAGTTTACGTAATGAGTGGAAAAGAAAAAGGCAAGACTGGCAAAGTGCTGCGTTTTTCGCAAACGACCAATAGAGTTCTTGTTCAGGGAGTAAATTTTGTAAAAAAACATGCACGTCAGACACGGCAGGATAAGCCGGGCGGCATTCTGCAAAAAGAAAGCCCGCTGCATATTTCAAATCTTATGTTTTATTGCCCAAGGTGTTCGAAGCCTTCGCGTTTAGGGGTAAAGTTGTTGAATGATGGGTCTAAAACCAGAATTTGTAAAAAATGTCAAGAGATGGTGTAAACATGGCAACAAGAATGCAAGAAAAGTATGATAAGGAAGTGCTCACTCAGCTGATAGAGAAGTTTAAACTGAGGAACAAAATGGAAGCGCCGCGAATAGAGAAGGTCGTTATTAATATGGGCGTGGGAAAAGCGCAGGAGGATATAAAGATCCTGGAAGCGGCAATGGCGGATTTGGCGACTATAACCGGACAAAAACCTGTAATCACCCGCGCAAAAAAAGCAGTTGCGAATTTTAAGCTCAGAAAAGGAGTGCCGGTAGGATGCAAAGTTACATTGCGCAAAACAAGGATGTATGATTTTATGGACCGGCTGATCAATATTGCTTTGCCGCGTATTAGAGATTTCCGCGGCGTTTCTTCGAACGCGTTTGATAAGCAGGGCAATTATACATTAGGGATTACGGAGCAGGCAATTTTCCCTGAAATCAATATTGATAAAGTAAAAAATATTCAGGGCATGGATATAGTTATTGTGATTAAGGCAAACAACAAAGAACAATCAAAAGAGATGCTTCGTCTTTTAGGCATGCCTTTTCGGAGTTAACGCATTATGGCAAAAACAAGTCAGATAGTTAGGGCTAGCAGGCCGCCAAAATTCAGAACTCGCAAATATGTACGCTGTAAAGTGTGCGGACGCTCACGTGCTTTTATGAGACGTTTTGAGTTGTGCAGGATTTGCTTCAGGGAATTGGCCTCACGGGGGTTAATCCCGGGGGTTAGAAAAGCTACCTGGTAGTAAATTGAATATAAAAAACTAAATTAAAACAAAAAGAAATTTTAGCAGGAGAAATGTATGAGTATTACTGACCCTATTGCTGATATGTTGACGGTGATTCGTAACGCTCAGGGTGCGAAAAAAGAAAAAACTGATTTCCCGGCATCAAAGATAAAAGAAGAGATCTTAAAGATAATTAAGAAGCATGGATATCTCGTAGATTATCGACGCATTGAAGACGGTAAGCAGGGAATTATACGCACATATCTGAGATACGCTAAAAACAAACAAGGCGTGATTACCGGTATAAAGCGGATTTCAAAGCCGGGACGACGTGTTTATGTTGATAAAGAGAATATTCCGCAGGTATTCGGAGGCACCGGATTTGCTGTGCTTTCTACCTCTCGTGGGATATTAGATGATAGTGATGCCCGTCGCATGAAAATCGGCGGCGAGATACTTTGTTATATTTGGTAATTTTATATTGATTGTTTTTTAATTGTTAACTTAAAAGCAGATATTATTAACGAGCAGGTGTAAAAAATGTCCAGAATAGGTGTAAGACCAGTAGCAGTTCCTCAAAACGTAAAGGTGAACTTGACGAAAACCAGCGTGGAAGTTCAGGGCCCAAAAGGAAAGCTGCAATTTCCGATATATGCGCGTATGCAAGTAAAGCTTGAGGATAATAAGGTAAAGGTAACCAGAATAGGCAACACTAAACATGAACGCGCTTTGCATGGATTGACCAGAGCCATGATCGCGAACATGATCCAAGGCGTAAGTTCAGGATTCAGCAAAGAACTGGAAATGACCGGGGTTGGCTATCGTGCGCAGCTATCCGGAAAAAAATTAGTTCTGCAGCTTGGGTTTTCTCATCCAGTTGAATATATAGTGCCTGAGGGGTTAATACTGGAAATACCAAAACCCACACAGATTATTATCAAAGGCATTGACAGACAAAAAGTAGGTCAGGCTGCCGCAAATATCAGAGCGTTTCTGCCTCCTGAGCCGTATAAGGGCAAGGGGATCAGATATGCAGGCGAACAGGTAAGAAGAAAATCCGGTAAAGCAATGGCCAAATAAAAGTTCCCGCCATAAAGCATGGCGGATCCGTCAAGATTTTTGGCGGAAAAAGTAAAAACCTAAAGGTGTAAATATAATGAAAGTAGCAAGAGTTAAAAGACATAAAAGAATTCGCAAAAAAATAACAGGGACAAAAGAGAGGCCGCGTTTGAGTATTTACAGAAGCCTGAAAAACATCTATGCGCAGCTTATTGATGATGAAAACAGTGCGACCCTGCTAACCTGTTCAACACAGCAAAAAGAGTTGAAAGAAAAGGTCAAAGCAAACAATATTAATGCTGCTGCATTGCTGGGTGAATTTATAGCTAAAGAGGCAAAAGTCAAGGGCATAGAAACGGTAGTTTTTGATCGCGGCGGCTATCTTTATCATGGCAGAATTAAAGCTGTTGCTGAAGCAGCACGTAAAGGCGGATTAAAGTTTTAAATGAAAACATGATTTATGAACCTTTAGGCTGCATAAGTTTAATGACTGAATTTACCCCGCCTTCTCGAGTAAGGTTGGGATAACATAATAGAGAATATTTATAAAATAATGAAGAAACCTCGCATGAATAACAGACAAGAAGACGGGGTTCAATTCGCACAGTTATTTATGTTCATTATATTCCATAAATAACTGTGCTCATTGAAGGAGTGAGAAATTGGAAGAAAGATTGAAAGTAAACGAGACGATAGAAATTGTAGAGAAAGTTGTTGCGATAAACCGTGTCTCTAAGGCGCATAAAGGCGGTAAAAAGATGTCTTTTACTGCTTTGGTCATAGCCGGTGACGGGAAAAGCCGCGTTGGTTGCGGCTTGGGACGGGCAAATGAAGTTGCAGAAGCTATTCGTAAAGGGGTAACAACAGCACGCAAAAATATGATTGAAGTACCGCTTAAAGGCACAACAATTCCCCACGAAGCTCTGGGTAAATTCAGTGCAGCACGTGTAATGCTTAAGCCTGCATCTGAAGGGACCGGAGTTATTGCGGGAAGTTCTGTAAGGGCGATCTGCGAGCTTGCGGGAATTAAGGATATTTTAACTAAATCGCTGCGCTCCTCAAACGTTATAAATATAGCAAAAGCTACCATGCAGGGGCTTAAAGATTTAAAAAATCATATTGATTTAAAAGAGGAAATAGCTCAGGGTATGCAAAGCGTAGAAGAGCAGGATTCCACAAAAAGCGAAGTAAAAGAGGAAATTGACAAAGATGTTAAAGCTGAATGATTTAAAATCTCCAAAAGGAGCCAGAAAAAGTAAAAAAATTGTCGGACGCGGTTCTGGTTCAGGACATGGGAAAACCTCAGGACGCGGCAACAAGGGTCAGTTATCAAGAACCGGCAAAGGAAAACGCCCTGGGTTTGAAGGCGGACAAATGCCTTTAATCAGAAGAGTGCCGAAACGCGGATTTATCAGCAAATTTAAAAAGGAATATCAGCTTGTAAATCTGCAGTCTTTAAATATTTGCAAAGATAAAACTACGGTCACACCCAAAGAATTAAAAGCGCTGGGCCTTATTCATAAGCTGCATGTGCCGGTAAAAATTCTGGCACAGGGTAAGCTGGGAAAGTCTATAATAGTAAAAGCTCATAAATTTTCTAAAACAGCAATCAAAGCTATAGAGGATTTAGGCGGTAAGGCAGAAATTTTGAGCCTGTCAACAACACAGGATAGCAATGCTTAGAACTCTTAAAGCACTAATAAATTCTTTTAAGATCCCCGATTTGAGACAAAGGATTTTGTTTACTTTGGGATTGATCGCGATTTACCGTTTAGGTTGTTATATACCGATACCGGGAATCAATGGCGATGCTTTGGCCCAATTTTTTGCTAATGTTTCAGACAAGCAGGGCGGAACGCTCTTTGATATGATGGATTTATTTACAGGCCGCGCATTGTCGCAGATGACAGTTTTTGCTTTAGGTATTATGCCGTATATATCGAGCTCTATTATTATGCAGCTTTTGACAGTTGTCATTCCGCATTTTGAAAAACTGGCCAAAGAGGGCGGTGATTACGGTAGAAGAAAAATAACGCAGTATACGAGATACGGAACAGTAGCTTTAGCAATATTTCAGTCCTTTATTATAAGTGTATATTTGGAGGACCCGGCACATTTTATGGGACTGCCTATAGTTGAACACGGCGGATTGGGTTTTAGGCTGCTTACAATAATTACACTTACATCCGGCACCGCATTTATTATGTGGCTGGGAGAACAGATCACGGAACGCGGTATAGGAAACGGAATGTCGATATTGATAACAGTAGGTATCATATCTCGGTTGCCTTCTGCCTTGCGTTTTGTCGTACAGCTGATTTCACCGTTCTCTCCGGAAAAGAGGCAGATCGAGCCGTATACTCCGGTTATAATGTTTGTGTTGCTTGTGGCGGTAGTTATTTTTGTTGTCCTAATGACGGAGGGTCAGCGCAGAATACCGGTTGAATATGCAAAAAGAATTGTCGGCAGGAAGGTTTACGGCGGACACAGCACATATATACCTTTGCGTGTAAACCAGGCCGGAGTTATTCCGATAATTTTCGCTCAATCTATTATCTTATTTCCGGCAACAATAGGACAGTTTATCCCTCAATTGCAGAATTTTGCCGAGAGTCTTATGCGCGGACAGTTTCTATATACTATTGTGTACACACTGCTGATAATCTTTTTTGCCTATTTTTATACGGCAGTTACATTTAATACACAGGATGTTGCGCAAAACATGAAAAAATACGGCGGATTTATCCCCGGTATCAGAGCCGGAAAGCCAACTGCAGAATATTTGGATTATGTTTTAACCCATATTACTTTACCGGGAGCGATGGCCTTAGCAGCTATTGCTGTTTTCCCGGATTTAATTATGGCATGGCTGAAGGTTCCTTATATGGTGGCCAGCTTTTTTGGCGGCACGGGATTATTGATTATTGTCGGTGTTATGCTTGATACAATGCGCCAGATAGAATCACATTTGCTTATGCGTCATTATGAAGGTTTTATGAAAAAAGGGCATTTGCGAGGACGCAGATAAAAGGGGCATAAAAAAATGCGATTAGTTCTGCTGGGGCCTCCCGGGGCAGGCAAGGGAACACAAGCTGCAGTTCTTTGTAAGAATTACAGCCTGATGCATATGTCTACAGGCGATTTGCTGCGTGAGGCAGTAAAAAATCATACTCCTGAGGGAACCAAGGCTAAATCTTATATGGACAAGGGAGAGCTTGTGCCGGATGAAATCGTGGCGAGAATGATTACTGAAAAGCTCAAGAAAGAGGCTATGAGTGCCGGTTTTATACTTGATGGGTTTCCTCGGACAAAGAATCAGGCTGAGATTCTCGAAGCAGAGTTAAATGCTTTGAATCTGCCGCTGGATATGGTGGTTTATTTTGATACAAGCGAAGAAACGATTTTAAAACGCCTTACCGGCAGAAGGATTTGCCGCAGTTGCGGTAAAATTTTTCACATTATCAATATTCCGCCTAAAAAAAAGGGTGTGTGTGATGCATGCGGGGGAGAGCTTTATCAGCGCAATGACGATAAAGAAGAAACAATAAAAAACAGAATAGAAGTGTACAATAAACAGACTAGTGAGCTGGTAGATTATTACCAGCAGAAGAAAATATTAAAGAAAGCCTCTGGGGATTTAGATGTAGATGAGCTGTTCGGAGTACTGAAAAATACATTTAAAAAATCTGGCTTAAAATGAGTTTAAAAAAAACAAAAAGTGAATTAGCAAAAATAAAAAAAGCCAGTATAATAGTAGCAAAAACATTAAAACTTTTAAAAGCGAACATTAAACCTGGAATTACAACGAGTGAACTCGATACTGAAGCCGAGAATTTTATCCGCAAAAGCGGAGCGATCCCGGCCTTCAAAGGGTATCGGGGGTATCCTGCAAGCATTTGTGCATCTATTAATGAAGAGGTCGTGCACGGAATACCCGGCGCAAGGATGTTAAAAGACGGAGACATTATTAGCGTCGATATCGGAGTAGAGCTTGACGGATTTTTCGGTGATGCGGCAATAACTTATCCTGTAGGCAGCATCAGCAAGCAAGCGGAAAAACTGATTGATGTAACCAGGGAAGCTCTTTATAAAGCGATTAATATGGCAATAAAAGGAAATTATCTGAGTGATGTTTCTCATGCCGTGCAGTCACACGCAGAAAAAGCAGGATTTTCTGTGGTTCGGGATTTTGTCGGACACGGGATTGGATCAAGCTTGCACGAAGAACCGCAGATCCCTAATTTTGGAGAACCAGGGCATGGTCTTAAGCTTGAAGCAGGAATGGTGTTAGCGATCGAACCAATGATTAATGCCGGAAGCTCAAAAGTCGTTGTTCTTGATGATGGCTGGACAACCATAACAAGAGACAAAAAACTCTCAGCGCATTTTGAACACACTGTTTGTGTGACTAATGGGCAGGCAGAAATTTTGACCAAGGTTAAATAGAAAAGGTATTATGGCAAAGGAAGCAGGTATACAGGTCGAAGGCAAGATTCTTGAGACATTGCCCAATGCAATGTTCCAGGTTGAGTTGGAAAATGGACATAAGGTGCTTGCTCATGTTTCCGGAAAAATGCGAATGCACTTTATCCGTATTTTACCGGGTGACTCGGTAACCGTAGAACTCTCGCCTTATGATTTGACAAGAGGAAGAATTATTTATAGAGGTAAATAAAATGAAAGTTCGTTCAAGTGTGCGCATTATGTGCGAAAATTGCAGAATAATCAAAAGAAAAAATGTAGTAAGGGTTATTTGTAAAAATCCCAAACACAAACAGAAGCAGGGATAGGAGTCAAATGAAGCTTATATTTACGAAACAAAGTGAGGAAGATATTTTAGCTGAATTTGACCCAGCCCTCTATGCAACATTTCTCAATGTTGTGAATAGATGTGCAGAAAAAAAAGATACTTTTAAATGCTACGATAAGAAACTGATTAGAGGGCTGGGTTCAAAACGCATGTATCATTTAGTTTCACCTTGTTCGCTAAATGATGTACTTATTAAAGGAGGATACTGTGCCGAGAATTCTTGGAGTCGATTTACCGAAAGAAAAAAGGATTGAGATCTCTTTGACCTATATTCACGGTATAGGAAGAGTTCTTTCTAATAGAATATTAAGCGTTGCGGGTATTGATCCCAACACGCGGGCAAAAAATTTAACAGAAGATGAGGTTTCAAGAATAACGGCAGTAATTCAAAAGGATTACCGTGTTGAAGGGGACCTGCGTCGCGAGGTTTCTCAAAATATTAAAAGGCTTATGGATATCGGGGCTTATCGCGGAATACGTCATAAACGGGGATTGCCTGTTCGCGGACAACGTACTAAAACAAACTCAAGAACGCGTAAAGGTCCGGTTAAGCGTTCCACGGCAAAAAAATTATTAAAGGTAAATACTTAAACAGATCCTTCGACTCCCTACGGTCGCTCAGGATCAGAACGCTGGCCTAAAAACGGCGAGGCTCATTGAAGGAGACAAAAGTGGCGAAACAGAAAAAAACCAAAACACGCAAAAAAGTAGCCAGGCATGTTAGCGAGGGAATTGCGCATATTCAGGCAACATTTAATAACACTATTATTACCATTACCGATAATAATGGGAATGTGATTTCCTGGGCCAGCGCAGGAACAAGCGGTTTTAAAGGTTCGCGTAAATCTACCCCATTTGCAGCTCAGGTCGCTGCCTCGAACGCGGCAAAAAAATCGCGTGAGTCAGGGATGAAGGAAATAGTGGTATTTGTTAAAGGTCCTGGCTCAGGCAGAGAGTCGGCAATAAGAGCTTTGCAAGCGGCAGGACTGCAGATTACTTTAATTAAGGACGTTACTCCGGTACCGCATAACGGATGCCGTCCGCCGAAAAGAAGAAGAGTATAAATTCAGTTATAAGTGACGAGTTATTAGTTATAAATTATAGTAATCAAAAAAATAAAGACGAAAGAAAAGTTGGAGGTATAATGGCACGATACACTGGAGCGTCCTGTCGAATTTGTCGTCGAGAGGGAGTAAAATTATTTTTAAAAGGACTGCGTTGTGGTACGGATAAATGTGCTTTTGCAAGACGTAGTTATCCTTCCGGACAGCATGGTAAAGGACGCAGACGAAAGATTTCAGATTATGGGTTGCAGCTTAGAGAAAAGCAGAAAGTTAAAAGGATATATGGGGTATTTGAGCGGCAGTTCAGACGCTACTTTCGTGAGGCAAACAGGTTGGAAGGGGTTACCGGTGAATTGTTGCTGCAGCAATTAGAAAGAAGACTTGACAACGTGATTCTACGTGCTGGTTTCGCGGTATCTCTTCCCCAGGCACGCCAAATTGTTCGTTATGGGCATGTTACTGTAAACGACAAAAAGGTAGATATACCCTCTTATCTTGTTGTTTCCGGGGAACAAGTTAAGATAAAGACCAAAGAAAAGCTGATAAAACAAATTAAAGAAAACATGGAAATTACTAAAGAAAGAATTGTTCCTTCCTGGCTGAATGTAGATGGTGCTAATCTTAAGGTTAAAATAGCCAAGCTGCCCTCAAGGGATGAAATCCCGTTTGCGGTGCAGGAGCAGTTAATAGTTGAGTTATATTCTAAGTAAGGACACAGGTTAGCTATCAGCAATCAGGCTAACCTGTTAGTTCGAACTTACCCTGTTCTTTATGGTAATGCATATTAAAGGGGAAAGCAGATAAATTGACATAACACTAAATGGCCACGCTGTAATAAATGATTAAAGAGCGGGGTCAATTCGCACAATAACTTATGTCCCAAAATCCATAAGTTATGTGCTCATTGAGGAGGTATTTTATGGTAGCCAGGTGGAAAGATTTTCAGATGCCAAAGAGTATAGTTTGCGATGAAAACACGTTGACCAATACTTATGGTAAATTTGTTGCAGAACCTTTTGAGCGCGGATATGGTATAACTATCGGAAACACATTAAGAAGGGTGTTGCTTTCTTCTATTGAAGGGGCGGCAATCACGTCAGTTAAGATCGAAGGCGCCTTGCATGAGTTTTCTACAGTTGAAGGAGTTGTGGAAGATGTGGCGCAGATAATCCTTAACTTAAAGAAAGTTGTTTTAAAATTGCATGGCAGCGCTCAGAAGAAGATTTACCTTAAGGCAAGCAAAGACAGTGAAGTTACAGCGGCGGATCTGATCGTTGATGAAACGGTGGAGGTTATGAATCCGGATGCGCATATTGCAACTTTGGCCAAGAACGGAAAGTTGAACATGGAGCTTGCGGTGGGGAAGGGAAGAGGCTATGTGACCGCAGAGCGCCTGAGCAATGCCGAGAGTAAATCAATAGGAGAGATTAATATAGATTCGATCTTTACTCCGGTAACCAAAGTGAATTTCAATGTTGAAAATGCCCGAGTTGGACAGATCACTGATTATGACCGTCTTATCCTGGAAATCTGGACCAATGGGAGTATTTCTCCGAAAGATGCATTGCTGCATTCGGCAAATATCGCTCAGAGACATTTGGATATCTTCATGAAATTCGGACATATCGAAGAAGAGGATATAGAAGAGGAAAAGTCCGAAGTAGATCAGGAACTTATGGGAAAGTTAAAAATGAACGTTAGCGAGCTTGACCTGTCGGTGAGAAGCGCGAATTGCCTTAAAGAGGCACGTCTTAAAACTGTAGGCGAGGTTGTTCGTCGCACAGAACTGGAAATGCTCAAATACCGTAACTTTGGAAAAAAATCACTTGCGGAGATAAACGTTATTTTACAGTCTATGGGTTTATCTTTTGGAATGAAGGTTGATGATCTTTTAAAAAAATAAGGATAATAATATGCGGCACAGAAAAAGCATTAAGCGTTTAAGCAGGCAAAGCGCACATAGAAAAGCAGTACTGAGGAACCAGGTTAAAAGTTTACTGGTAGAGGAAAGAATCAAAACAACTCTGACCTTGGCCAAGGAATCTCGTAAATTGTTTGAAAAACTTATCACTATCGGCAAGAAAGATACTCTTGCTGGACGCCGGCAGGCATTTGAAGTGTTAGCTGATAGAAGTTTGGTTAAATTGTTGTTTTTGGACGTTGCTCCTCGTTTTAGTGCGCGCGCAGGCGGATATACCCGTATTGTTCATTTAGGCAACAGACGCGGCGATAATGCATCTTTAGTTATACTTGAGTTGACAGAAATTAAGAAAGAAGAGCCAAAGGCTAAAAATCCGAAAAGCATTAAAAAGGTTGCAGCAGCAAAAGACGAGAAGAAAGAAGAAAAAGAAAAGAAAGAAACAAAAAAGGATAAAGGGAAAAATACCCAAGAGTCTAAAACAGTTGAAGAGTCTAAGGGAACAAAAGAGATAAAAGAAAAGGACAAAAAGGGGTTCTTGGGAGGATTAAGAAAGTTTTTAAAACAGGATAAGGCGGAATAAAAAAATGAAATTTGCTTCCCGTGTACGAAGTCTGACATCATCTCCTACCTTGGCAATTACCAGTAAAGCTAAGCAGTTAAAGGAAAGCGGTGTTGATGTAGTTAGTTTTGGTGCAGGAGAGCCTGATTTCGACACCCCAGACCATATAAAGAAAAGCGCCATAATCGCAATAAACGATGGTTTTACCAAATATACTCCATCCGCGGGAACACCGCAGCTAAAACAGGCGATAGTTGAAAAGTTTAAAAGAGATAATAACCTGCATTATGAGCCTAGCCAGATAGTTGTTTCTAACGGGGCAAAACATTCTCTTTACAATATTTTTCAGGTAATTTGCGATAAAGGAGATGAGGTGCTTATTCCTAGCCCGTACTGGGTTTCTTACCCTCAGATGGTTAAAACAGCTCAGGGTAAACCGGTTTTTATTAAGGCCGCAGAGAAAAATAAGTTTAAAATTACTCCCAAACAGCTTGAAAAAGCTATAAAGAAAAAAACAAAAGCTTTAGTAATCAATTCTCCCTCAAATCCCACCGGATGCGTATATACTAAAGATGAATTAAAGCAAATTGCAGATATCGCTGCCGGTTCCGGAATCTATGTGATAAGCGACGAGATTTATGAAAAACTGGTTTATGATAAGGCGGAGCATTTCTCCATCGCATCGCTTAACGAAAAAATAAATTCGCTGACATTCACGGTTAACGGGCTTTCTAAGTCTTATTCGATGACAGGCTGGCGAATAGGTTATCTGGGCGGGCCGCAGGAAGCAGTTTCGAAAATATCCAATTTGCAGGATCATTCTACCTCATGTCCGAATTCAATTGCGCAGGCTGCAGCAGTAACTGCTCTGACATCCTCAGAGGAATGTATCGATAAAATGAAAAAGGAATTTGTAAAACGCCGCAACTATATTGTCGATCGTATTAACGCAATCCAGGGGTTAAGCGTTATTAAACCTGAGGGAGCATTTTATGTGTTCTGCAATATTTCAAAAACTGGACTTGATTCTCTGGAATTTTCGCAGCGTATTCTTGAGGAAGCGTTAGTGGCTGTAATTCCTGGAAGCAGCTTTGGTGATGATAAGTATATACGTCTTAGTTTCGCTACAAGCATTGAACAAATAGAAAAGGGATTAGACAGAATCAGCAGCTGGGTTAAGAATCTTAAGTGAAAACTAAAAGTTCAGGGAAGTACGCAAAGGCCCTGATGTTGTTGATGCGATAATCAAAAAACTCAAGATATCTTAAGCTAAGCCGGATCTCCTCAAAAATTATAACCCGCCAGACCATAAATTTAACACTTTTATTTAAAGGAGAGATCAATGAAAGTCAGTATTATCGGTGCAGGGAATGTCGGAGGAACTTTAGCGCAGCGTATCGCAGAGGAGGACCTTGCAGATGTGGTTTTACTTGATATCGCAGAAGGCATTGCCAAGGGGAAGGGGCTTGATCTAGAGGATGCCCGTAATATTGTCGGTCACAACCGCAGAATATCAGGCACCAGCGATTATAATGAAATTCGGGATTCTTCTGTTGTTGTAGTTACGGCAGGACTTACCCGTTCACCGGGAATGACTAGAGCTGACCTCTTAAAGAAAAACACAGACATAATAAAATCAGTAGTTCTGGCAATTAAGGAAAAGGCTCCTGATTCAATTATTCTCATGATTACTAACCCTTTGGATATACTCACTAACCTTGCTCTTAAACTTAGTAAATTTTCTCCCCGAAAAGTAATCGGCATGGGTGGAGCGCTTGATTCGGCAAGGTTTGCTAATATTATAGCTGAGCATTTGGCTGTGCCGGTTACAAATGTAGAGGCGCTGGTTATAGGTGCGCATTCTCAAGACATGATACCTCTTACAGAATTTTCTAAAGTGTCTGGTAAGCCGCTGAACCAGATCTTGTCCGTTGAACTTTGCCGTGATTTATCGCTTGCAACTGCTAACCGGGGGGCGCAGATTGTTTCCTGTTTAGGACAGGGCAGCGCATATTATGCGCCGTCCGCGGCCGCCTTTAAAATGGTAAAAGCAATTATTAAAGACGAAAAAACGGTCATTCCTGCCTGCGTGTATTGCAGAGGTGAATATACGATAAAGGATGTTTGCATTGGAGTGCCGGTTAAAATTGGTGCGCAAGGGGCAGGAGAAATTATCGAGCTTAATTTAAACCCGGGGGATAAAGAAAAGCTGATCAATAGCGCACAGTCAGTCAAAGAAGCAGCAGCCAATATTTTATGAAAGCAGCACTTAAGCTGGTAACGATTATTTTCCTGGTTAGTTCTCTGGTTATTACACTGCGTCATTTTACGGAAAGAAAAGTTATTACTGAGACAATCCTTGCCATGG
Source organism: Candidatus Omnitrophota bacterium (assembly GCA_043806135.1). Lineage (GTDB taxonomy): Bacteria > Omnitrophota > Gorgyraeia > B26-G9 > B26-G9 > JAGLQQ01. The sequence continues at coordinate 18,974 of JAZDHG010000016.1, forward strand.
GAACAACGGCGAAGATAACTATCGTTATCGGGAATCCCGCAGAAGAAAAAGTAAACAGTGCATATAAAGCGATCGTCGAGGCTTTTACCCTGCTTAAAACAATCGAACAAAGCCTGAGCTTTTATTTAAGGGATGGCGAACTTCAGCAAATCAATAAAAATGCAGGGCATGCTTACGTAAAAATCAGTGATCTTATGCAGGAGGTGCTGGAAAAATCTCTTGTCTATTCAAAGTTAACCGACGGGGCATTTGATGTGACGGCGACGTCTTTACAAAAAGAAGGCGGATATGGTAGTATTGTTTTAAACGCCAAAAGAAAAACGGTCTATTTTAAAAATAAAAAGACCAAAATAGACCTCGGCGGCATTGCCACCGGATTTGCCATTGATAAGATTGCTGAACACTTTAAGCGATTGCAGATAGAAGATTACCTTATTGATGTAGGCGGGGATGTGTATGCGCAGGGTTTAAATAAAAACGGAGAACCCTGGCAGGTTGGAGTACGCAACCCGGTCTATCAGGATAGAGTAATTAAAAAATTTTCTATAACAAACCTGGCGGTAACAACCTCAGGCAATTATGTAAAAAGGCATATAGTCGATCCGCATAGCGGGAAACTCGCAGGTTCAAGTCTGCTCAGCGTTTCGGTAATTGCTTCGACATGTCTTGATGCAGATGTGCTGGCAACGGCATTCTTTGTAATGGGCATAGAAAAGTCCAAGGCCTTTATTTCAAGTGAGCGCAATGATATTAAGGCACTGTTTATTGTTGATAAACAGGGAAGTCCGAAGATTATAACTTGTAACTGGGATTAGTATTTTAGGTAAACGCTTGGCAGGAAGAAGATTGATCCAGGAGAGAAATCATGGCAGATAATTTAACTTATAAGATTTTAAGAAAGCATCTTGTGGCAGGGAAGTTGCTTGCCGGCGAGGAGATTGGTATAAAGATTGATCAGACCTTGACGCAGGATGCAACGGGAACAATGGCTTATTTGCAGTTTGAAGCAATGGGAGTGAAAAAAGTCAAGACCGAAGTATCTGTCAGTTATGTGGATCATAATACGCTGCAGCAGGGCTTTGAAAACGCGGATGACCACAAATATTTGCAGACAGTTGCGGCAAAATACGGGGTTAAGTTTTCCCGTCCGGGCAACGGCATCTGTCATCAGGTACATCTGGAACGATTTGGCAAACCGGGCAAGACCCTGCTGGGAAGTGATTCACATACGCCAACAGGCGGTGGTATCGGCATGATCGCTGTCGGAGCCGGCGGGCTTGATGTGGCGGTGGCTATGGGGGGAGGAGCGTTTTATCTTATGGCTCCCTATGTTATTAAGATAGAGTTATCCGGAAAGCTGCGCAAATGGGTCTCGGCTAAGGATATTATATTACATGTGCTGAGTATTCTTTCTACAAAGGGTAATGTGAACAAGGTTTTAGAATATTGCGGGGAAGGTCTTAAAACTTTAAGTGTTCCGGAGCGTGCTACAATAGCAAATATGGGAGCAGAGACCGGAGCTACCACCAGTATTTTCCCGTCTGATGAGATAACCAAAGAATTTTTGTCTGCGCAGGATCGTGCCGCAGACTATCAGGAATTAAAAGCAGATTATGGCGCGCAATACGATTCCGACATCAAGATAGATTTATCCCAAGTGGTGCCCATGGTAGCGTTGCCGCATTCACCGGGGAATGTCGTTCCTGTAAGCGAAATAGCAGGCAGAAAAATCGATCAGGTTGAAATCGGCAGCTGCACAAATTCTTCTTTGAGGGACCTGATTATTGCGGGAAAAATACTTGAGGGGGGAAAGGTGCATCCGGATGTATCTTTAGGTATTGCTCCGGGGTCAAAACAGGTATTTACCATGATCGCGAAAAACGGGATATTAGCAAATATGATTGCCAGCGGCGCTAGAATTATGGAAAGTACCTGCGGGTTTTGCATTGGCTGCGGGCAGGCACCGAAAACAAATGCGGTATCTGTGCGTACTAACAATAGGAACTTTGAGGGGAGAAGCGGCACCCCTTCTGCGGGGGTTTACCTTGTATCTGTGGAAACCGCTGCATTATGTGCGATGGAAGGTGTTTTTATTGACCCCCTAAGTAAAAAAACCAGTGAATTCCCCAAAATTATAATGCCGGAAAAATTCGATATTGATGACAGTATGATTATTTCATCTGAACAGGTGCGCGAAAAAGAAGAGGTCTTCCGCGGCCCAAATATCGGTCAGCCGCCGCAGAACTGCCCCCTTGCCAAAGAGCTCAAAGGACAAGTTGTGATCAAATTAGGAGATAAAATAACTACTGACCATATTATGCCCGCAGGACCAAGGCTTAAGTTTCGATCAAATATTGAACAATATTCAGGGTTTGTTTTTGAAGGAGTAGACACTTATTTTGCCCAAAGAGCCAAGGCTTTGAAAGAAAAAAAACAGGCTGTTTTTATAGTTGCCGGAGATAGCTACGGCCAGGGATCCAGCCGTGAGCATGCAGCACTGTGCCCCATGTTTCTCGGGGTGAAGGCTGTGCTGGCTAAGTCTCTTGAACGTATCCATGCAGCAAACCTGGTGAATTTCGGCATCCTTCCGCTTGTTTTTTTAAACCCCGATGACTATGACGCTTTGGAAGCAGAAGACCATATACAGATTTCGGATGTAACGGCAAGTCTTGATGCGGGAAAGAACATCATAGTTAAAAACAAAACCAAGAAGAAAAAAATAGAGATGAAGTATGATCTTTCTCGCAGACAAAAAGAGATAATTAAGGCAGGCGGGCTGCTTAATTACACGAAAAAAGCAGATAGCTTACAGCTTAAAATTAAGTAGCGAGAAGCGAGTAGTAAGTAGCAAGAGAAGCATTTGAGATAAACACTGATACTTAACTTGGATGAACACTGATAGAAAGAAAAAGGTAAGCGGTTACGATGCCCGTATCGGTTTAAAAGGCAGCGGTAACGGCTAGAAGCATATAAGTTTTTAAAAAATAGTTTTTTAAGCGAACAAAGAGAGCGTTCGTCCATCGTCTTAATGATCGAAGCGAATGGTCATCCGTCGTCCTTCGTTTTTAGACGCAATGCTCAATACGCAGAACGCCATACTGCTTTTTTGAAGCAACTATTAGTAACCAATATTAACTATTTGTAACCACTAGTAACAGATCAGGAAGATATTTTATGAAAAAAATTGTTTTTGATATTGAAACTGTAGGCGATGATTTTGATTCCTATGATGCTGATACGCAGGATGTATTGCTTAAGAATGCGCAAACTGATGAGGAAAGACAAGGCATCCGGGACGGACTGGGGCTGTCTCCTGTAACCGGGAAGATCGTAGCTATCGGCATGATTGATGTGCATAGTGATGAAGGGCGGGCTTTTTTTCAAAGCACTGACGGAACAACAGGCAGCTTCCGCGAAGGTAACAGCGAATATCTTGTGTGCAGCGAAAAGGAAATCCTGGAGAATTTCTGGGATAAAATCAGTGATTGCAACCAGTTTATTACCTATAACGGGCGTGGTTTTGACTGCCCATATATTATGATTCGCAGTGCTGTGCTTAAAATTAAGCCGACTAAAGATCTAATGCCTTACAGATATGATTCTAAGGTGCATATTGATCTATATGACCAGCTTACTTGTTATGGGGCAATACGGCGTCATTTCAGCCTGCACATGGTAAGTCAGGCGTTTGGGATCAAGAGTCCGAAACAAGAGGGTATAAGCGGAGCAATGATTGGCGATTTATTCCAAGCTCGGAGAACTACGGATATTGCAAGGTACTGTTTGCGGGACGTAAGAGCAACAAAGCAGGTATATCTTACCTGGGAAAAATATATTAATTCTGTGAAAAAAGTTACTAAGAATAGTTCAAATTTGTTACTATAGGTTATAAAAAAGCAACTATTATTAACTCTTTGTAACGTTACCTAATAAAGTAAAAGGAGATTAATATGCAGGTCGAGGTTGATTATTTGGGAGGAATGAAGTTTAGCGCTGATTGCGCAAAACATAAAGTAATAATTGACCAGCCGCTTGGTGCCGGGGGCCGAGATGAAGGAGCGACACCACCGCAGCTTTTTTTGAGCAGTCTTGCCAGCTGTGTGGGTGTTTATGTAGTGAGTTACTGCAAACAGACAGGAATTGAATGTCAGGGAATGCAGATAAAAATAAAAGCGGAAAAAGTTTCCGGACCAGATCGCCTGGATGATATTAAAATCGAGGTTTCTCTGCCAAACGCAGAACTAGGGCAAAGGCATGATGCCGTGATCGCCGTGGCAAAAAAATGCCTTATTCACAATACTATCAAACATAATCCTAAAATAGATGTTATTCTAATGTAAATAATTTTTCGAAGGGAAGAGGACATTGAGCAGTCAGGAAGAAAAGATAGAATATTTGCGGCTAAGGCCCAAAAAGCTTACAGTTTTAAACTTTAAAAAATACGGGTATATTATTCAATGGCAAGGGCCTGAAAAAAAAGGATATCATAACCAATTCAGAATCGTTATCAGGGACCGCAAGGTCGTCGGATGGCGAATAGCGTATCTGATTGTTAGGGCCAAGCAGATCAATTCCCTGGAAAAACATCCTTTTTCCTATGAAAGCTTTGAGCCCATAAATGGCAGAGGCATTCTCTATGTTTGTGCCCAAAAAACACCTCAGGCAATAGAGGCTTTTTTGCTTGACAAACCTATTATCCTGCGCAAAGGCATCTGGCATAATGTGGCAGCCTGCACCAGAGAAATGCATATAAAAATAACCGAAAATAACAAAGTAAAACTTATCAAGCATAAACTCAGGCAGGCAATAAAGCCCTGATAAATTAAACTCGAAATTATTTATGGCTCTGATCAAATGTGTTGAATGTAAAACGGATATAAGCGAAAAGGCATCGGCCTGTCCTAACTGCGGTCATCCCTTATCGGGAAGGGAAAATACAGCATATTTTTTCTCTTATATGCAATGGGGCTATCAATGGCAAAGTAAGGCAAAGCTCGCCGGCTGGCCGCTTATACATATAGCTGTTGGCAGAGATGAAAAAACAGGAAAACTTCTGGTGGCTAAAGGTATTATAGCTATTGGGCAGTTTGCTATAGGATTAATAACTATTGCTCAATTCGGGATAGGAGTAATATTCGGATTCGGTCAGTTTGTAACAGGCGTTTGGGCCATAGGTCAGTTTGCTTTTGGTATTAATGTAATCGCGCAACTGGGTATCGGTGAGCATGTTCTAGCTCAGATGGGGTTAGGAAAACATGTTTGGAGTGTTAACTGCAAGGATCCGCAAGCAATAGAATATTTCCAAGGAATATTTAAATTATTAAGAGGATTTTTTGCCTAATAATACTGCTTTTTTGTGCAAAGCGCTCTTTATTGACTCAGTATATGTTTTATGCTATCGTAGAATTCAATATTTCTGATATTGAAAAGGACAGAATGCAGTTATGGACTATGAAATTTATCAAATAAACAAAGAATTAGAGTTTGAAAATGGTTGCCTGAGGTGCGGTAATTGCTGCGGGGGGAGCGAAGATGGGTGTATTCATCTAATCCTCCAGCCTGACGGAAAGTATTTGTGTGATATTTACGCATCCAGAGGCGGGACACAGAAAACACGATCAGGGAAATTTTTTGAATGTGTATCAATTAGAACAATCCTGCATGAAAACTGGCCGGGGCGCTGGAAATGCGCGTATATAAAGCAACGTTTAAAAGAACAAAATGATCCTGGATATCAGGTTGCATGATAAACAGGGTAGTTAATTAAAAGGGGGAAATATGACTGATAACAGAGTTTTGCTGAGCAAAAAGGAATTGCCTAAGGCATGGTACAATATTCAGGCTGATATATCCAAACCTGTTCCGCCTGCATTACACCCGGGAACCGGCAAGCCGGCAACCGCAGAAGACTTTGCGCCGATATTTCCTATGTCGCTTATTGAGCAGGAAGTAAGTAGAAAACGCTGGATAGATATCCCGGAAGAAGTGCTGGATATCCTTTCTATCTGGAGGCCGACGCCGCTTATCAGAGCGAAAAGACTGGAAGCATTCCTGGGGACACCGGCTAAAATATATTTTAAAGACGAATCAGTAAGCCCGGCAGGCTCGCATAAGCCCAACACAGCAGTAGCACAGGCATATTATAATAAGCAGGCAGGCATTAGCCGTATTGCAACTGAGACAGGAGCAGGGCAATGGGGCAGTGCGCTTGCTTTTGCTACGAATTTTTTCGGCATTGAATGCGTTGTGTATATGGTCAAGATAAGTTATGAACAAAAACCTTATCGACGTTCTTTAATGCATCTGTGGAAGGCTACTGTTTACCCGAGTCCTTCCCGGAGAACAAACGCCGGAAGAATGATTTTAGAAAAAGATCCAGATTGTCCGGGAAGCTTAGGCATGGCCATAAGTGAAGCCATTGAAGATACGGTTACAAGTAAAAATACAAAATATTCACTGGGCAGCGTGTTGAATCATGTCCTTATGCATCAGACAATTGTCGGACTGGAAACAAAAAAACAGCTGCAGAATATCGGGGAAATCCCTGATATTATGATTGGATGCTGCGGCGGCGGAAGTAATTTTGCCGGGTTTATTTTTCCGTTTGTATTTGATAAGATAAACGAAAAAAGAAAAATCCGCTTTATAGGTACAGAACCGGAAGCATGTCCAACCTTGACAAAAGGGCCTTACCGCTACGATTTTGGCGATACGGCCATGACCACCCCGCTGATCAAGATGCATACGCTGGGGCATACTTTTGTGCCGCCGGGAATTCATGCCGGAGGATTACGCTATCATGGGATGGCGCCTTTAGTAAGTTTTCTCAAAAACGAGAATATGATCGAAGCTGTAAGTTTTCATCAGAACGCGGCATTTGAGGCAGCGGTTACTTTTGCCAGAACAGAAGGACGGGTCCCTGCTCCGGAAACATCGCATGCGATTCGAGCGGCAATAGACGAGGCTATAAAGGCAAAAGAGGAAGGCAGGGGAAAAACAATAGTGTTTAATTACAGCGGCCATGGATTTTTTGATTTAAGTTCATATGATAAGTATCTTTCGGGAAGCCTGCAGGATTTTGAATATCCAGAGGAAAAAATAAAAGAAGCATTGAAAAAATTGCCTGATGTCAAAGAGTAAGAAAGCTGTTTGAAGATATCGCTTTTTTATAGAATCTTGCAGCTGGTCCATTATGATGGTCGCCCGGCAGGGCGTTTTCCGGATTGATTTGGATTTCTACGCAGGGTTTTTATCCGGCATGTATGGGAACTTAAATTATGTTTATTAGTATTAAAGTTATCACCAACGCGGCAAAAAATGAGATCATTGAAAAGTCCAAAGGGGAATTGATTGTGAAAGTTACCGCAACGCCGGAGCGCGGTAAGGCAAATAAAAAAGTCCTTGAATTTTTAGCGGAATATTTTAATGTAAACAAAACAGACATTTTGATTGTTAAGGGGAAGTACAACTCAAAGAAAATAATCAATATTATTAATAAGCAGCGAGTAGAGAGTAGCAAGTAGCGAGAAAAATAAAAGAATTAAAACGGAAATATCCCGACGATTAAGTTTAGAAAGGACGGAGAAGATGAGAGAAAAGGTACAGAAGATTTTGGATCAGATAAGGCCGGCGCTTCAGGCAGACGGCGGCGATGTTAAGCTGATTGATGTAACTGAACAGGGCATAGTTAAAGTGCGGCTTCAGGGAGCCTGCGGCAGCTGTCCCATGTCTCAGATGACTCTGAAAATGGGCATTGAAAAAAGAATAAAGGAAGAAATCCCTTCAATAAAAGAAGTTGTAGCAGTTTAATTTGTTAATAAAAAACAAGGAATATGCCGTGGCTAAACTGGTTCGTTTTGGCGTCTCTGTTGATGCCCAGCTGCTGGACGGTTTTGATAAACTGATTTTAGAGCAGAAATATTCAAATCGTTCGCAGGCTATAGCTGTGCTTATGCGTAATAAGATTATTGAGCGTAACTGGCAGCACAGGCAGGCTAATATCGTGGCAATTATCAGCCTGGTGTATAATCATCATAAAAGAGAGCTGGTGAATAAAGTCATGGATGTTCAGCATGATTTTCAAAAGCTGATTATTTCCAGTCAGCATATACATCTTGATCATGATAACTGCTTGGAAATCATAGCCTGCAGAGGTAAAAACAGCAATATTCTTAAGTTATCCCGTGCCTTAGGCGCAATAAAAGGGATCAAGCATACATCTTTGTCGCTGACAACCAGCGGCAAATAAACAGCCCTTAATATTATACATCTATTAAAAGGCAGCGTAAATTTTTGGCTGCCTTTTGCTTTTTCCCGTCAAATTTTATGTTAACTTTATTAAAAGTCTAACGTATTTGGAAAGACTTGCTATATAAGGAGATATTTGTTAAAATCACATAGGAGAATCATGTCTAAAAAACGCGGAATTCTACTTAGTTTTGAGGGTATTGAAGGTACTGGCAAGAGTACGCAGACCAGACTTTTATGCAAATATTTAAAGAATAAAGGCATAGCATATACTGTCTTAAGAGAGCCCGGATCTTCTGTAATAGGGGAGCAGATACGTAATATCCTGCTCTACAGCAAAAGCAGCCTAAGCTGTTTTGCGGAAACCCTGCTTTTTATTGTAGCCCGTGACCAATTAAGAAGGCAAAAGATAGAGTTTGCGTTAGCAAAAAAAGACGTGGTAATACTTGATCGCTATGCAGATGCGACCATTGCTTACCAAGGGTATGGATCAGGAGTGGACATTAAGCTCATAAGTGAGTTAAATAAGCTTGCGATGGGTGCAGCTATCCCTGATGTGACTATTTTGTTCGATCTAGACCCCAAAATCGGGCTTGTGCGCTCCGGCAGAAATGATCGTTTTGAGAAAAGAAAAATGGATTTTCATAAAAGAGTGCGCGATGGATATCTTAGGCTTGCCAAAGAAAACCCGAAAAGAATAAAAATTATTAGCGCAAAAGAAGATGCGGCTTGCATTCAAGATAAGGTAAGAGAGATCCTTTTAAATGCATTTAAATCTAAAAAAAACAGATAGCACGGCTGCCTGCGCGGCAGAGTTGATGGAAACGATTCAGTCTGGATCTTTTTTAATTGAAGGTCCGGATAAGGACAAAATCATCAAAGAAGTTATGGAAATGGTCAAGGGGCTATTCTGCGCAGGAGCCAAGGAGAACACTGGATATTGCCGAGTGTGTAATGATTGCCAGATGCTTGCCAAAGGCAGTCACCCGGATCTTTACTGGATTGGAGTCGGCAGCGGATCTTCAGTAATAAAAATTGAAGATATCCGGCTGCTAAAAGAACGTGTTAGTGTAAAGCCTTTTCAGGCGCAAAAGAAGGTATTTATTATACAGGACGCAGAGCGCTTGAACCAAGCTGCGGCAAATGCTTTGTTGAAAACGCTTGAGGAACCGCCTGCCGGGGTAGTGCTGATCCTAATCACTGCTAGCGTAAGCCAGTTGCCGCTTACGGTTGTCTCACGCTGCGGACGGATTCGTTTTTCTCAAGACAAATCAAACAGCGATGCTGCTTTTGAAGACAGAGACATGCTTCTTGCAGGATTTTTCGCTAAAGATGACAAAACGGCGCAAAAAAAATTATATGATGATATAGGCAGCATCGAACGAACCCATGTATGTGATTTGCTGCAGGAATTAGTATGTGTATTCAGGGATTTGCTTATGATAAAACTGGGGGTCGAAACCGTAAATTTTATGAGCAGTCAATCTAGCCAAACTTTGCGGTGCTGGGCGGAAAATTTTTCAGCAGCAGACATGCAGACTCTTATTGATGATGTGCTTCTCACGAAGTACTATATCAATGGTAATGCAAACACAAAGCTATCGATAGATTTACTGATCAAAACTATTAACAAAAGAAGTTATGACATATAGCTTTTATTGAGGTGATTAAATTGAAGATTATTGAAGTCAGGTTGCGCAGGCAAGGCAAAGTTACAAATTTTAATACAAACAATATTGAAGTTAAACCGCTGGATATTGTTATTGTTGAATCTGAACGGGGCATTGATTATGGATGTGTTATTTCTGATGCAGAACACGCTACTGCTGAAAAAATGAAAGGTGGGATCAAATCCATCATTAGGGTAGCTGCCGCTCAGGATCTGGAACAAATTGCAAAGAACCGGCAAGAGATAAAAAGTGTTTTTGATACAGCACAGAAGAAAATGCAAGAGCGCAAGCTATCGATGAAATTAGTTCAGGCTGAATACTCATTTGATCGCAGTAAAGTAACATTTTACTTTACCGCGGAAGGACGCATTGATTTCAGAGAGCTTGTCCGGGACCTGGCGCATCTTTTTAAAGCCCGGATTGAACTCAAACAGATAGGGGTGCGCGATGAGGTGAAGATGTTCGGAGGGTATGGCTCTTGCGGCAGAAACCTTTGCTGCGCTTCTTTTTTGAAAGACTTTGAGCCGGTTACAATTCGTATGGCCAAGCAGCAGAATATGCCTTTGAATCCGGAAAAGATCTCAGGGGTTTGCGGGCGGCTTATGTGCTGTTTGGGATATGAATATCATACGTATAAAGAATTCTCCAAGTGTCTGCCTAAAGAGGGACAGTATATTGAAACTCCGGAGGGCAAGGGACGGGTTATCGCGGTGCATACTCTGAAACAGACGGTTGAAGTTGAACTGGAGGATGAACGGAAAATGGAAATTTCATTAGAGGAAACATGTAAAATTAAACATGGGAAAAAGTAATATATTTTATATAACTACGGCAATAGATTACCCGTCAGGCGCGCCGCATATCGGACATGCTTACGAGAAAATTTTAGCGGACGTAATAGCCAGGTGGCAGAGGCTAAAAGGCAAAGAGGTTTTTCTTTGTACTGGAACTGATGAACATGGTCAGAAAATAGAAAAATACGCTAAGCTTGAGAATAAAACACCTCGGGATTTTGTTAATGGAATGAGCGCGAAGTTTTTAAAGCTTTGTAAGCTGTTGAACATTTCAAATGATGATTTTATCCGTACCACTGAACAAAGACATATTAAAGTAGCTCTTGCGTTGCTTGAAAAAGCAATGCAAAAAGGAGATATTTACAAAGACGAATACGAAGGATTTTATTGCGTAGAATGTGAATCCTTTTATCTGGAACGTGATCTTAATCAGGGCAATTGCCCGGTGCACGGCAAGAAAGCAGACTGGATAAAAGAGAAAGGCTATTTTTTTAAAATGAGCAGATATGCTCAAGCTGTTTTAGCGCATATTGAAAAAAACGAAGATTTTATTTTTCCGAAAACCCGGCGTCATGAAATAATTAACAGGATAAAAGAAGGGGTGAGGGATTTAAGTGTATCTCGTTCGAATTTTACTTGGGGAATTCCCTGGCCTGGTGATGATAAACATGTGGTTTTTGTCTGGTTCGATGCCCTGATAAATTATGTAAGCGCCACAGGATATCCGGACGGCGAACGTTTTAAAAAATTCTGGCCTGCCGATATTCACATGATCGGCAAAGATATTCTCTGGTTCCATACCATGGTCTGGATGTCTATCCTGCTCTCAGCCGATATCCAACTGCCTAAATGTGTTTTTGTGCACGGGTTTATTAACCTGGGCGGAGAAAAGATATCAAAAAGCACAGGTGCTACGGTAGACCCTGTGGAACTGGTTGAAAAGTACGGAGCAGACAGCCTGCGTTATTTTCTGCTGCGTGAATTTTCTTTTACAGAGGACGGTAATTTTAGTGAGGCGGCACTGATCAGGCGCATCAACAGCGACCTGGCTAATGATCTGGGCAATCTTGTGTACAGATCTTTGACCATGGTAGAAAAATACTTTCAAGGCGATCTTCCTCAGATTTACGGCCAAACATCAGGCAAGGAATTGTTTGCTTTTGCCCAGGCGCTAAGCGACGAGGTAGATAAACAAATGCGAGAGTATAATTTTTCTCAAAGCCTTGCTAAGATATGGGAAGTAATAAACGCAGCGAATAAATTCATTGAAGATACAAAACCATGGGTTTTGTTTAAAGAAAAAAAAGAAGAGGAATTAAAAGATTTTATTTTTGTGCTCACTTACGTGATCAGAAAAGTGCAGGAAAATATCTTTCCGTTTATGCCAGAGACCTCAGAGTCAATCAAAGAGCAGTTTGGTGAGAAAAAAGTTAAAAAAGGCAAGCCGTTGTTTCCAAGGATAGAGAATGCTGATTGATACTCATTGCCATCTTGATTTTAAGCAGTTCGATGCGGACAGACAGGATGTTATAAACCGTGCCAAAGAACAGGGCATAGGATATATAATAAATGTTGCCGCGGATTTGAAAGGCTCGGTTCAGTCTTTAAAGCTGGCGGCTGAATATGATTGTATATTTGCTACAGCCGGGATTCACCCGCATTATGCACTTAAAACAGGTGAGGATGAACTGAGGCAGCTTCGAGAGCTTACAGAAAATAAGAAAATTGTTGCATTGGGAGAAGTTGGACTGGATTATTATAATCATGAGGCGGAACATTTTTTAATCGATCGAAAAATAAAATTAAAACAGCAGGAACTTTTATGTGCCTTTATTGAAATAGCCAGAGAAAGACAACTGCCGATTATTTTTCATTGCCGTGAGGCTCATGATGATCTTCTGGCAATATTAAAAGATAATTTAAAAGGCAGGGTGAAGGCTGTGGTGCATTGTTTTTCGGGAAGCAAAGAATTCTTGAGGAATTGTTTAGAGCTGGGAATTAAGGTGTCTTTTACAGCGAACATTACTTATAAAAAAGCGGATGATTTGAGGGATATTGTTTCTTATGTTCCGCTTGAAGAGATGTTTCTTGAAACCGATGCGCCGTTTCTTGCTCCTCAGGCAAAAAGAGGCAAGCGCAATGAGCCATCATATACGGAATATATCGCTCAAGAAGTTGCCAGAATAAAAAAAATGGATGCGGGAAAAGTGGCGGATATTACTACAAGAAGTGCGCGTTTGTTTTTTAATATTTAATTTAGGCTGGAAAATAATAACCGACAAGTGAAATCAAAAGCAAGTATTATACGTTGTCATAGTTATGATTCTGATGATCTTTATGAAGCCGTAAAAAAATCTGTTGATTTGATCGGCGGTATTGAACGTTTTGTCGAGAGAGGTCAAAAGGTTTTGCTGAAACCGAATTTGCTGAAGGAAGCAAATCCTGAGGAAGCAGTGACTACGCATCCGGAATTTGTCAGAGCAGTTATCAGACTGGTTAAAGAACAGACAGGCAATATTTTTATCGGAGACAGCCCGGGCGGTTCGGTTAAAGCGCAGACAGTATATAAATCCTGCGGCATTGAAAAAGTTGCAGTTGAAGAAGGTGCTCAGCTTATCCAGTTTAACAGCATTGTAAAAAAGGACAATATCCCTTTTGCCAAAATCATGGATGAAGTTGATGTACTGATCTCGCTGCCAAAGTTTAAAACACACAATCTTGCCCTGATAACGGCAGCCGTAAAAAATGTGTTCGGGCTTATACCGGGTCTGCATAAAGTTCACGTGCATAAACAAGCACCGAATTTTATTAACTTTGGCAGGGAGCTTGCCCGTGTTTACAGAATAGCTAAACCGCATCTAAGCATTGTAGATGCGGTTGTTGCCATGCACGGTGACGGGCCTGCCGGCGGAGATCCGTATAATCTCGGGCTGGTTGTTGCATCAAGGGATGCCGTAAGCATTGATGCTATTTTGTCAAAAATTATCGGTATTCAGCCTTTAAGCGTACCCAGTACTAAAGCGGCAGCCCTCATGCAATTAGGACAGGCGGATATAAATAATATTGACATTACCGGCGTTTCCTTGGAAGATATTATAGTAAGGGATTTTAAGCTGCCGAAGATTTTGGCTCTATTTAAAATACCTAACTTATTAGCAAAGAGCTTATTGCATCTTATTCCGTTGATGATGAGCATAGATAATCTCAAGTGCAATGGCTGCCTGGTTTGTAAAAATATATGCCCGCAAGGGGCAATTAAGAGTGTTCGGGGCTGTTTGAATCTTGATTTCAGGCGCTGCATTCTTTGTTTGTGCTGTAGTGAAATGTGTCCTAATAATGCGATCTACTTACGATTCTTAAACAGGAGAAAAGAAAGTGGCAAGTAAAATTTTTATAGTTGAAGATAACAAGAAAGATGTTGAGTTTCTTCAAAAGACACTGGCAAAAGAAAAATACGCGGTGATACATGCACCTGACGGAAAAACTGCTTTTGAAATGCTTGAAAAAAACCAGCCGGATATAATTATCCTTGATCTGCTTCTGCCGGACATGGACGGATTTGAAATATGCAGAAGATTGCGGGCTGAGGAACGTTTCTTAAGCATTCCCATACTATTTTTTACCTCCTCGAACAATATGGATAATAAACTGCTTGGATTGCAGTTAGGAGCATCGGATTTTCTGGGCAAGGGCTGTGATGAACGTGAACTTTTATTACGCCTAAGAAATCTGCTGCATTATAAAAAGCAGTATGATGAAATGGTCAAGCTTTCTGTTATTGACAGCCTTACGCATGTATATAATCGCAGATATTTTCAGCATCGTTTAATGGATGAATTTGAACGCGGCCGGCGTTATGACCGTGAATTCTGCTGTATGATCATAGACGTGGATAAGTTTAAAAGCGTTAATGATACGCATGGACATCCTGTCGGAGATGATGTGCTGAGGAATGTGGCGGCAATACTGCGCCGCAATACCCGTGCAGCCGATGTCCTCTGCCGCTATGGCGGAGACGAATTCGGTCTATTACTGCCGGAAACAAATTTTCCAGGGGCTTTTGTTACTGCTGAACGAGTACGCGCTGTTGTGGAAAAAACGGATTTTACTAAAACCGATAATCCGGTAAAAATTACTTTAAGTTGTGGCATAAGTTCACTTATCGAAGGGGGAGCCCTGGGCATGGATGAACTGGTTACTCAGGCCGATGTAGCTTTATATCAGGCAAAAAGAAGCGGACGTAATCAAATCAGCTTTTACGGCAGGAAATAGTATCTTTTTTATTTCCAAAAGTTATAGCCGGCAGTCTTCTATAAAATGAAAGGAGTAAGGCGATGAAAAGTAAAGTTCTTGTTGTTGAAGATGATCACAATGATTTGGAACTTCTAACGCAGAAGTTGAAAAATGAACCGTATGAACTTTTTATCGCAGAGACCGGAGGAAAAGCATTAAATGTTCTGGAAGAGGAGGAAATAGACCTGGTTATTTTAGATATACTCCTTCCTGATATAGACGGCTTTGAGATATGCAGAAGGATAAGAAAACATGAGAAATATGCTCATGTTCCTGTGCTTTTTCATACTACAGTTCGCACAATCGATGAAAAGCTGATCGGGCTTGAAATGGGCGCTTCTGATTTTTTAAATAAGACTGCAGATGAAAGAGAATTGCTTCTTAGAATAAGAAATCTGCTGCATGCCAAAAAGGCGATTGACACGCTGGTTAAATGTTCGGTGCTGGATGCCTTGACTAATATTTATAACAAGCTGTATTTTCAGCATCGTATTGAAGATGAAATCCAGAGAAGCACAAGATATAAAAGGGAATTTTGCTGTGCAATTGTTGATATCGATAACTTTAGACAGATAAATGACCGGCTGGGGTATATTACCGGTGACAGAATATTAAAAAAATTTGCGGAAATGCTTGATGGTAATATTCGCGGAGCAGATATATTGTGCCGGTGGGGAGGGGACAAATTCGGCTGGCTGCTGCCTGAAACAGCGGTGGATGATTCCTATCTGGCGGTTGAGAGGTTAAGACACTTTATTATAACTTCAGAGTTCGGCAGCAAGGAGGAAGAGATCAGTCTTACTGTAAGCTGCGGCGTGAGTTCATTCAGTAATGCGCAGGGCGGCGTAAAGGAAATTTTTTATCAGGCTGGCGTTGCATTAAAAAAGGCAAAAAGCGAAGGGCGCAACCAGACAAGAGTTTATAAAGGAGAAAAAGAAGCTTGAAGTTTAAAACAATAACCTGGCAAAAAGGTAAAATCGTCCTGATCGATCAGACGAAATTGCCCGGTTGTGTTGTCTATATGCACTGCTCAACAGTAAAACAGTTGTGGCAGGCAATACATGATTTAAAAGTACGCGGTGCTCCGGCAATTGGTGCGGCGGCGGCTTTGGGCATGATGCTGGGGCTTGGCAAAAAGAATGAAAAGAATTACTTTGAGTTAAAGAAAAATATCGATCTGCTTTTTAAATACATTGCCTCTTCCCGTCCCACTGCGGTAAATCTGGTCTGGGCACTAAATCGTATGAGAAATGCGGCAGCTGCCAACTGCAATAAATCGGTAGCGGAGATAAAAAAACTTATGCTCAAGGAAGCCGCGGATATTATTGATGAGGATAAGTCAAGCTGTTTGACAATGGCGGATAATGCCCAGAAACTCATTAAAAAAAATGACCGTATAATGACTTACTGTAATGCCGGAATGCTGGCTACGGTTGGCTGCGGAACGGCACTGGGCGTGATTTACCGGGCAAATGAATTAGGTAAAAATGTTAAAGTATACTCCTGTGAGACAAGGCCTCTTCTGCAGGGAGCAAGGCTTACCTGCTGGGAGCTTCACAGGCATAAAGTTGACGTGACGCTTATCTGTGATAATATGGCTGGGTATCTTATGCAGCAGAAAAAGATCGATAAGATTTTTGTTGGTGCAGACAGGATTGCTGCCAACGGGGATGCGGCAAATAAGATAGGTTCTTATTCTCTGGCTGTGCTCGCAGCGTTCCACAATATTCCGTTCTATGTGGTTGCTCCTTATTCTACCTTTGACCTGAGTTTAAGTTCTGGCAGTGAAATCCCTATCGAAGAGCGCAGTGCGCATGAAGTAAGAGACGGCTGGTATAAATGCTCAATGGTCGCTCGGGGAGTTAAAATTTATAATCCTGCATTTGATGTTATCCTAAATTCGCTTATTAGTGCAATTGTGACTGATACTTGTCTTATAAAACCGCCATATATCAAAAATATAAAAAAATTAAAGAAAATAAACGCGGCATAAAATCATAAAATCATGAAAACATTAAAGCATCTTGGTGAGTTTAATTTTATTAAGTCCATTGCCAAAGGATGTCTCAAGCATAAATCCGTGGTAAAAGGCATAGGCGATGATGCTGCAGTGGTACAGCTTGAAAAAGATCTATTCCTGTTGTTTACTGCAGATATGCTTATTGAAGATGTGCATTTTAAGCGTAATCAGCCGCCGCAGTTAATAGGCCACAAGGCAGTTGCCTGTTCAATAAGTGATATTGCCGCGATGGGAGGAACGCCTCGTTATGCGCTTATAAGTGTGGCCTTTCCTAAAGATCTTAAGGTCTCGGTCGCCTTGGGTATTTACCGCGGCATGCAAAAAACAGCAAAAAAATTCGGCCTGAGCATAATCGGCGGAGATACTAATTCTGCTGATAAAATAATCATTGATGTGAGTATGTGCGGAATTGCTGCAGGGGGAAAATTTGTATTGCGCTCAGGTGCACGCAAAGGTGATCTTATTTTTGTGACCGGCAAGTTAGGAGGCTCGCACAAAGGCCGGCATCTTGATTTTACGCCGCGCCTTAAAGAAGCCCGGTTTTTGACAGACGGGTATCCGGTGCATGCGATGATCGATATCTCGGATGGCTTAATCAGCGACCTGGGGCATATCCTCGAACAAAGCAAAAAAGGCGCTGTTATCTGGCAGGAATGTGTTCCGGTTTCGCAGAAGGCTGATTCCTGGAAAGATGCTTTTTTTACAGGTGAAGATTTTGAATTGCTATTTACTGTTGGGCAATCTTGCGCATATGATTTAAAAAAGCGCTGGCCGTTTAAAAAAGTAAAACTGACTTGTATCGGTGAAATTACCGCAGCAAACAAAGGCTTGCGTATAAAAGATAAAAATGGAAAGCTGAAAAGGGCAAAGGCCGGCGGATGGAGGCATTTTTAAAAATTGGCACTGTTGCAAAACGCACATCTGGGGCGTTATTCACTCACTTACTTGTGCGGCGTACGAGAGTACGCCTCCGCGTTCATTCCTGAATGCCTTGCATCTGCACATTTTGCAACAGCACCAACTGGCAAACTGGCAACGGGCAACTGGTAACTGAATACCAATATGATTACTTTTACGACAAATAGTCCTGAGGAAACAATGCGTCTTGGCAAACAAATCTGCCGCAGGCTTCCTTTGAATATAGTCATTGCTTTGTCCGGGGATCTGGGTTGCGGAAAAACCACTTTTGTCAAGGGAATGGCGCAGGCATTAGGGATTGATCCTAAAAAAGTGAACAGTCCGAGCTATGTGCTGATCAAGGAATACAATGTTAAAGAAGGAAATCTGTTTCACCTTGATCTGTACAGGCTTGATGGTGTTAAAGAAATATCTATGCTGGGCATAGAAGAATACTTTACACAAAAGGGGCTGCTTGTAATAGAATGGGCGGAAAAAGCAAAAGATCTAATGCCGGATGAATATATACAGATAAAGATAAAGGCGCTTTCCGAATACAGACGCACATTAAGCTTTAGCACAAAAGGAAAAAAATATAATAATTTGCTCAACAGCTTTCAAAGAAAAATAACCGGATGACTGGCAATTCGTAACTTGTATTATTTGGGAGATATGTTTACAATGAAAGATGTTATCAGTTGATGGCTGAAAAAACTATTTTTACTTCCGCCACAAAGATTGGCGGACAGGCATTCTCCTCTGCCTCAGGCGGACTCCGAGGTGTGCGGAATAAATCCGATATTGTTTTCTTGAAGTAACTATTAGTAACCGATATTAACTGTTGGTAACCTGTAACTCATAATTCATAATTCGTAATTCGTAATTCATAATTAATAATTCAAAACTAGTAATTCAAAGGAGCTTATGTACTGCCTGGCCATGGATACTTCAAGTAAGTTTTTGTGTGTTGCCTTGATCAAGGATGAACAGATTATTGGGCAATACAACAGGATGCATGACAGACAGCATAGCGTTCTTCTGCTGTCGAAAATAGAAAAAGTCATGAAATCCTGCCGTTTATCGATCAGGGACATTGATTGTCTGGCAGTTGATATTGGGCCGGGTTCATTTACAGGTTTGCGTATCGGTATTGCTGCGGCAAAAGGCTTAAGTCTTGCCCTGAATAAGCCGATCATAGGTTTTTCTAGTCTTGACCTGATTGCCGCTTCGCAGAAAGATAGCGGGGACACTATTTGTCCGGTTATTGATGCCAAGCGCCAGCAGGTTTACAGCGCTCTCTATCAATGCTCGCAAAATAAAATAAAAAGAAAAGGCGGATATTTTTTGGGGCCAATGAATGAACTGCTTGAAAAAATAACCGGAAAAGTTGTTTTTTGCGGGGATGCGCTTGGCTTATATCAGGATAGCATAAAAAACCACAAGAGTATTCAGCCTGTTTTTGCAAAGGAGAAATTATGGTATCCAAATCCGGTTTCTTTTTCAAGGTTATGTTATGGGAGTTACATAAAAAAAGATTTCAAGAATGCCGGGCAGATAGCACCGCTGTATCTTTACCGAAACACCTGCACAGTACGCGGAAAAAGTGACTAATAATCAATAATAAGTTAACTGGCTGACTGGCAACAGGAAACTGGTGACTGTATTATTGTAACTTAGTGTTGACAAAATTAAGGGATACAGGAAATGAAAACTATTTTCCCTCATTCTCGTCCTGCCTCAGGCAGGACTGCGAGGAAAACAATGGTTTTTGACATCCTTGTCAAAACCAATGTTTAAATCCGGGAAAACAGTTTCCATGTCCTTGAAGTGTTAACTTGAGATTGCAATAGTACTGGTGAACGCACAATTTGCAATTAATAATTAATAACCACTAAAAATATTACCAAATATATGGAAAAAACAGATATTACATATCGTCCAACCTGGGCTGAGATCAATTTAAAGAACCTGGAATTTAATTACCGGCAGCTGAAATGCGCAGCAGGACAAAAGATAAAAGTGCTGGCTGCGGTCAAGGCTAATGCTTACGGCCACGGTATACTGGAGGTATCTAGAAAACTGCAAAGTGCAGGAGTGGATTATTTGGGGGTGGCCAGCATTGATGAAGCGCTTGTCCTGAGGCGAGGTAAGATCAAGGTTCCGATACTTGTTCTGGGCATTGCTTTTTCCAGAAAAGAAATGCAGCTGGCCATAAAGTTTAATATCACCTTGACTGTTGCCGATTACCCGTATGCACAGATTTTAAATTCTCAGATTTCTGGAAAAAAGAAGATAAAGATACATATAAAAGTGGACACAGGCATGGGACGCTTAGGAATCTGGCATGAGCAGGCAAAAGCACAAATAATAAAAATATCCCGGCTGAAAAATTTAAATGTAGAAGGTATATATACTCATTTGTCCAGCGCAGACACAGATATTGTGTTTACGCGCAATCAGTTGCGGATTTTTGAATCATTAATAAATGAATTGCGCCAGAATAAAATTTCCGTTACCTTTACTCATGCGGCAAATAGTATTGCTGCCTGCAGATTCCCGGGCTTTGGCCTTAATACGATCCGCCCGGGCATAATGCTCTACGGCATATACCCTGATAGAAAACTCAAAGCCTGCATAAAGTTAAAGCAGGTGTTAAGTTTAAAGACAAAAATTACTTATTTGAAAACAGTAGATGCAGGCAGAAGCATAAGTTACGGAAGAACTTACATAACTCGGCGCAGGACAAGAATTGCAACTTTGCCTTTAGGATATGCTGATGGATATGCAAGAGCACTGTCAAATAAAGCAAAAGTTATTATAAAAGGGGTAAAGTACCCTGTTATCGGCAGGGTGTGTATGGATCAAACAATGATTGACGTGGGTATGGGCTCAAAAATAAAAAAAGGCGACATTGTTACTTTGATCGGATCTCAAGGCTCTCAGAAGATTCAGGCTGAAGACCTGGCTTTTATATGTGATACCATAGCTTATGAAATTACCTGTTGGATCTCTTCCCGTGTACCCAGAGTTTTTAAAAATGGGTGAATCTTAATTAAGTTGAATAGTTTTCTATAGCTTAATGATTTGCCAGTTATTAGAATAAATTAAGAATGCCCCATCTAATCGGACTTTTAATCGGTGTAATCAGGTTCTTTAGTTGAAAGAACCTTAAAAATCATTGACTTTAAGTATAGTGATGCTATAATTTAAGATTAGGCTATGATGATAAAAAAATATTTAAATAATAAAGGTTTATCATTGGTTGAAGTGGTTATGTCCGCTTTAATTGTGTCTGTGCTTTTGGCAGGGCTTTATGCTGTTTATATAAGTGCTAAAAACATGACAGCACTTGCTTTGCATAAAGCAGTAGGTTTGGCATGGGCAACATCTAAGATCGAAGGCCGGAAAAATGGCATGACGGCTGCCTACACTGACCCGTCTGATGACAATATTATTGCTAATGACAAAGGCGGCGCGGTAGCACTGGCTAATACCACCTATTCAAATGCGATTACAAGACACTCGGCTACAGCAAGCTGGACAGAATAATATGATATCTGATAAAAGAGGATTTACCTTACTTGAGCTGCAGATGGCCAGTGTTTTAATGATCGTTGTGCTTATTGCTACGGGTGTAATTTTTTATTTTTCCCTGGCATCGATCCGCTATATACACGATGCGGTCATGGTCTATTCCAATGCAACTTCAGCGATGAAGACACTGAGTGATGAGATCATGGTCTCAAATTGCTTTGGCAATTCACAAGGTATTAGTTTTGCAACGCCAAACTATAGTTTTTACGGACCTCAGGGTTATATTCACGGTATAGATACGGTGACGTTTACTGTACCCGGCGGGCTGGGCTTATCAGGTGTCGAGGCGATGAATGCAACAGGGTGGATGCCTTCATATGGCGGCGGATCTGCTGCGATATATTTAAGGCAGGCGCCGCAAACGGGAGCTGCTAGCATTGAAGGTGATTTTCCCAGTCATAGTGCGTTGTGTATTTCTACCGGACTAAATGCATTGACTGGAATTGGTGAGATGTATGTTGAGGTATCAACCCCAGGCAGTGTACTTGCTCCTGGCGGAGGGGGAAATTATACAGTAGCGCATCATATCACGGATTTTAGTTTTCAACCGATAGCGTATAATTGTGTTGCCGTTAGTGTAACAGCAACAGGGAGCGTACTGGATCCCTTTGGAGCAGATGTTTATCAGGTAACGCTTGGAAAAATGATAACTTTACGCTGTGCTCCTACGGTAAGACCGTGGGAATAATACGCGGTTATTTTTATAAAAATTTAAATATGGCGGGTTATGCAAAAAATGCAAAAGAGTAAAAGGAATAAAGCGCAGGCAATGGTCGTGGTTTTTATTTATATCAGCGTGGTTTCCCTTATGGGGGTCTACATGATGGTTTATGCGGCAAATCTGAATACCTTGGTCATCAGGGAAATAAACCATACCAAGGCATTTTATGCCGGCGAAGCGGCTTTGATCCAATCTTTTGCGTCGCTATGTGGCGGCGGAGGTGTATCAAATATGTCGTTTCCCCCGATGACTGTTACAGTGGATTCTGCTGGTATTGGAAACGGATATACCCGGATCAGGGCAACAGTCAGCAACTGGCAGCAGTGGTGAGAATCACATAATAAATTAAAAGTAAAAAGTTAAAAGTCACTAAGCTTAACTCTTGAGCGGGCAATGGCGAGCCTCGCCAATACAGGTAAGCATCTCTGAAGATGGCTAGGCGGGTAAAAAGGTAATAAAGCAGGACGGTAAGTTAGTAAGGATTTAAAAAACAATGTTTTTTATTAAAAAAATATTAAAAAAAATACAGAGTCTAAATAAAGAGTATTTGCTGCTTTTTGCCGTGCTTGCTGTCTTAGGATTAATGCTTTATTCCTCCATAGCGGTTTCTCAGTCTCCACCGGAAGAGATAGTAATAGGAACACTTTATCCAGCTCCGTCAGGACAGTTTAACGAGCTGATTTCCAAGATGTTCAGGGATTATGATAATCCGACATACCGGTTTGTTGATCCTGCAGGCATGAGCCAGCTGGAAAATCTACGGGTATGGACACTGTTAACTACAGGATATATAGCTGGTCCCAGTTTGCCGCCAACGTATCTTGTTGATTTTGGTACCCCATCTGCAACTGCCGGAAACGCGACGCTTAATGTTGTTTACGCGCAGAGGTATTACATGATAGATAATGGGCCTCTTGATATCGATGGCCGGCGCGGCTCAGGCAAATATGTTTATGATATTGCCGAAGGAGTTTATGCAAAAGACTGCGAAGCCGGTGATGTTGTATTGATAAGCGATAACGACCAGACCGATGTGATGAAATCATCAGGCAGTTTTGCCAATCGGGTAGCCGGCGTTATTTCGGAAGAGCCGAAGATTTACATGGGCTCAAACAAACACAAAGTTCCTCTGGCCTTAGCAGGTGTAGTAAAATGTAAAGTAAGCGCTGAAAACGGCAGTATAAAAAAAGGCGATTTGCTGGTTACCTCTTCCTTGCCCGGGCATGCCATGAAAGCCATGCCCTCTGAGGTTAGGTCGGGCATGATTATCGGCAAGGCCATGGAGCCTTTAAAGGAAAATACCGGCAAAATTCTTATACTGGTAAATAAACAATAAAGAAAAAAAAATGATAAAGAAATTATACG
This sequence comes from Candidatus Omnitrophota bacterium, assembly GCA_043806135.1. GTDB lineage: Bacteria > Omnitrophota > Gorgyraeia > B26-G9 > B26-G9 > JAGLQQ01. The sequence continues at coordinate 42,575 of JAZDHG010000016.1, forward strand.
AAAAAATTTTAAAGACCAATAAAGAATATATCCTCCTTTTCGTGATTATTGCTGTTTTGGGGTTTTTGATCTATTCACAAACAGTTGTTTCTCAGACTTCGCAGGATATAACCGTAACAACATTCTACCCTGCGCCGTTCGGACAGTTTAATATAGTAAGCGCCAAGATATTTAAAGATTTCGATAATTCTAGCAGATATGCTGATCCCTCCCATGCCAGCCAGCTGCAGGGGCTGCAGGTAACAAAAGGAATTATTACAGAGACGGTTTCCGGCCCAGGAGGAGGTTATAATTTTAATTTGTCTTCCGGAAACGCTAATTTGCAGGAGGTTTATGCAACGAGATTTTATCAGGGCGATCTCGGCCCTTATGGTATTGATGCGCAGCGCGGCGGAGGTAAATATATATATGATATTGCAGAAGGGGTTTTACCCTCGGACGGTTGCGAAGCAGGTGACGTGGTTTTAATCAGTGATGATGAAAAGACTGATGTAATAAAATCATCTGTGCGTTTTGATAGCCGTGTGGCAGGAGTTATTTCTGAAGACCCTAAGATCTATATGGGTTCCGAAAAACAAAAGATCCCGCTGGCTTTAGCCGGAGTGGTCATGTGCAAGGCGACTACAGAAAACGGAAGCATAAAAAGAGGGGATTTGCTGGTTACCTCTTCCTTGCCCGGACATGCCATGAAGGCCTCTGGGCAGGAAGTCAAACCGGGCATGCTCATCGGAAAAGCAATGCAGCCTTTGAAAGAGAGTACGGGAAAAATTTATATATTAGTGAATAAAAAGTAAATAAAAAATATATGCGAAATTTAAAAATTAAAATTGTTTTTGTGGTTTATTTATCCTTAAGCTCGGCCTTTGTCCTGTTATTTTCTCCCCGGAGTTTTGCCCAGCAGGGCTCAGCACAATCAGTGGAGGTTTCCGGTTATAGTTTTAATACCAGTACCGCAAATATGATCGGGGTTGCTTATGGAGTGGTGGTGAGTAAAAGGTTTAATGATGCGGATAATGCCGTCTATTATCTTGACCCAAGCGGGGATAGTCAGTTTGCATCTCTGCGGGTTTGGGATGGGATACTTTTGGATTACGATTCTAACTCTATTGGTTCTCCGTTTTTATTACGTCATATCACAAGCGCTTATCATATTAATTTTAACGATGCAGGGGCTAATCCAGGCTATGCCAGGTTCAATTGGTTAAGAGCTTTTAAATTTCATATGGAAGACGAAGGTCCCTTGTTCATGGACGCGCAGAGAGGCGGGGGGAAATTGGTTTATGATATTTCCGAGGCAGTGCTTGCTGCTGAAGGAGAACCGGGAGATGTGATGGTTATCAGCCAGGATGAAGATATAACCGTGGTTAAATCAAAAAAGAAATATGATTTAAAAATAGCCGGAGTGATATCATCAGATCCGAAGATCTATATGGGATATTCTCCTGAGCCTGAGAAAGACAGCAGATATAGACCGCTGGCTTTAGCAGGCATTGTACTTTGCAATGTTACTGCCGAAAACGGGGCGATTAAAAAAGGAGATATCTTAGTCAGTTCGTCCTTGTCCGGACATGCAATGAGAGCAGATCCGGAGAAAATAACTCCGGGCATGATTTTGGGCAGTGCGTTGGGAAGTCTGGATAAAGGCGAGGGTAAAATATATATTCTTGTAAATTAATAAAACATTAAATTACGCGCAGACAAAAAGGAAGACAGATAACTCTGTCTTCCTTGTTCTCATCGTCTGTAAATATGTTTGGGCACTTATTGTTGTTTTTAAATCAATATATTTAATATTCGTGAGAGGTGATTATGCTGAGAAGTGAAAAAATTAAAAATGGCCTGGAGCGTGCGCCGCATCGGGCATTATTGTTCGGAACCGGTCTTTCCCGATCGGATTTAAAAAAACCTTTTATTGCTGTGGCCAGTTCTTATAATGATTTTATACCCGGGCATGTGGGCATGCGCGATTTGGAACGTTTTATCGAACGCGGCATTATAAGCCAGGGAGGAGTGCCGTTTTTCTTCGGCGTGCCCGGGATCTGCGACGGGATTGCCATGGGCCATGAGGGTATGCATTATCCTCTTGCCTCCAGAGAATTGATCGCGGATTCTGTGGAATCAGTAGCCCGCGCGCATTGCGTGGATGGGCTGGTTTGTCTTACAAACTGTGATAAGATAACTCCCGGTATGCTCATGGCTATAGCCCGCTTAAATATACCCGCGATTGTAATTACCGCAGGGCCCATGCTTTCAGGGCGCCTTGGGAAGAAAAAACTGTCTTTTGTCAGAGATACTTTTGAGGCGCTTGCCCAGGCACAGCGCGGGGAAATAACTAAGGAAGAACTATCCTGCCTAGAAATGGAAGCATGTCCGGGGCAGGGGTCGTGTCAGGGGCTTTATACAGCTAATACCATGGCCTGCTTAACTGAGGCCATGGGCATGTCGCTGCCGGGTTGTGCTACCGCTCTTGCGGGAATGGCTAAGAAAAAAAGAATCGCTCAGGCAAGCGGAGAAAGAATTGTACATTTGATCAGAGAAGATATTACGCCAAGTAAAATTATGAACAAGAAGTCCTTGAAAAATGCGATCATGGTCGATATGGCTTTGGGAGGATCGAGCAATACCGTATTGCATTTGCTGGCGATAGCTAATGAGTGCAAGGTAAATATCCCGCTTGAGCGCTTTGATGAGATAAGTAAGCAGACGCCGCATATCACCAATTTAAGGCCTGGCGGCGAATATTTTATGGAAGATCTGGAATACGCAGGCGGTATTCCTGCTGTTTTAAAACGATTGAACAAAAAACTTAATGATAATCTGACTGTTTCAGGGCAGATGATAAAACATATTGCTGAGGGTGCGCAGATCTTTGATGAGGATGTTATCAGGCCTCTGGATAAGGCTTATCACAAAGAAGGGGGCATAGCGATCCTGTATGGAAACCTGGCTCCTGAGGGTGCGGTTGTCAAGCAGTCTGCGGTAAGCGATAAGATGATGTACTTTAAAGGCAAGGCCAGAGTTTATAACAGCGAAGAGGCAGTAATGAAGGAAATCCTTGCCGGTAAGGTTAAAAAGGGCACTGTTCTTGTGGTTCGTTATGAGGGGCCTTGCGGCGGTCCGGGCATGAGAGAAATGCTTGCGCCTACAGCGGCAATTGTGGGCATGGGGCTTGCAGAAGATGTGGCCTTGATCACGGACGGAAGATTTTCCGGAGGGACACGCGGGCCTTGCCTGGGGCATATATCGCCTGAGGCATCAGCCGGCGGTCCGATAGCCGCAATTAAAAATAATGATCAGATAATAATCGATATACGCAAAAGAAAACTGCATTTGTGTGTAGATAAGAAGGAGTTGAGGCAGAGGCTGCGGAAAGTTCGTCATCCGCAGCCAAAAGTAACTACTGGATGGCTTGTGCGCTATGCAAAAATGGTTAGTTCTGCAAGCACAGGAGCTATATTGAAAAGTGATTTTTAAAAAAAGGAACACTTTTAATTATTACCTGGAAAGCTTGGCAGAGATTCAGGGTTTACCCTGCATCAATATTTAACATTAGGGATTTTTCGGAACAATAGACAATTATGCATAATAAGCTGTGCTTGTGGATTAAAGTAAGCCTGGTATATGGTACGGGGTTTAATCACAGACAGTCTAGAAAGCTTATCCCGCCAAAAAGCGGCAGGATCTGCTCATTAAAAAAGGAACACTAAAAATGAAGAAAAATGGTGCGCAAATAATAGTGGAGTCGTTATTGCAAGAAGGAGTAAGCGTTATTTTTGGTTACCCCGGAGGTTCTGTTTTACCGCTAACCGATGTTCTCTATGATGCACCGATTAATTTTGTACTGGTCAGACATGAGCAGGCAGCGGCGCATGCTGCTGACGGATATGCGCGGGCAACAGGTAAAGTAGGCGTTTGCATGGCGACTTCAGGTCCCGGAGCTACTAATCTTGTAACCGGGCTGGCAACGGCACACATGGATTCTATTCCGATGGTGGCTATTACCGGACAGGTAAAAACACATCTGATCGGTAACGATGCGTTTCAGGAAGCAGACATTACCGGTATTACTAGGCCGATCACAAAACATAACTATCTGATTAAAGATATTTCCGAACTTGCCGTTACAATAAAAGAGGCTTTTCATATTGCTGCAACCGGAAGACCGGGGCCTGTTGTCATAGACGTTCCGGTTGACGTGCAGATGCAGGAGATGGAGTTTTCTTATCCTGAAAAAGTGTCTCTGCGTTCATATAAACCGACGATTAATCCGCATCCCGGGCAGGTGAAGAAAGCGGCAAAATTGATAGAAAAAAGTAAAAGACCGGTGATTTATGCCGGGGGAGGCGTGATTATAAGCCAAGCGCATGATCAGCTCTTAGAGCTTGCGTTTAAAATAAAAGCACCGGTAACAACCACCTTGATGGGGCTGGGAGCATTTCCTGAGGATAACGAGTTGTCCTTAGGGATGCTGGGAATGCACGGGACGGTTTATGCTAACCTCTCCATTATGGAAAGCGATTTGATCATTGCGGTGGGAGCACGTTTTGATGACCGCGTTACGGGTAGAATTGATAAGTTCGCGCCTGATGCTAAAGTTATCCATATTGATATTGATCCGACAGCAATCAATAAGAATATCCGAGTTGACATCCCGATCGTCTGCGATGCAAAAATCGGATTACAGGCGCTTAATAAAATAGTAAAAAAGCCCAATACCAAAGAATGGCTGAAAAAGGTATTTGATTGGAAAAAGAAATATCCTTTAAAGTATAAGCTGGGGAAAAAGATCAACCCGCAGTATGTTGTAGAGCAGATATACAAAATCACTAAGGGTGATGCGATTATCTGCACTGAGGTCGGACAGAATCAGATGTGGGCGGCGCAATACTATACTTATACAAAGCCGCGCACATGGATCTCTTCCGGCGGTTTAGGTACAATGGGTTATGGATTTCCTGCGGCTATAGGCGCTAAGATCGGAAGACCGGACAAGCTGGTTTTTGATATTGCCGGCGACGGTTCTATCCAGATGAATATTCAGGAACTGGCTACGGCAGTGGCGAATAAGATTAATGTGAAAATTGCCATTTTGAATAACGGATATCTGGGTATGGTGCGTCAATGGCAGGAATTGTTTTACAACAGGCGTTATTCAAGCACGCATATTACAGGGCCTGATTTTGTTAAGCTGGCCGAAAGTTATGGGGCTGTGGGTATTCGCGTCAAAGACCCAAAGGATGTGGCCAAAGCGATAAAACAGGCGATAGCGACCCCGAACGTGGTAATAATGGATTTTATCGTCGAGGAAGAAGAAAACGTGTTTCCGATGGTTCCTGCCGGAGAGGCGATCAACAGAATGATCGGCGGCATGGCATAACTGTAAAAAGTAGAGAGTAGCAAGAAGCGAGTAGCGAGAAAATAATAGAATAAAAACATGATAAAAAAAATTATAAAACATTAATAGTAATTTTCGGATTATTAAAAATAATTTTATAATTGTAATGTTTAAATGAGAGGGTATAAAAATTTTGTCTTGCTACTCTCTACTCGCTACTTATAAATAAGGAGAATAACATGAAGCATACAATTTATGCATTAGTTGAAAACAAGCCGGGCGTGCTTGCCAGAATTTCAGGCCTGTTCAGCGCGCGTGGTTTTAATATTGAGTCTTTGGCGGTCGGGGAAACGCATGATCCGACGATGTCCCGGATGACGATGATCGTTGATGCCCAAGATGAAAAAATACTGGAGCAGATCAAGAAACAACTGAACAAGCTTATTGATGTTGTTACGGTTGGGGATCTGACAAAGAAAAAATTTATTGAAAGGGAGCTTGTATTGATTAAGGTCAATACAGCCAATATTTCCAGACAGAAAATAACCGCAATGCTTAATAAATTTTCCGTAAGGATTTTATCTTATGATAAGACTGCGGCAATTATCGAAGCAACTGAGACAAAGACGCAGATAAAGATGTTGCTGGAAACTCTGGGTAAGCTGGGCATAAAAGAGCTGGTAAGAACGGGAAGAATCGCTATTGCAGAATAAAGACATCTTATAAATAAAAAGCAGGAGGATGTTTTGATTGCAGAGATTAAGAAATCGATCACAGCGATTTGCTAATAAAAAGTAATCTTTGTAATCTTTTGATAATCTGTGTAATTAGGCATAATCCATTTCATGAGAGAGGATTATGCCAGGAGAGTTTCTATGCTGGAAATAAAGGAATTGTTAAAGCTTATTGTCGAAAAAGGGGCATCAGATCTGCATTTAACCGTAGGTATTCCTCCGCAGCTTAGAATAGGCGGGCAGCTTACGTATATAGAAAATACTGAGGTGCTTACTCCGGAATCGATTCAGAAGCTGGCACATAGTCTTTTGACCGGCGATCAGATTAAATGGTTTGAATTAAAAAAAGAGCTTGATTTTTCCTGCGGGCTTCCTGAAATAAGCCGTTTTCGTGTGAACTTGTTTTATCAACGGGGATCTATTGCCTTAGCGGCACGCGTGATACCGTTTATTATCCCGACTATAGAAGAGTTAAAGCTTCCTGATGTGGTCAAGGATTATGCCGATAAACCAAACGGGCTGGTTTTAATAACCGGAGCAACAGGAAGCGGAAAATCAACTACGCAGGCGGCAATAATAGATTATATTAACAAAAGGCGCAGGGCGCATATTATATCGATAGAAGATCCAATAGAATATCTGCATAGACATAACTTGTGTACGATAAATCAACGCCAATTAGGTACTGATACACTATCTTTCCAGGAAGCGTTGAAGCATGTGTTGCGGCAGGATCCGGATATTGTTATTATCGGTGAGATGCGGGATCTGGAAACAATCCAGGCGGCCTTGACGATTGCCGAAACCGGACATCTGGTCTTTGCGACATTGCATACAGGAAGCGCGGTTAATTCCATAAGCCGTATTGTGGATGTTTTTCCGGCGCATCAGCAGCAGCAAATACGCGTGCAGCTTTCACTTGTGCTTTTGGGAGTTCTGGTGCAGCAGCTTATTCCCAACGCAAAGGGCAAAGGCAGGTCACTGGCAATGGAAGTTATGACGGTAATTACCGGTATCCAGAACCTGATCCGGGAAAATCAGACCCATCAGATCTATTCGCTGATCCAGACCGGCCGGCGTCACGGAATGTATACGATGAATCAATCGCTGTGTGATCTGATTTTTAGCGGAAAAATAACTTTTGAGGAAGGGCTTAAACATACGCTAGATGAAGAAGAATTAACTACTTTACTGCAAAAAGCAAAAAAATGAAAAGAAAGAGAAGGTTATGGTAAAGATATATTATGAAAAAGATGCGGATTTAAAAATGCTGAAAAACAAGACGATTGGAATCATCGGTTACGGAAGCCAGGGGCATGCCCAGGCGCAGAACCTGCGCGATTCAGGCGTAAAAGTCATTGTATCGGAAATAAAGGGCACGGCGAACTACAAGCTGGCAAAATCACACGGATTCGATCCGATAAGTGCGGCAGAACTTGTAAAAAAAGCGGATATTATTCAGATCTTAGTCCCGGATGAGTTCCAGGCTGAGCTTTATAATAATGATATCAAGCCGAATATCGCATCCGGCAAGGCCATAATGTTTTCGCATGGTTTTAATATAAACTTTGGACAGATCGTGCCTGAGAAAAATATAGATGTGTTCATGATCGCTCCTAAAGGACCGGGGCATCTTGTAAGGAGCGAATATGAAAAAGGCGGCGGAGTTCCTTGTCTTGTTGCTATTTTTCAAGATGCATCCGGCAATGCTAAAAAAATTGCACTGGCTTATGGCAAGGGGATAGGCGGTGCGCGCGCCGGGATTATTGAAACCACGTTTAAGGAGGAAACAGAGACGGATCTTTTCGGCGAACAGGTTGTTCTGTGCGGCGGCGTTACAGAGCTTGTTAAAAAAGGTTTTGAGACATTGACAGAAGCAGGATATCAGCCGGAGATCGCTTACTTTGAATGCCTGCATGAGCTTAAATTGATCGTGGATCTTTTTTATCAAGGCGGAGTGAATTATATGCGCTATTCTGTTTCTAATACCGCTGAATACGGTGATCTGACCCGCGGCAAGAGGATAGTTACGGATGCTACTAAACGCGAAATGAAAAAGATCCTTACCGAAATCCAGGATGGCAGTTTTGCCAAGGAATGGATGGATGAGTGTAAAAACGGGAAAAAGAACTTTAAGAAAATGGAAGAGGAAGGAAAGAATCATCCGCTTGAGATAGTCGGACGCGATCTGCGCAAGATGATGAAGTGGATTAATGCTAAGGAAGTTTAATTAAAAAAATAGTTACTAATGGTTACTAAAGGTTAATAAAGGTTTCTAAAGGTGGCAACAAGAAGTAATTAAATTTGGTAACTATTTGTAACTGTTTGTAACCTTTAATGGGTGATAAGTCATGAAGAAGATAAAGATATTTGATACAACGCTAAGGGACGGAGAACAGGCTCCGGGAGCCAGTCTGAGCGGTCAGGAGAAACTTGAAGTTGCACATCAGCTGGTGCGTCTTGGCGTGGATGTGATCGAAGCAGGCTTTCCTATCTCTTCTCCGGGTGATTTTGACTCTGTAAAGCAAATAGCCCGCAAGGTAAAGGGAGCAACTATTTGCGGCCTGGCAAGGTCATTAAACAAAGATATAGAGGCTGCGGCTATGGCGCTTAAGCCGGCAAAAAGAAAACGTATCCACGTTTTTCTGGCAACATCTAAAATCCATATGAAATATAAACTAAGAAAAGCAGAAAGTGAAATACTCAAGATAGCCGAATCCGCAGTCAAGTATGCGCGAAAATTCTCTGCTGATGTCCAGTTTTCTCCGGAAGACGCTTCGCGTACAGAAAGAGAGTTTCTTTACCGGGTTATCGAAAGGGTGATCAAGGCAGGAGCAACAACGGTTAATATACCCGATACGGTAGGGTTTGCCCAGCCCGATGAATTCGGAGGGCTTATCCATGCCATAGTTAATAATGTGCCTAATGTGAACAAGGCGGTTATTGCCGTACATTGTCATAATGACCTGGGTCTTGCCGTGGCTAACTCCCTTGCGGCTATCCGCAGCGGGGCAGGTCAGGTTGAGTGCACGATCAACGGCATTGGAGAAAGAGCCGGCAATGCTGCCTTAGAAGAGATAGTTCTTAGCATGCGCACCCGGAAAGATCATTTTAAAAATATTTACACGGATATTAATACGAAAGAGATCTATAAAACCAGCCGGCTGGTAAGTAAGCTGACTGGATTTGTAGTTGCGCCTAATAAAGCCATTGTCGGAGGAAATGCTTTCCGGCATGAGTCAGGAATCCATCAGGATGGGATGCTTAAAAAAAGACAGACTTATGAGATTATCAAACCCGAAGATGTCGGATTTTACGGCGAAGGTCTTGTGCTTGGAAAACATTCAGGCAGGCATGCGCTTTCGAAGCGGCTTGAACAGATCGGGTTTAAGCTGAATAAAGCCCAGCTGCAAAAGGCATTCATGCGCTTTAAAGAGCTTGCAGATAAGAAGAAAGAGGTTTTTGAAGAAGATCTTATGTCTATTGTTGAGGAACAGATGAAAGATGTCCCTGAAGTTTGGAGCCTGGTGGGACTAGATTTTTGCGGCGGTATAGGTGTTGAACCTAAGGCCACACTTTGGCTCAAAAAAAGCAAAAAGATATATAAGAAAACATCAAACGGAGACGGCCCGGTAGATGCCTGCTATAAGGCGATCGAAAAAATAACCGGTATTAAAGCAAAACTGCTGGATTATTCCATTAAAGCTATTACCCGCGGTAAAGACGCGTTGGGAGAGGTTAATGTAAAGTTGAAGATAAAGCAGGAGGAGATCGGAGCGCGTGCGGCAAGCACCGACATTATTGAAGCTTCGGCTAAGGCCTATCTTAACGCTATAAACAGAGTACTGTTTAAAGCTAAAAAGGCTAATTCAATACGGCTTTAGTTGTATTCTGAAATATTGCTTGGTGAAAGAGATTAAAAATAAGAAAACATGGAACCCAAAAAAAAACAAATATACGGGCTTATCGGCTATCCCATCAAGCACAGCTTTTCGGCTGCAATGCACAATGCTGCTTTCACTTATTTGGGGATGAATGCAGCATATAAGCTTTTTGAAATCAATCCTCAAGAGCTGCAATATTTTTTTCACAGGATCATACCTTTAGAGGACATACATGGGGAAATTTTTTCTTATGATGATCTGCAGGGTTTTAATGTGACTATTCCGCATAAGGAAATGGTGCTTCAATTCTTAAATGAAATATCCCCTGCTGCTGCGGACATCAAAGCGGTAAATACTGTAAGCGTTCACATTGGCAGCGAATTCAAAGGATTTAATACCGATTTTTCCGGATTTTCCCGTCATATAACCGAGCTGGATGTTAATACACATAAAGTTGCTATTATCGGAGCCGGAGGAGCGGCCAAAGCCGTAGCCTATGCTTTAAAAACAAAAAAAACTAAAGAGATCGCTATCTATGATATTGACAAACAAAAGGCAGAATCATTAACAGAATCTGTGAATGCTTGGGATGCGGGATGTATGGCCTACACCGTAGATTCAATTGAAGAATTAAACCTTTATGATAAAACATTGCTGATCAATGCCTCACCTGTTGGGATGGGAAAAGATGATCCGCTGCTTATTACAGAACAGATGCTGCATAAAGAGCTCTTTGTATATGATCTAATTTATAATCCCGCATATACCAAACTGCTATTGCTGGCTCAGAATAAGGGATTACGCTGCCGCAATGGCCTGAAAATGCTCTTGTATCAGGGAGTCCTTGCTTTTGAGCACTGGAGCGGCATCGATGCACCGCTGGAGGTAATGTTTGAGGCGTTAAAAGGAGAGATGAATAAATGCCAGGGATAATAAGCAAAAGCATGATCTTTATATTCGGATCGCTCATAGGCAGTTTTCTCAACGTATGTATTTACCGCATGCCCAGATCCGGAAAAGTTGAAAAGGAGGATTTTTTAAAGGTCTCAGGCTCTGAGGAATATACGGATAAACTATGGCACGATCTGATTGCGAGCGGTTACATTGATGAATACGGCTTTGTTGAGAGAAAATTCAAGAAACTCAAGAATAAAGAAAAAGAAACAGGATTTACGCTTGATGGCAAATACACAAATAGCAAAAAACAGATTTTTAACATACTTGATCACTCCTGTGCACTGTCTGTAGATGAGCCGAAACGTTCTTTTTGCCCGCATTGCCGCAAGCAGGTTCTTTGGTATGATAATATTCCGCTGGTAAGTTATCTGGCGCTTTCCGGTATTTGCCGTTTTTGCAAAAAGCCGATAGCTTTCCGGTATTTTTTTGTAGAGTTTCTTACTGCAGCTTTACTGGTTATTCTGCATGGAAAATTCGGATTATCCGCGCATTTTTTTATTTATGGAATTTTAAGCTGCGCTTTAGTTGCAGCAACTTTTATCGATTTTGACTTTCAAATTATCCCGGATGAAATTACTATCGGAGGATTGGGATTGGGAATTATTTTATCAATAATATTTCCCCAATTACATCATACCTCACTGCGCATGCATGCGCTTATATACTCAATATTGGGTATGCTTGCCGGCGGCGGCAGTATATATTTGATCGGAAGGTTTGGAGAAATAATATTCAAGAAAGAAAGTATGGGCGGAGGCGATGTTAAATTTCTGGCCATGATCGGGTCAGTTTTAGGATGGAAACTCACCTTGCTTATATTTTTTCTTGCGCCTTTTTTCGGCGCGGTAGTGGGCATTATCGCACGGCTTACCAGGGGAGCGGAAGTGATCCCTTATGGGCCTTATCTGTCTCTGGCAACTTTCCTGGTGATTTTATGGGGAAACAGGCTCCTGGCATATTTGTTTTATTTTTAAAAACGTATTGAGTATCGAGTGCAAGACCGATGGACTTGGGTTTAAGTAAAAAGAGAATGTAATATTTAGTAAAATTTTTAAGCGATGCTAAAGACTACTTTTAAATAGCAGATAAAATGTTAATGTTAATTTTTGGAAGTAACCATGAAAAAGCGTCATCAATTGTAGGTCAAAAAAAGCATAGAAAATCTAAACGTTAATCGCTTGACGCTATACGCTAAAATCAAAGGAGTTAATCATGTTGCGTTTTATGAGTGCCGGTGAATCTCATGGGGAATGTATGATAGGTATTCTTGAGGGGCTGCCCGCGGGACTAGATATCGATATTGGATTTATTAATAAGGAACTCGCCAGACGCCAGTTTGGATACGGTCGAGGTGACAGAATGAAGATAGAAAAGGATACGATTAGAATTCTTTCTGGAGTAAAAGGCGAAAAAACTTTGGGTAGTCCGGTTGCGTTCTCAATAAAAAATAAGGATTTTAAGATTAATGTTCTGATGCCGGTAAGCGAGCCTAGGCCGGGTCATGCGGATTTGGCAGGAGCGATAAAATACGGGTTTTCTGATATACGCTGCGTTTTGGAACGGGCTTCTGCGCGGGAAACAGTTGTGCGGGTCGCTGCAGGTGCAATCTGTAAAACAATGCTGAAAGAATTCGGTGTTAGTATTACGAGTACACGGATAAGCGTCGGAGGGCAAACAAACGTAAAAGAAATAAAAGAAATAATAGATACGGCCAGGAAGCAAGGGGACAGTTTGGGAGGTGTTTTTGAAGTGCAGGCGGCAAATGTTCCTGTGGGCCTGGGCAGTTATGTGCATTATGACCGCAGGCTGGATGCGCGCTTGGGGGCAGCGCTTATGTCAATTCCGGCAATAAAAGCAGTTGAATTCGGGGCAGGATTCGCAGGCGCATCAAAACTTGGCTCTGAGGTGCATGATGCTATTTTTTATTCAAAAGCTAAAGGCTTTTACAGAATATCGAATAATGCCGGAGGCCTTGAAGGCGGCATGAGCAACGGAGAAACCATAGTTGCCAGGTGTGCGATGAAACCGATATCAACCTTGGGCAGCCCCCTGTCAAGCGTGCATATAAAAACAAAAAAGAAGGTTAAGGCTTCTGTTCAGCGTTCGGATATCAGTGCGGTTGAGGCTGCCGGCGTAATTGGCGAGAGCATGATGGCAATTGTTATTGCCGATGCATTTCTTGAGAGATTTGGTGCGGATGATCTGAAAATGATCAAAAAAGCTTACAAAATGAAGTAACTTTTTTATAAAGAGCAAGGCGTTACAAAAACTGTTTTTGCTCAAACTCGTCCCGCTATCCTTGGCGGGCTCCGAGAAAATCAATTGATTTTTAGCAGTCTGTAAAACCAATTGATTAAATCCACGAGCACAGTTGCTTATTCCGCCTAAATAAAATTTAAAATGGGTACTCCTATAAAACATGAAAAAGTGAAGCTGATCACCGGGCTTATCGGAAAAGAAATTTTGTTTGATGAAGTAAAAACAAAGTTATCGCGTAAGTTCGGAGAGATCGATTTTGAAAGTAAGATCTTGGATTTTACTTACACCGATTACTATAACCAAGAAATGGGAGCGGATTTAAAACGTCAGTTTCTGTCTTTTAAACGGTTAATTTATCCAGAGCTGATAATAGCTATAAAAAATTATACAAATACAATAGAGAGTAAATTTTTTTCTAGCAATAAAAAACGGTCGGTCAATATTGATCCTGGATATCTTAGTCTTTCGAAATTGGTACTTGCGACAACAAAAGACCATCAGCACCGGATATATTTAGGTAAAGGTATATATGCAGAGGTGACGCTGCGCTACACGAACAAAACCTTTTCCTCCTGGGAATGGACATATCCTGATTATTGCTCGAAAGAATATATTTCCATATTTAATCATCTACGTAAGGAATTATATATGGCAAAGGACAGTTAATGATGAATGAAGTGTCCAGTTTTTATTCCAAGACAAAAAATTTACTTTTTATTTTTAATATAGCCTTCACGCTGATTTTTCTTTTTATTATGTCTTACAGTTTTTCTCGTCTGTTGCGCAATGCTGTAACGTATCTTACCGGCAATACTGTTATTGTAATAACGATTTACTTTACGCTGTTTTACTTTCTCTATTTTTTATTTGTTTTTATCCTGAGATATCTTGAAGGGTTTGTTCTTGAAAATCACATAAATAAAAGAAAACAGAAATTCCGGAGCTGGTTTAGAGTACTTATTAATAAGGAAATAATAACTTTTTCTCTTTTGCTTGTCAGCGTGCAAGTGATCTACTTTTTTTTGGAAACGAATGTAAATGCCTGGTGGGTACCGATGGCGGTTTTAGCTATTCTTACCCGTAATGCATGGGAACTTTTGCCTGACTGGGTGGTTCCCTATTATTCGCGGCATAAGGATCTTGAGGATAAACATCTACAGGACCGTCTTCTGAAACTTGCCAAAAAAGGGGGGGTATGGTTTTCGCGAATTTTAATCTATAAAGACAGCAGGGCAAAGGCGGTTATTTTGGGACTAAAGAAATCAAGGCGGCTTATTTTGAGCGATATGGCGCTTGATTATGCCCTTGAGGAAATAGAAGTTCTGGTGGCCATGGAAATAGCCAAGCTGCACAAAGGTTATAACTGGAAAAAAGCACTTATTGAGGCATTAGGTATGTTTATCACGTTTTTTATTGTAAGTTTCGTCTTTGTACCTGGTTGCGAAAAATTTGGTTTTGAATTTGTTTTTGATGTGCAAACATTGCCGCTATTACTAGGGTTATTTTTTGTTATTTTTATAGTTGTCTGGTTTATCTTGAATTATTTTATGCGGGACATGGCCAAAGAAAATGATGCCTATACCTTGCGCCTTTCAAAAGCACCCGAGGCATTTGTTTCTTTAATTATCCGTGATTCACAACAGAATATCCAAGGGGATAGGGCTATTTACTTTTTTGAAAGAATGCTTTGTGCTAAAAGTCCGATTTCTCAGCGGCTGATGCTTGCTCAGGACTATGCCCAGGATATGCTTTTTGAAGACATACATCGAAAAAATTAAGGGTCATTCTTAATTAAGTTGAATAGATTTTTATAAATTAATGATTTGCAGGTTCTTTGATCCAACTTAAACAAGAAAGAACCAAAATTGATTTAAAGACAAGGAAAGAAGATGATTTTAGCCAGCGCCTGTTTGACAGGAGAAAAATGCCGTTATAACGGCGAACACTGTCTGCATCCGGTGATTGCCGAGCTTGGTAAAAAAGGAAAGATTGCGGCAGTGTGTCCGGAAGTAATGGGCGGACTTACCGTTCCCAGGCTTGCCTGCGAAATAACAGGCGCAGACGCACAGGCAGTACTTGATTCACAGGCCAGGGTGCTCAACCTGGCCGGAGATGATATTACAGAAGCAGTACTCAGCGGCTGCCGCAAAGCACTGGATTTGGCGAAAAAAAACAATATTAAACTGGCTGTTTTAAAGGATAAAAGCGTTTGCTGCGGCGTGGATACGATATATGATGGGAGTTTTCAATCCCGGCTGGTAAAAGGCAAGGGCATCCTTGCCTTACTGCTTGAGCGCGAAGGGGTCAGAGTTGTAAACAGCGAGGAACTTATCGCTTTGCCGATTTAACGGAAAATAGCGCAAAGCATAAATAGTCGATAGTTAATAGGAAAAACTAAAAAGCCGAATATAAGCGGATATAGAGAAATGATAGCGAAAGAAAAACTAAGAAAACGTTGACATTAATTTCTTGAAGTAACTATTAGTAACCAATATTAACTGTTTGTAACTGCTAGTAACCGAAAAAATGTGAGTTATAACAGGACAAGATACATGAGACTTGATCTGGAAAAATTCTTAATAAAAAAAGCAAATCTTGCAAATGCCGATTTAAACGATACTGAGGTACGTACCCGCTACGGTTACCTGGAAGGCTGGGTCAGCGTTATCCTGAATTTATTGATTTTTATCGCCAAAATGATAATGGGGATTATGACCGCAAGTATAAGCATTGTTGCTGATGCTGTGCATACTGTTTCTGATGTGGCAACTTCCGCAGTAGTGATCTGGGGATTTAATGTAGCGAAGAAACCTGCTGATGAGGAACATCCTTTCGGCCATGGACGCATGGAAAACATCGCGACATTAATAATTGCCGTTCTTTTATGCTCAATCGGAGCAGAACTTTTGCACGCGGCATTTACGCGCATATCAGAACCAAGGGAAGTTAAGGGGAATATTTTCGTTATAATTGCGCTGATTGTAACTATAATTATCAAAGAGTGGATGGCGCGTTTTTCTTTTTCTCTAGCGAAAAAAATAAACTCTTCTACTCTTTTTGCTGATGCCTGGCATCATCGCAGTGATGCTATATCAACGCTTTTGGTGATTGCGGCGATTCTCGGATCCATGTACAAGATCTTTAACCTGGATGCTCTTTTTGGCGCTGTTGTTGCTTTGTATATTATTTATACCGGGGGGAACTTGATAAAAGAGGCAACGGTTTATCTGCTCGGGAAAGCGGCAGACAAAAAAATACAGGATGAAATCAAGGATATCGCCCGGTCGGTTGAAGGCGTTGAAGGCGTGCATGATGTTATTGTGCATGACTATGGTGATTTTAAGGCGATATCTCTTCATGTAGAGGTCGAACCATCACTTGATTCGGTAAGCGCGCACAGAATAGCAACATCGGTTGAGGCGCATATCGCAAAACAGATCAAGTCCAGCCCGATCGTGCATATTGACTTGAAAAAAGGGAAAAGAGAAAAATCTTCGAAAAATTTTAAACATCTTGAGAAGATCATGAAATCCTTTGAGCGGATTATAAATTTTCACGGAGTGGAGATCCTCAGCAATGAAAGCGGAGATTTTCTGACTTTGCATATCGTGCTTTCAAAAATCATGACCATCGAAGATTCTCATGCAATCGTGCATAGTGCGCAGGGATCATTAAGCGAGCATTTCAGGAACTATAAAATCAATATGCATATTGAACCTTGCGATTCGCGCTGTGCAGCATGTTCACAGCCGTGCAAACAGCATTAATCGAGTAAGCTTTGGAGAGGTTGAGTTTTATAAATGAAGGAAAATACAAAGTTCAAGTCAGGTTACGTGGCACTGTTAGGAAAACCGAATGTAGGCAAATCAACGCTGCTGAATTATTTTCTGAAAGAAAAACTGTCTATAGTATCCGAGAAGCCGCAGACAACCCGCGATGCTATACTCGGTATCTTTACCCAAAGCGATTATCAGATAATTTTTGTGGATACGCCCGGGATGCATAAGCCGAGAACGCAGCTGGGGCAGCATATGATGCATTGCGCGATCAGCGCCGGAGTTGATGCTGATATTGTTATTTTTATTATTGATGCCCTAAGCGGTATAACTGCAGCGGACAGGCATATATTCGAAATGATCAAAAGTAAAAAGGTTTTAAAAGGCTGCTGCTGGTCTGCTGTTTTAATAAACAAAATAGATACGATAAAAAAGGAAGATATCCTGCCGATCATGAAATGCTGCACTGGTTTTCCCGGATTTGACGAATATATTCCTGTGTCAGCACAGACAGGTGCCAACTGCGAGCAGGTTTTGGATAAAATAATAAAGACGCTGCCTTATGGGCCGGCGTATTACCCTAAGGAACAGCTTACCGATAAAAATGAGCGTTTTGTCGTCGGCGAACTTATGCGTGAGGCGGTTTTAAAATTATGCCGTGAAGAGGTTCCGCATTCAGTAGCCGTTGAAGTGGAAAACTTTACAGATAACCCAGGCAGGAAAACATTAATTCAGGCGACGGTTTTTTTAGAAAGGCAGTCACAGAAAAAAATTGTCATCGGCAAAAACGGAATAATGCTCAAAACTATCGGCACTGCCGCACGCCGGGAGATAGAAGAGTTTTTAGGCAGGCCGGTATATCTGGAATTAAGGGTTAAGATACATGACAACTGGCGTAAGGATGCGGTTTTTTTGCGCCGGTTGGGTTATGATAAAAGTCTTTGAGCAATATTTTCCTTGATAGTAATATTGGGGTCATTCTTATTTAGGGTGGAAGAATTTTGGTAAGACAATAAGAGTGAAGGGGTTAGATAGAAACCAGAATGGCCCTAATATTGTAGACGGTAAAATATTTTTGTAAATATAAGTACTCTTTAAGGGGGAGATGAGTTGAAGCTTACCCGCAGGCAATTTATTAAAATATTCGGCTCCACTGCCGTTGGAGCAGGTATAACCGGTTTTTATAATCAGACCATAATCGACGCTTTGGCCGTTGATGACGGTAAGCCTCCTGTGCTTTGGCTGCAGGGAGCAAGCTGTAACGGATGCTCTGTATCGCTTTTAAATACAGTCCATCCCAAAATTGCCGAAGTATTGCTGCATGTTGTAAGCATGCGCTATCATCAGACGTTAATGGCTGCAACCGGTAAAACAGCATTTGATGTAATTTATGATGTGGCGGAAGAATTCAAGGGTAAATATATTTTAGTTCTTGAAGGAGGGATCCCGACCGCAGAAAACGGGGCTTACTGCACGATAGGGGAGAATTACGGTCACCAGGTCAATCTTACGCAGGCAATAGATAAGCTGGCTCCGGATGCAGCCGGCCTTATTGCTGTGGGAACCTGTGCTGCTTTTGGAGGTATCCCCTCAGGCAAACCCAACCCGGCAAACGTCAAGGGACTCTCAGGTTATACAGGCAAGAGCATTGTTAATGTTTCCGGATGTCCTGCCCATCCTGATTGGGTAGTCGGAACATTGATACATTTGCTTCATTTCGGCGTTCCGGAGCTTGATGAACACGGCCGTCCGCTTTTGTTTTACGGAAAAAATCTTCATGAAAATTGTCCAAACTATTCTTTTTTTGCAAACGGCAAATATGCTGAAAAATTAGGCGAAGAAGGCTGTCTGGCCGCAGTGGGATGCAAAGGCCCTATGGCGTTTGCGGATTGTCCCTTGCGTCATTGGAACAGCGGTGTTAACTGGTGCATCGGCTCAGGAACAGGATGTATTGCCTGCTGCGAACCCGGTTTTCCAGATAGCTCATCGGGTATGTATGAAAAATTACCCGATGATTTAATCCCCCGTGGAATAGTTTAATTTTTGTTAAACAGGAGCAAAATAAATTGGCTAAACAGACGATAAGCATTGATCCGATCACACGTATTGAAGGGCATCTTAAGATAGAGGTTGACGTAGAAGATAAAAAGGTGGTTGATGCGCGTTCAATCGGAACACTCTGGCGGGGTTTTGAGGTTATTTTAAAAGGCAGAGATCCGCGTGATGCTCAGATGATCACACAGCGTATATGCGGTGTTTGCTCTATAAGCCATGCGATAGCTGCTGCGCTTACTCTTGAGGCGGCCTTTAATGTTATGCCTCCTTCCAACGGGCGCATTGTGAGGAATTTGATCTTAGGAGGCAATTATATCCAATCACATATTCTGCATTTCTATCATTTGGCGGCATTAGATTATGTTATCGGTCCTGATTTGGCCCCGTTTATCCCCCGCTACGCAGGAGATTACCGTGTGAGCAAACAATTGAATGACTCTGTCGTAGAGCACTATGTCCAGGCGCTGGATATGCGTTTAAAAGCGCAGGAGCTTACTGCTTTATGGTCAGGGAAAGTGCCTATGGCGCAATCTATCACTCCGGGCGGAGTTTCTCAAAAAGTCAGCGTTGACAGGATTGCTTCCACTTTATGGAGGATACGGCAGCTTAAGGAGTTTATCAATAATGTATATATTCCTGACGTGCTGGCAGTAGCGGATGCCTATAAGGATTATGCCGGCTTAGGCGTCGGATATAAAAATTTTTTATCTTACGGAGTTTTCGCTCAAGACGATAAGCGCAGCGGATTCCTTTTTAAGCCGGGACGTTATACAAGTGAAATTGATCTGGATATCAACGCAGAAAAAATCACGGAAGATGTTAGTCATGCCTGGTACAAAGAAGAAACTCCACGGCATCCTTCTCGCGGAAAAACTGACCCGGAGATGGGAAAAGCCGGTGCATATTCATGGGTAAAGGCACCGCGCTACGATAATATCCCCCATGAAGTAGGTCCTCTGGCAAGGATGTGGATCAGCGGAGATTACCGCAAAGGCGCTTCTTTTCTGGACAGACACGTATCCCGCGCTCTTGAGACAAAAAAAATTGCTGAGGCTATGGAGAAATGGGTTTTACAGCTTAAGCCCCAAGAGCCTGTGTTTGAGCCTTTTGAATTGCCTGTATCTTCTGAAGGAGCGGGCATGACCGAGGCTCCGCGCGGTGCTCTGGGGCATTGGATAAGGATTGAAAATAAAAAAATTGCCAATTATCAGGCAGTTGTGCCGACCACGTGGAATTGTTCACCGCGTGATGCGGATTTGCAGCGCGGACCTTTAGAGCAGGCCTTGATCGGCTGTCCGGTGCCTGATGTGGATAATCCTCTGAATATTGTGCGTATCGTGCGTTCATTTGATCCCTGTCTTGCTTGTGCTGTGCATCTGACCAAGCCGAACGGGCAGATGAAAAAATTTAGAGTTTGCTAACAAAACAGCGATTAGCGTATAGCGGTTATGGATTAGGGGAAAAACAAAGCAGAAGATAAAAAATACAATTAATTGTTTTAGTTTATGATTTTTGATTTATTTAGTGTTTAGAGTTTTAGTTAATAGGGTTGACTGTTACAGGGCAAGAGAGAATTGGGGGTTATTTTGTCAGGACGAAAAATTACGGTGTTGGGTATCGGGAATCTTCTACTTAAAGATGAGGGGGTAGGCATACATGCTATCAATGCTTTGAAGAAAGAAATGCTTCCTAAGAATGTAGAACTTGTAGACGGAGGAGTAGCCGGATTTGACCTTTTACCAATAGTTGAGAGTTGCGATAAACTGATTGTTATCGATGCGATCAAGACATCGGATGCTCCGGGTACAATATATAAATTTGACCCGCAGCATATAGATATTCAAAAGGACGCAAATATTTCTTTGCATGATATGGATTTTTTTCAGGTTTTGGAATTCGCAAAAAAACATAAAAGATTGCCTTTAACGCAAATGATTGCTGTTGTGCCCAAAGAAATCGAAGCGGGCATGGATTTGACGCCTGAGCTACAAGAAAAGATACCGGAAATAGTTGCGCTGATAAAAGAGGAAATAAATTCTAAAGCTGTTTAAAAATGTATTTCAACTAGGGGAGTGAATGAAGTCAAGTCCCCAGGGGGTTTTATTTTTTATTTGCGGATGCCTCGGGTTGATCGTATAATATGTCTGGTATTTGCGCAGCAAACAGATACGGCTGCAGATAGGACGCTGGAAAATCAAGAGGCTTTGCCAACCAGGACAACAGACTCAACCGGACAAATGATAATGCCGGTTGAACCAGGGCAAGCAACATCTTCGCAGACAATAGTTGTAGCTGAACCGCAGGCAGAACCTGCCGGGCAAATGGTCGTTCCGGTTATGCTAACTCCTCCGGCAGAACAGGTTGAAAAACCAGCTGTTGAGGAAGTAATACCTTATGCAGGGGCTGATACATGTAAGCCTTGTCATCCTAAGCAATACGAAAACCAGAATGAGCTTAATTTTTCTAAGTCTTGGAAAATACTGAAGATGCGCAAAGAGGAAAATAAGCCCCAGTGCATTAAATGCTATGCTGCAGGAGCAGGCAGGCCTGGCGGGTTTATTTCAGCAGAAAGAACGCCTCATTTGACGGACAAACAATGTGAAGTCTGCTACGGCCCAGGAGACAGACATGTGAAAAATCCGGCAGAGCGGCAGAGGCTAAAGAGTTCCGTAAAAGAAAAAAATATTTGTCTTGAATGTCATCTTTGCATGACAACGCACAGGACGGTAAGGTTCTGATCCATAGTATATTTTTTCTTGACAAAAAATACGATTAATGTTAATTTATTAACTTAATAAGAAATAAACTCGTTATATTTTCGAGGTTATTTAATATAAGTGATATTCATCATATCTGATTTTAATTTGGGCAAAAAAAGGGGGTGGTGGATCAACAGCCGCCGGAAGTTATAAGCATATGATGATAATGGAGCGCATAGAGAAAATAATCTAGGCAGCTATAGTTAAAAAGAAAAACCAGGCTATAGACCTAGTTAAATAAATTCAGGGTTTAACAATTGGTTTAAGTCAAAATAGGAGGGATCATAATATGAAGCGTATGTTAATTGTGTTGTTAGCATTGAGCATGGTTGCGGTTATTGCAATGCCTGCCTTTGCTGAAGTGCAGAACATCAAGGTAACAGGATCTGTTCTTGTTAGAGGATTTCATCGTGATAATTATAGTACAACAGGGTCTGGCGCCGCCCGTGCTTTGACTGGTTTTACAGAAACAGGGTCAAGTGACTGGTACAATACTCAGACAAAAATAGGCGTGGCCGCGGATCTTACGGATAATGTTGGCGCCGCAGTTGTGCTTGGCAATGAAAGAGATTGGGCGGCTGCAGTTGGAACTAATGAAGGAACCACAGTGAACTTAAGAAGCTCTTATATCACTATAAAGGAAATGCTCTATTCTCCGCTGACAGTGAAAATCGGAAGAATGCCTGTAAAAGTTGCTGACGGCTTAGTCGTCGGCGATGGGACTACCGGAGAAACTGTCATGGCTTCAGATTATGCTGACAGCAAGGAATACGACGCGATTGTGGGTGTGTTGGATTATGATCCGTTAACCTTAGTTCTTGGAACAGCAAAAACAGCAGAAAGGCTTCAAAATGCCGGTGATGATGCTGATTTGTATTTAATTGATGCTATCTACAAATTTGGCGATGACATGAACACTGTGCTTGACGCCTATTACTGCCAGGCGCACTATAGCTCACCAGGAGCTGCAAATAGTGCTGGTTGGACAAATTCAAGTACAACCGGTGTTGATATCAATATATTAGCAGCCATGGTTACCTTGGAACCAAAGGAAAGATTGACCGCAAAAATCGGTATTGCTTTACAAAAGGGCGATTACATTAAGAATACTACGACCTCAAGAGATCTTGATGCTATGGCATATGATCTCGGGTTAAATTATGCTCTGGAAAATGAATATTCACCAGTAGTGGGTTTAAAATATGTGTATCGTTCTGGCATGGAAGATGCAACTACAGCTGCCGGCGATTACGAAGGCTGGTTAGCCTTAACGGAAGATCAGACCAATGGTGTCATCTATGACCCGAACACAAATATCAGCGCGATTGCTCTAAGTGCAACCGCAGCTCCCGCAGACAGAGTTACGGTAGGAGTGGAATACTGGTTGTATAGCTTAGCTCAGTCGCAGAATGCAGTAACAAGTACTACTTCCACAGATAAAGAAGCCGGGACAGAACTTGACTTAATGGCGAAATATGCTTACACAGAAGACGTAAGTATCGGTCTTAACCTGGCATGGTTCTGGCCGGGAGATTACTATGTAGGCGGTAATGACGAAACAGCAATGCAGGCTATGCTTGAACTTGGTGTAAAGTTTTAAACTGATTTGAAATATAAGCCCTCGCCGGTTTCTCCGGCGGGGGCTTTTTTATGCCTGTTACAAGCAGTACTCTGTATAACCGGAAAATTCCGTTTTGCGTTAGTGAAAAATAATTTTAGTAAAAACATTTTTTGGTTCTTTCTTGTTTAAGTTGTAACGAAAGAACCTGATTGCACCGATATACTATTTTTCCTAAAATGAAGGTTTAAGATTTAAGACTAGTCTTATAAGCAAAAAAGCGATAAGACGATGGATGAATTATAGGCTTATCCCGGATATCCCGCCTTTTAGGTGAAATCTTCATCTGCATCTCCCCGTTTTGCCTAGGGTTAGCTTTGTAACTTCACAGAGAAAGGCCGGCTGATTAAATCGGGGATAAGGTAAAGCGCATAAGTTCCTTTTGATAATATGCCTCCTGCTCTTGTTCCTGTTTTTTGATATATTTGTATCTTGAAAAACATTTTAATTTCTGCAGGATTTTCTGCTTGACACTTTGTACTTTTTTAAGTATTATAAAGAATAACATAACTTATTTTTTTGCAACTTGTTCAGCCAAAATAAAAGGGGGACGAAGTGTTTAAATTTTTGCCAAAAAATCTAGAGTTTAAGATTTTATCTTGGGTAGGGATAGCGTTGATTGTTATTTTGGGATTGATGTCAATAATTACGGTTGCATTTCAACACAGCACTTCCCTTACGCAGGAACACAGGCTCTCTGGAACATTAGCCCGTAGTATTTTAAATGCTATCCGCTATCCTCTGCTCGGGGGAGACCAGAAAGTGGTGCAGAAAATTTTTAATTACCTGATCGATCAGGAAGAGATAGTTCATCTTTACCTGACAGACAATGATGGAAAAATTAAATGCAGTACCAAGAAAGAGAAAATCGGTAAATTTATCAATTTTAACGAAATTATTAAAAGGATCGAGACAAGCAAGGATAAGTGCTTACAGGAATCGACGGTCCTTAAGGGAGGAACTGCTCAGAAGGTTTTTAGTACATATATTCCTGTTTATAATGAGCCTGAATGTAATAGCTGTCATGGTAAAAACGATGAAGTTCTGGGAATATTAGGGGTAGATCTTAAAATGGATCTACTCTTGGCAGCGATGCGCGGAATCACATCCAGAGGGATTTTTCTCGCTGTACTTGGTACTCTTATCATAAGCTTCTTGATCTTGGTATTGCTGCGCAAACTGGTTATCATCCCGGTAAAAAAACTGGTACAGGCAAGTGTGCCGGCAACCAAGGGGGATTTGACCCAGATCGTGGATATCGATAGCGAAGATGAAATAGGTCTTCTCGGCCGCTCCTATAACACCATTATAAATAATGTTCATAATATGGTTTGCAGCATCAGAGATCTTGCTTCGAAAGTTTCCAGTTTCGCTCAAGAGATATCAACATCATCCAAGGAAATGAATGCTTCTACCCAGGAAATATCCGCGACTATTCAAAAGATTGCCAAAGGTGTTACTACTCAGGCAAAAAGAGTTGAGGATACTTCCCGTTTAATGGAGGCCATGTCCAGTTCTGTACGCCGGGTTGCTGAGAATGCTCAGTTAGCTACAGCGGCATCTGAAAAATCACTTAGTCAGGCTGAAAGCGGCGGAATCGCTACACATGAGGCGGTAGAAAAGATGAATAAAATCACAACTACTGTTTCCAATGCGGCTGCTGTTGTTCAATCTTTGGGTGAAAAATCTCAACAGATCGGACAGATCACAGAGACGATCACAAATATTGCTGATCAGACAAATCTGCTTGCGCTTAATGCCGCGATTGAGGCTGCGCGCGCAGGAGAGGCCGGGCGCGGTTTTGCGGTTGTTGCGGAAGAAGTTCGTAAGCTTGCAGAGGGATCGGCTGAAGCGGCAAGAAGGATAGGGGCGTTGATAAAAGGTATTCAGATTGAGACGCCTAAAGCGGTTAAGTCGATCGAAGCAGGGACCAAAGAGGTTAATGAAGGTGCCTTGATCGTATCGAGAGTTTCTGATTCGTTGACTGAAATTATTGAAACAGCACAACTGGCAGCGTCAAAGGTTAAGGAAATCACTACTGCTACTGAGACGCAGCTTTCCAATTCAGAGAAGATTGTTAAAGCCGTGGATGAAGTTGCTGTAGTTGCCGAAGAATCTGCTTCGGCAACAGAGCAGGCATCAAGTTCCGCACAAGAACAGACAGCTTCCATGGAAGAGTTGACGGCTTCAGCAGAAGAACTGGCGCGGTTGTCTCTGGATTTGCAGGGCTTTGTCGGCAAATTCAAATTAAAAGATAAGTAAGCATTTTGGTTTTATGATTAATCTAAAGTAAATGGCGTTGGGAGTGTTAAATCACATGCCAGGGAACATCTGGATTTGAGGAGGTAGCGGATATGGCTGATAAGGGCAAGATAAAAGAAGAAGTTCAGTTGGTTGTTTTTAAGATCGGGGATGAAGAATTCGGAGTAGAAATCAATCAGGTAAGAGAAATTGTTAAGCTTGTTTCGATCACCCGGATGCCGAAGGCTCCTGTGTTTATTGAAGGGGTTGTGAACTTAAGAGGGCAGATAATCACGGTAATTGATCTTGCCAAAAGGCTTGATCTGCCTTCAACGGGCAGGACAGATTCTACGAGAATTATGGTTGTTGAAGTTGGGGAAGATACCGTAGGGATGATCGTTGATTCGGTTTCTGAAGTATTGCGGCTTTCTACGGATAATATAGAAGATACCCCTGCGCTTATTGAGACAGAGGTCCATGAAAAATACCTGAGAGGCGTGGGTAAAAGTGAAGATAGATTGCTGATTTTGCTTGACTTAAACGAAGTGTTGAGCACGGACGAGATCAAGCATATTTCAAAGCATGTCGAAACAATGAAGGATAGTGTAAAAAAAGAAGAAAAATAAACAAGGAAAGGGAGGAGCAAGAACATGGGAGTAAAAGTTTTAGTTGTTGATGATGCTGTTTTTATGCGTAAAATGATTGGCGATATCCTTAAAAAAGAAGGATATGAGGTTGCCGGAGAAGCTGAGAACGGTAAAGAGGCTGTGGATAAGTATACAGAGCTTTCTCCGGACTTAGTGACTATGGATATAGTTATGCCCAAAGTGGGAGATATCGACGGGATCGGGGCAGTTAAGCAGATAATGCAAAAAGATGGAAAAGCTAAGATTCTTATGGTAAGCGCTATGGGACAGCATGCATTGGTTGTGGAGGCAATTCAAGCAGGAGCAAAAGATTTTGTAACTAAGCCGTTCCAGCCTTCACGCGTACTTGAAGCTGCAAAGCGTGTTTTGGAAAGCTAATCTTAAAAACACCACTAAAATATTTTTTCTTTGTTTGTTTAAAACAGGGGTGTTTATAATTTGTCAAAAGATAAAATTATTTTAACTGATAAGCAAAAAGATGTTTTAAAAGAGATGGCCAACATTTGCGCCGGGAACGCGGCGACGTCTTTGTCTCAATTGCTTAATAAAAGAATTGAGATGAATGTGCCGCATGTTGAGTTTATACCTGTTTCTTCTGTACCTGAGGCTGTTGGCGGTGCCGAAACATTGGTAGTTGGAGTTGTTTTTCAGGTTTTTGGTGATGCTCCCGGGGTAATTCTTCTTCTTTTCCCCCAGCAAGATGCTCATGTTCTTGCAGAAATACTTACCGGAAAGAACAATATTAACGGAATATTCACAGAAATGGATCAATCGGCAATTAAGGAAGCTGGAAGCATCCTTTCTGGAGCATACTTGAATACGCTTACTGCATTCACCCAGTTGGGGCTGATACCTTCAACGCCGGGTATAGTAGTAGATATGGCTGGTGCATTGATAGATGATATTCTTATCGAGCTCGCTGCAGTTACCGAATATGCGTTATTGATCGATTCGGAATTTATTGATGCTGAGAAGAGCGTTAAAGGGCATTTCTTTTTACTACCCAATCCTGGAAGTTTAGAAGCAATTTTATCTGCAATCGGAGCATAAAATGGATTATGAGACAAACGAATTTCATGTCGGAATGGCTGACTCGAAAAGCGCGAAAGCACCTACTGTCCTTACATCATTAGGTCTTGGTTCCTGTGTGGGAGTTGTCTTATATTATGCCCGAGAGAAAATAGGCGGACTTGCCCATATAATGCTGCCGGAAATTGAATTAGTAAAGAACAAATCTAACCGGGCAAAATTTGCCAATACGGCAATCCCGGATCTGTTGGAAAAAATGGAAGCCCTTGGTGCGGACAGGCGTTTTGTGAAAGCTAAAATTATGGGCGGTGCGCATATGTTTGGGTTTTCTAAAACAAATAAAATTTTTAATATAGGGGAACGTAATATTGAAAAAACCAGGGAAGTATTGCAATCATTGAATATTAGGATTGCCGCTGAAGATGTCGGCGGATCTCATGGCCGGTCGCTTTATTTTTACTTGGAGACAGGCGATGTAAGAGTAAGAACAATTGCTCATGGAGAGAGAACATTATGATTCGAGTCCTTATTGTTGATGACTCAGCTTTGATGCGCAGACGTATCAGCGATATTTTGAGTTTAGATAGCGAAATTGAGGTCCTGGATTGTGCAAAAACCGGGGCAGAAGCTATTAAAAAAGCCGTGAAAATGAAGCCGGATGTGATAACACTGGATCTGTCCATGCCGGATATCGATGGATTAACTGCGCTTACTTATATAATGACTGAGGTGCCGACACCGGTTGTTATTATCAGCGCGAACGCGTCTGCAGGCGGGGCCAACGCATTAAAGGCATTAGAGCTTGGAGCGGTAGAAATTGTGAATAAGCCAAGCGGCGAAATATCGCTTGATATAGAAAACGTTGATCAGGAAATTGTACGTAAAGTAAAATCAGCCAGCAAGGTAGATGTTAAGAGAGTCAGGGCTGTTTTTAATATGTTTAAAAATATAGCGCCTGCCGTACAGCCCAAGGTGCCGGCTGGTTTAAATAAGATCGTAGCTATAGGGGCTTCTACCGGAGGTCCGAAAGCAATTAAAGAAATACTTCCTTATTTTGCAGCGGACATTCCGGCGGCATTTTTGTTTGTGCAGCATATGCCGGCAGGGTTTACCCGTTCTATGGCGGAAAGATTAAACTGGCTGACAAAGATTGACGTAAAAGAAGCTGAAGAAGGTGATATAATCCAGGCCGGGCACGGATATATCGCACCGGGTGATTTTCATATGGTTGTGGAAATGCATAATAATAATGCGGTTATACGTCTAAACACAGGTCCGAAAGTTAACAGAGTTCGCCCTTCAATATCTGTAATGATGGATTCTGTGGTTAAGATCTTTGGAGCAAAGACAATAGGCGTTTTACTTACAGGGATGGGGCAGGACGGCGTGTCGGGCATGAGAAATATTAAAAATGCGGGGGGATTAACATTGGCTGAGGATAAATCCAGCTGTGTTGTCTATGGGATGCCGCGGGTAGCGATAGAAGAAGGAATTGTAGATAAGGTTTTACCTATATCGCATATGGGCCTTGAAATAATGAAGCATATTAAGATATAAAAGGATTTAACAAATGGGAGTTGAGCAATATAGAACATTATTTGTTGCCGAATCTGAAGAGCATTTGCAAATAATAAATAATGCTGTACTTGTTTTAGAAAAAGACCCTCAGAATACAAAAATTTTAAACGAGATTTTCCGCAGTGTACATACTTTAAAGGGCATGTCGGCCACGATGGGGTTTGAGGCTCTTACAAAATTGACCCATAAGATGGAAGACGTCCTTGATATCTTTAGAACCCAAAAGATCGCTGTTGCTATAGAGGTTGTTGACAGCTTGTTTGATTGTTTGGATATGCTCCAAATGCTGCTGGATGAGATAAAACAGGAAAAGGATTTAAAATTAGATGTTGATGAGATTATTGTCCGGCTTGAGAGTGTCATTCCTTCAATCTCAGAGATAAAACAGGCTAAAGTAGAAGTAAGGAAAGAAATATGTTTGACTTCTTTGGAAAAGCAAAACCTGAGCAGTGTATTTGCCGACCGGAAGTCAAAAATTTATGTAATAGAGATATATCTTAGCGCTGATTGTCAGTTAAAATCAGTGCGGGTTTTTATGATTTTTCATAAGCTTGAACAAATCGGTGAAGTCATAAAATCTGCCCCTTCGATCGAAGATATGGAAATGAACCGGCTGGGACAGGTGTTTTCCCTGCTGTTTTTGAGTAGCTTATCAAAGAAAAAGATTGAAGAAGTCTTGAAGATGGTAATGGAAGTTGAAAAGGTCGTTGTAAATCATATTTTGGATATAGATGAGTTGCCGGAGGAAAAGAACAATACCCTTGAAACTAATGTCACCTTGGCTGTTAATAAAAACAAGGCAGAAGACGCAGCGCAGCAGCTAAGCTTTAAAAAAATACAAAGCATCAGGGTCAGTACGCAGCGACTGGATAAGCTTATGAATTTTGTCGGGGAGCTGGTAATATCCAAAATTCGCCTTATGCAGATTGCCAAGACGTATCAGCTTAAGACATTAAATGAGATTTTGACGAGTATAGACCGCCTGACCAGTGATTTGCAGGATGAGGTAATGCAGGCTCGCCTTATACCTATGTCTCAGGTTTTTGACCGCTTTCCGCGAATGGTAAGGGATCTTGCGCGCAGTGAAAAAAAACAGATCAATCTGGAAGTTACGGGCGGAGAGATAGAGCTTGATAGAACGGTCCTTGATGAAATAGCTGATCCATTGGTGCATCTTTTGCGAAACAGCATTGATCATGGGATTGAATTGCCGCGGGATCGCAAGGCAAAGAATAAAAGCCTGGTGGGCACAATAAAGTTGTCTGCTTTGAGAGAACGGACATATGTGTTGATACGGGTCTCTGATGACGGTAAGGGGATCAATCCGAACAAATTGCGTAACATCGCTGTAAAGAAGGGGTTTATGGAGGAAGAAGAAGCTAGTAAAACAAGCGATATGGATATGCTTAATATCATTCTTCTTCCAGGATTCAGCTCCGCAACAGAGATAACAGATACCTCAGGCCGCGGAGTAGGCATGGATGTTGTAAAGACAAAAGTAGAATCTTTAGGCGGAAGCCTTGTGTTTGATTCCGAGGTTGACAAGGGAAGCAATTTTAACTTAAAACTGCCGCTTACAGTTGCTATTATCAAAGCAATGCTCGTGAAAGTGAATAATGAGATTTATGCTGTTCCGATAGCAAATATTGCCGAAACAGTAAAAGTTAAAAAGAGTAAGATCAAACATATAGAAAAATTTGAAGTAATAAATTTGCGTAATGAAGTTCTTCCATTGCTTCGTTTGGGAAACGCTTTGAAAAGCCTGGATTTTAATTCCTTACAAAATGATGATGAGGCTCAGGCAAAGGAGCAGAAGGAAGATCAAGAGACCGCTATCGTGGTTGTGGAGAGCGGTACGAAAAAAGCAGGACTGATTGTGGACCAGGTATTAGGACAACAGGAAGTCGTTATAAAATCAGTCGGAACTTTCTTAAAGGGGATCAAGGGATTTGCAGGGGCAACGATATTGGGGGACGGAAGAGTGGCATTAATCCTTGATGTTGCCACTTTAATTGGTTAGGTTTATTTTTCATAATAATCTTAATCATTGATTTTTAACTCTTAAGGAGGGAAACAAAATGGCTGAGTTAACAGATGTTCAGCTGGATGCGTTACGTGAAATGGGTAATATCGGAGCAGGAAATGCGGCAACAGCACTTTCTCAGCTGATTAGCGAAACAATTGAGATCAGTGTTCCGTCTGTAAAGGTTGTGCCTTTGGATAACGTATCATATGTACTTGGCGGTCCTGAGAGGCTTGTTTATGTTGTATATCTTGAAGTCCTCAGAGAAATGAATGGGACCATGTTGACTATTTTTTCACCGGAAAGCGCGGCTTTTCTGACGAAAAGGCTCTTAGGAGAAGATACGGTTGATATGCAAACCGAGATAGCCCAGTCAGCGCTAAAAGAGGTCGGATCTATTCTGTGCGGTTCCTATATTAGCGCCTTGACGCAGGTAGTTGCAATGCATGCTGTGGCAAGTGTTCCGGCCATGGCTAATGATATGCTCGGAGCAATGCTTAATTTTATTCTTGTAGAGATCGGGCAAGTTGCTGATGAAATTTTTCTTATTAATGTAGAATTATTTGTTGCGAATACAAGGCTGGAATGTTCGCAGCTGTATTTGCCTAAGCCAGATACCTTGGAGGCTGTGCTTGCTGCGCTTGGCATGTAAGAGAGGAACTAAAGAATGAAAATTAAATCGGATTTTGTTTTTTCTTTAGATATCGGAACGCGTAAGGTGGTAGGTATTGTTGCAGAAAAAACAGAGGATAAATTAAAGATTATTGATGTTGAGATCGTTGAGCATCAAACAAGAACAATGCTTGACGGCCAGATACATAATATAAATGAAGTGGCCAAGATCGTAACAGCTATTAAAGAGAGTCTTCAAAAGAGGCTGGCTGTAGAGTTTCGGGATGTGGGAGTAGCTGTTGCCGGGCGGGCGCTTAAGACAATTAAGGCAAAGATTGAAAAAGAACTTTCCCTAAACGAAGAGATTACCGAAGACGCTGTCCGCAATCTTGAGCTAGAGGCGGTAAGCAGTGTTTTAAATAATGCAGAGAGTGATTTCGGAAGCGGTGATTTTTATTGTGTCGGTTACAGTGTGGTATATTATGAACTGGACGGGGCACGAATCGGAGACTTGTTAGGTCATTTCGGCCGCAATATGTCAGTTGAGGTGATAGCAACATTTTTACCCCGCGTGGTCCTAGACAGTATGCTTAGTGTTTTACGCCGCGCAGGGCTTGAAATAATTAATCTTACCTTAGAGCCGATAGCAGCAATAAATGCTATTATTCCTACAGATATCCGCAGGTTAAATCTTTTACTATTAGATATCGGTGCCGGTACATCAGACATTGCTTTGACAAAGGACGGGACTGTTTTTGCTTATGGTATGGTTCCGGAAGCAGGCGATGAAATAACTGAATTTTTGTGTGAAAAATTTATTATTGATTTCAGAACGGCAGAAATTATTAAAAAGCAGCTATTAAGACAGCCAAAGGTGTATTTTAAAGATATTCTCGGGCGCGAACATAATGTTGAATCACAGGAAATTATTAATGCGATCCGTCCTCGTGTAAATAAACTTGCAGAGTCTATAGTACGTACTGTGCTTGAACTTAATCAAAAAGCACCTCATGCCGTGGTTTTAGTCGGAGGAGGAAGTCTTACGCCTCTATTTGAAAAGGAGCTTGCCGTAAGCTTTCCTATGAAGGAAGAAAATATCGGGATAAGATTACCGGAGATGATCCATGAAGTGGTAGATAAGACAGGAAAGCTTAAAGGGCCGGACATGGTAACGCCGATTGGTATTTGTATTATGACCGCTAGATCCACGGGATTAAAGTTTATCGATTTACATGTTAATGATAAACGGGTCAATGTACTTGATATGCAGCAAAATCTTGATGTGCTGAGTGCCCTAGTTGCTGCCGGAGTTGATAAAATGAAGCTGTATGGTAAAATAGGCCATGCTATTTGCGTAGAGGTAAACGGCCGTTTAAAAGTGATCCGGGGGCAAATGGGGAAGCCGGCACAAATAAAACTTAATGATCAGAAGGCTGATTTAACAACAAAGGTTAAGACTGGAGACAGGATATTTTTTGAAGATGCGGAAAACGGACATAATGCACAGGGGAAAATAGCTGATGTTGTGGAGATTGAAACGGTCAAGGTTACGGTCAATTCGCAGCAAGTTGAGGTCAGTCCTCAAATTTTTATGAAGGGAAATGTCGTAGCTCCCGATACCGAGCTTACAGACCGTGCTACTATTGGATATAAAGAAGATGTCAGGGTAAGAGATATATTAGCGGCGATTAATATTGATGCTAGTTCTCTTCAAGAACGGGAAATTGTAGTTCGTGTAAATAAAGAGCCGAAGGTATTGTCGCAGAGCAGTTTTTTACTGCTTGTCAACGGGAAAAGGTCAATACTGGATTCAACCGTCCCCAATGGAAGTATCATTGAGTTTAAACAGGACCAGACGTTCTTTTATAAGATAAAAGATATCGTTGAGCTTCCGTCCGCTGCCAAAAGTATAGAAGTTATTTTAAATGGGAAAAAACAAGTTATACCGGGAAATGAGGGAAAAATTTTTATGAATGGACAGCAGGTAAACCCGGATGAATTTATAATTGACAGGGCTGAGATTATTACGCGGCCTCCGGAAAAAGTTCCGCCAACAGTTTCTCAGGTGCTTGAGAACCTTGAGCTGAATTTAGACGAGCAAAAAGGGAAGCTTATGAAAATCACGGTTAACGGACAATCTGCCGGTTTTACGACGCCTTTATCTGAGGGGACAGACATTACGATTAAATTTATTGAAAGGGAAGATCTGATCAGTTGAGAAGAACTTATTGTAAAGGCAAAGAAATCTGAGTTTGCCACAGAGAGAAATAAATAGCATAATTTTCAAAATAAGTTTATGCAATAAAAAGAATTAGCGAGCATCATTTGTTTGATGCCGCTGTTTTTTTATACAGCAGAACCGGCATTTGCGGGCTTTTCTTTTTAAAATATAAAATATAAAATCTAAAATCCTGCAAATTGTTGCCCCCGTTAGAGAAAGCCAACGATTTTAATCGGTAGTGGAATATATTTTATAAAGCCGACGCTGGTTTAAAGCCATCTTCGGCGTATACCGCTGGCTAGAATAGAAAAATTGGTTCTTTCTTGTTTAAGTTGAACGAAAGAACCTGATTGCACCGATTAAAAGCCCGATTACGCTGATATACTAATAGAAATTAATCCGTTGTAATCTTTTAATAATCTGTGTAATCATGGGGCATGCTTAGTTGGTTCTAATAACTTGCAAATCATTAAGTTATAGAAAACGATTCAACTTAATTAAGAATGACCCAAAAATTCTTCATAACGGGGGTAAAAACGAAGAACTCTTACGGAGTTGACTATGCCGTTTAAATAAGCTATTATATGAGACTATATACAAGGATAAAATTTGATGAAAAAACTGGTTATTGTAGAATCCCCGACAAAAGCAAGAACAATCAGCCGTATTTTGGGCAAAGAATTTGTTGTATATT
Source organism: Candidatus Omnitrophota bacterium (assembly GCA_043806135.1). Lineage (GTDB taxonomy): Bacteria > Omnitrophota > Gorgyraeia > B26-G9 > B26-G9 > JAGLQQ01. The sequence goes on from JAZDHG010000016.1 coordinate 76,997, forward strand.
CTTCCATGGGTCATATTATTGATCTGCCGAGGCGCAAAATCGGCGTTGATATTGATGATAACTTTGGTCCTACTTATGTAGTCATCCCGGGGAAAAAGAAAATTCTCACACAGCTTAAAAAGGAAGTAAAAAATTCAGATATTGTTTACCTGGCCACTGATCAGGACAGAGAAGGAGAGGCAATAAGCTGGCATTTAAGAGATAGGCTGCAGGACAAGAAGAGAAAGCTTGAATTCCTTAGGGTTATTTTTCATGAAATAACACCACAGGCGATCAAGGAAGCTTTTGCGGCTACAGAGAAGATTGACGAAAATAGAGTAAATGCGCAGCAGGCAAGGCGAATTTTAGACAGGATAGTGGGATATTTTTTGAGTCCCCTGCTTTGGAAAAAAGTGGCAAAAGGATTAAGCGCAGGGCGTGTACAATCCGTTGCGTTAAAATTGATCGTACAAAGAGAAAGACAGATACTAAGCTTTATTCCGCAGGAATACTGGAAAATTGAAGCGCTGCTTAAAAGAAAAAAAGAAAAATATGAGGAGCTTACCGCTGAGCTTATTAAATATGAAAATAAAAAAATTGATTTAAAGAACGAAGTGCAGTCAAGCGGTATAATCGAGGCATTACAAAAAGAGGACTATATAGTATCTTCTGTAAATAAGAAGGAAAAAAAGCGCAATCCATACCCTCCTTTTATTACTAGCACTTTACAGCAGGATGCTTTTAATAAGCTTAAATTTACCACGCGAAAGACAATGATGATCGCTCAGCAGCTTTATGAAGGAGTAGAGCTAGGCGATGAGGGGCCCATAGGTCTTATAACCTATATGCGTACAGATTCTGTGCGTATTGCGGATATTGCCTTAAATCACATACGCAAGTTTATCAGTGACCATTATGGCGCAAAATATCTTCCGGCAAAACCGCATGTATATAAATCAAAGAAATCAGCACAGGAAGCGCATGAAGCTATCCGTCCGACTTCAATTGAGCGCAGGCCCCAGGAACTGGAAAAGCACCTAAGCCCTGATCAGTATAGGCTGTATGAGCTTATATGGAAAAGGACTATGGCCAGCCAGATGAAGGCTGCTGTATATATGACAAGCACTATCGAGATTGCAGCCGGTAAATACCTTTTTTCCCTTTCCGGATCGATCCTTATTTTTGATGGCTTTTTGAGAATATACCAGGAAGAGGGCAAAGAAAAACTTAAATTGATCCCTGATGTGGAGAAAGGGGAAAAACTTGAGCTGCTGAAATTGATCCCCTCACAGCATTTTACGCGACCGCCGGCAAGGTACTCTGAATCCTCGCTGGTAAAGGATCTGGAAGAAAAAGGCATAGGACGGCCGAGTACTTATGCGCCTATTGTGCATACGCTTATTATGCGTAATTATATTCGCAGGGAAAAGGGATATTTGACCTGTACTGAATTGGGGATGAAGGTAAATGATATTTTGGTCGAGTATTTCCCAAATATTATCAATATTACCTTTACAGCGATAATGGAAGAGGAGCTGGACAAAGTAGAAGAAGGCAGTATGAAATGGGACCAGGTTTTAAAGGATTTCTATATTCCGTTTAAGAAAAAGCTTGCCTACGCACAGACAAATCTGAAAAAAGAAGTTATTGAAACCGACCAAAACTGTGAGCAATGCGGCAGACCGATGGTTATTAAATGGTCGCGTACCGGAAAGTTTTTGAGCTGCTCCGGATTCCCTGAATGCCGCAATGCAAAATCAATATCCTCAGGGGTTAAATGTCCGAATCAGGATTGTGGCGGGGAGCTGATTCAGCGTAGTTCAAGGCGGGGAATGCGTTTTTACGGATGTAGTAATTATCCGAAATGTACTTTTTTATCAAAAACACTTCCTAAAGAAGATGGAACTGCTGAAGATGAAGCTCAGTAAAAAGTCAGCCGTAAAACAATATAGGATCTCTCAAAAATAATTGGGGTAACCGGTAATATGGAACGATATATCGATAAGTTCTTGAATTATTTAAAAGTAGAAAAAGATGCATCAGTGCATACCTTGATAAATTACAGCGTTGATTTGAAAGAGCTTGCGCAGTTTTTGAATAACCGGGAGCTTAAAACAATAGATGTTTTTGATGTCCGAAAATTTCTGGTTACGCTGCGGCAAAAAGGGTTTAAAAAAGTTACAATTGCACGTAAAATGGCCTGCCTCAGGTCTTTTTTTAAATTTTTAACCCGTGAAGGACATCTAAAAGCAAATCCGATGATCGGACTGGTTGGCCCGAAATTAGAAAAAAAACTGCCTTTATTTTTGGGTGAAGATGATATTGTGAAGCTTTTAGAAACGCCTGATGTTGCTGATGCTGCCGGATTGCGTGATAAAGCGATACTTGAGACATTATACAGCACCGGCATACGCGTAAGCGAGCTGGTGGGCTTAAGCGTAGAGGATATCGACTTTATTTCCGGGATTGTAAGAGTTTATGGTAAGGGCAAGAAGGAGAGGCTGGCGCCTATTGGTGATAGAGCGTTAAGGGTTATCAAAAATTACTTAAAAAAGCGCAAAAAAGGCATAGGGACTTCTGATCGTGCGGTGTTTTTGAATAAGGACGGACGCAGGCTTACGGACCGCAGTATTCGCAATATCGTTGAAAAATATATAAAAGTTGCCAGTATTAGGACTGATATATCACCGCACAGCTTAAGACATTCGTTTGCCACGCATCTTTTGAACAGAGGGGCTGACCTGCGTTCAGTTCAGGAATTACTGGGCCATGCCAATTTATCCACAACGACTATATATACACATCTTTCCACGGAAAGACTTAAAAATGTTTATGACAAGACGCATCCAAGGGCAAATAAAGAGTAAGTAGCGAGTAACAAGAAAAAACCGAAGCCCGAAGGACGAGGGAAGAAGGACGCAATTTCAAGTAAAAAGTTAAAAGTAAAAAACAACAAAATAAGTTATAAATTACTAGTTATAAATTATGAGTGAAAAACAGAAAAACAAAAACAGCGGAAAGCATCTATTGTAGAGCGTATAGTTTTTTTACTCAATGCTCGATGTAAATTAAGATTAGTGCCTTTTGTGATTTTTTGAAGCAACTATTAGTAACCCCTATTAACTGTTGGTAACTTGTAATTAGTAACCAGTAACTCATAACTCGTAATTCGTAACTAGTAATTAGTAGTAACTAGTAACTATCCCATGACTCTATTATTTGATTTTATTTATTTGCTGTTAGCATTTTTTTATCTTCCGTCACTGCTTTTTAAAGGAAAGCGCCGGATAGGATTAAGGCAGCGTTTTGGCATTTATCCGAACCTCATTAAAAAAGCACTCAAAGAACATGATAATTTTGTCTGGGTGCATGCGGTTAGCGTGGGAGAGATGAAGGCAGCGGCACTGCTTATAAGGCAATTGAGAAGTTCGTTCCCCGGCGTTCGATTTGTTATCTCTACGATCACGCCTACCGGAAATACGGTTGCAAAACAGATAGCAACCAAAGAGGATATTGTTATATATTTACCCTTTGATCTAAGCATTATTGTCAACAAGACACTTTCCTTAATAAACCCGAAAATGCTCATAATTTTGGAGACAGAACTTTGGCCGAATATGATCTGTATTGCCTCTAGAAAAAAAATACCGGTAGTTATTGCCAACGGCCGTATTTCCGACGGAGCGTATCCGAAATACAAAAAACTTTCTATTGTTTTCACTCCGATAATCAAAAGAATAACTTTGCTATGCATGCAAAGCGAAAAAGATGCGCAGAGAATCATTGCCCTTGGGGCAAGGCCCAAAAACGTTCAGGTTGTCGGTAATATTAAGTTTGATCAGGTGGGGGAAGCTTTTTCTAAAGAATTGCCTGAGCTTAAAACTAATAAAAACGAGTTATTGATCATAGCAGGCAGCACGCATGATAATGAAGAAGAGATGCTCGCAAGAGTATTCATAAAGCTTAAGCAAGTGCATCATGATATCCGCCTGCTTATAGCTCCCCGTCATCCTCGCCGCGCTATTGAGGTCGAGCGGGTATTAAGTAAATACGGCTTAAGCAGTAAAAGCATGAGCCGGATAATGCAGGAAGGGCTGCAGGTAGGACCTGAGGATGTCCTGGTGCTTGATATCATGGGTGTATTGGCTCAAGTTTATAAATCAGCTGATATTGTTTTTATGGGGGGCAGTCTTGTTAAGCACGGAGGGCAGAACCCCATTGAGCCGGCACTTTGCTTTAAGCCGATCGTATTCGGGCAATATATGTTCAACTTTCGTGAGATAGAAAAGCTTTTCCTGTCGGAGAAAGCAGCGGTTTCAGTGGATAGCGAAGAGAGGCTGATGCGCTGCCTGGATGAACTTATCCGCGATAAAGGCAAAAGAGAAAGTCTGGCGGCTAATGCCCAAGCTTTAGTTTCGAAAAATCAGGGCGCTGTAAAAAGGATTGTAGAACTCTTGAAAGAGAAGGAACTGCTGCTCAAATAAAAATTTTTTAATTACAATGTTAACTAAAAAATATATAATGGTTAACAATAGAAGGAGTTTTATGAAGAAAATGAGCATCAGAATTGTTTTTATTCTGTTAGCGATCAGCTTGTTTTTACTGTGCCTGAATGCCGATGGATTTGCCAAGGACACTGAATCCGGTGTTTATTACCTTGAACCTGTGTTAGTTTATCCATCGGTCATTGATGAATACTATTCCAATTCCTTGCGTCATATGGAAGATAAGGGATATAAATCAGGAGCTGTTGAGGACGGCTTAAGAGAGATTTCCTTTGTTGATGTACAAAGGCGCGGGCCTTACGGGATACAATCAGATGTTCAGATACGTGCGGCCACATTTGAGCAGACCGATGTTTTAATTGACGGGATAAAAGTCAATGACCCGCAAACCGGGCATTTTAATATGGATATTCCTTTTTCCTGCTTTGATATTGACAGAATGACCGTTATCTCAGGTCCGGCAGCGGGGGTTAATGCAGCAGGCAGGCAAGGAGGCTCAGTACATATTGTTACAAAGAAGCCGCAAGGAGAAGGTGTTAAGGCTAAAGCTGTTTTTGGAGAAAATGGGTTTCAAAGCCAAATGCTCTCTGTTTTATACCCGTTAGCCGGGGTTAATTCACGGACAAATATCGGACGCAGTTCTTCTGATGGGTATATGTATAATACTGATTTCGATACGATTAATTTTTCCCATATCAGCAATATAAAAAGCGGTTACGGAGATATTGATTTTAAATTAGGGTTTTTGGATAAAGAATTTGGCGCGAACGGATTTTACTCAGAATTTTTTCCGGATCAGAAAGAACATACAAAAACAATTTTTTCAAGTGTTGGATTGAAAGCGGAATCGAATGGTTTTTATTTTAATCCTCAGATTTATGTGCGCCGCCATAAAGACCGCTTTATGCTGAAAAAATCAAACCCGGCCTTTTACGAAAATATTCATGTCAATTATGTAAAAGGAGCTAAGATTGATATGATAAGTGAATTTTACTCAGGCAGAATTTTTTATGGAGTAGATACTGCTGTAGAAAGTATTAACAGCAGTAATTTAGGAAAACACAACCGCGGCAGAAACATGGTTTATTCTACTTATACCCGAAAGATTGATAAATGGATTGCATCAGTTGGGTTGACCGGTTATATTTATGAAGGATTTAAAAAAAAGGCAGCTCCGGATATGGGTATTGGGTATTTATTAACGGACAAACTTAAACTGCGCAGTGCCTGCGGCCAGTCGTTTCGCGCACCGACATTTACAGAACTCTATTATCAGAGCCCGGCTAATATCGGTAATGAGAATCTAGCTCCTGAGAGATCGAATAATTATGAGTTCGGGATTGATTATGATGATGAATATCTTAGTTCATCATTGACTTTGTTCAAAAGAGAGGAAAAAGACTTGATCGACTGGGTCAGGAGTCCGTCTTCTACGATCTATAATATCAAAAACATAACAAGGGTTGATACAAACGGAGCAGAGGTGGATTTAAAATTATATCCAAAAAACATGAGCCCGGAATTAAAATCCTGGGATGAGGTTTGGTTTGGCTACGCATTTAATGATAGAGACCAAAAAGAAACAGGGTTTATTTCAAAATATGTTTTTGATTATTTGAAGCATAAATTTACAGCAGGCTCTAAAAACTCTCTTCCTATGGGCATAGCTCTAAATAATAACGTTATATATCAGCAGCGTTCAAATATGGGAGGGGATTTTATTGTTAATAGTTCACTCGAGAAAAAAATCAAGGAGTACGCGGTCTCTTTAAAAGTAGATAATCTATTTAATAAGGCATATGCTGAAAGAGGCAATATCCCCATGCCGGGTCGTTTGATCTTTGCCGGTATTTCAAGTGAGTGGTAGGAGACAGCTAAAGAGCATAGTAATACCACCCCCAGGGTGGGCTTTGGGTGGTAAAATCTACTCCAACTTAAAGCTCTATAAAGAATTCTTTTTACTCATTACACATTATCCGTCTTTCTTTTCTAAGAAAACCTTGATATACTATAAGTTATCCCGAATATTTTATAATATAGGCTGTTGCACATGCTCGTGACGCCAATACCATGAAATACCCAGGATTGGAGGCAGAATGAATACAAAACAAATAGGCAAGATCGGAGAGAACCTGGCGGTCGAGTTCCTTAAATCTAACAATTATAATATATTAGAGCGCAATTATCACAACCGGATAGGAGAAATTGATATCATTGCCGAAAATTCAAGTGTGCTTTGTTTTATTGAAGTAAAAACGCGCGCAAATGACAATTTCGGGCTTCCCCAGGAAGCGATATCAAAATCAAAACAGCGTAAAATATCTCAAACTGCTTTAGCTTATCTTAAAGCAAGAAATAGGCTTAAAGGTAATTTTCGCTTTGATGTTATTGCGGTTATGCTGAACGAGGCAGGTGAAAATCCGGATATTAACTTAATCAAAAATGCTTTTGATCTGGATCGGCAATATTTTATTTAGAGGAAGAGATGAATAATAAACAATATTTAGCAGGGCTTTACCCCGAAGAACTTCAAACCATAGTAGCGGGCTTAAACCATCCAGTATACAGGTCAAAGCAGATACAGGAGTGGATATTTAAGAAAAGTGTTCTGTCTTTTTCAGAGATGAAAAACCTTCCCGGAGAACTAAGGGAAAAGCTGGAGATTAAAAATTGTCCTGTCAGTCTTCATCAAAAATTAAAATTAACCTCTGCTGTTGATAAAACCTCTAAATATATTTTTATTACCGATGATGATAATTCTTTAGAAACTGTTTTGATACCGACAGCCAAGCGGGCTACTGTATGCGTATCTACTCAGGTAGGATGTGCCTTTGGGTGCTTATTTTGCGCAAGCGGCAGCGGAGGACTGGTGCGCGATCTTAGGGCAGATGAGATCGTTTCGCAGCTATTGCTTGTAAAAAAAGACAACCCCGAACAGCCGGTCACTAATATTGTATTTATGGGCATGGGAGAGCCGCTGGCAAATTATGAGAATACTTTAAAGGCAATCAGGATTTTAAACCATCCGGATTGTCTGGGAATAGCCGCAAGGAGGATAACCATTTCAACCTGCGGGTTGCCGGATGCGATATTGCAGCTTGCCAAAGAGAACATACAGTTTGAATTATCGATCTCGTTGCATGCCGCGGATAATGATACGCGAAACCGTCTTATGCCGATAAACAAGAAATTCCCCCTGAATATGCTGATGAAGGCGGCCAGGGAATACACTCAGGTGACAAACCGCATGATCACATTTGAATATGTGATAATGGACGGGATCAATGATTCAATAAAAGCAGCTTTAGATATCGCGCATCTATTCTTTGCACTTAAGTGTAAACTTAATATTATCCCGTTTAATCCTGCTGGGGCAATGGATTTTAAGCGCGTGAAAAAAACACAGCTTGAAGAATTCACGCATATGCTTCAAAGGCTTAAGATCAATTTCACTCTAAGGCGTTCGCGGGGTGCGGATATCCAAGGCGCCTGCGGACAATTGAGAGCAAACTTAGATAAGGGGTTAGGGGATAGCGTATAGGGGATAGAATTGTTGGTTGATCGTAACATAAAGATCAGCTGCCCTGAGCCGCCACGATTAGCGGCGGGGAAGGGTTAGCTGAATTGCCTTGTTATCTTTTTTCCATCATTCTGCCATTAACAAATTTATGAATAATGCTTGCTAATAAAGTTTGATAAGGAATGCCTTCTTCTATTGCTCTAATTTGGATTCCATTGAGATCCTTTGAAGATATTCTAATGTTCACGCGTTTATCTTTTTTTAAGGTGTTTTTAGCATATTTTTGATGTTTTTTGATCTCTTGTTTTAAATCTTTTATAGATTCCCATTCCTTCCGGTTATAAGAATCTACTAAGTCTTGTTCATATTTGTCTAAATTATTTTTTTTCATTTTTCACCTCGTATATATTTTTTTGTAGCTTCACGGCTAGGGATAATAGTTTTTAGAAAATATGTGTCTCCTTTTTCTGCAACAAAAGGCACTAAATACGCATAATTATTTACATTAACAATAAGAATGTTTTGATTGGGATATTTATTTTTATTCGGATGGTGTATTATATCAATAAGGTAACCTTTTTCTATGCAAGAAACTATTTCTTCAAAACAGATACCCCGATCATTTTTCAGCAGTTTATTTTTATCATTATCCCAATTATAGTATATATTCATAATTAAAATATATCACATTGTGTGCGCTTTGGCAACAAAATATTTTATATTAATATAACATAAAAATCAGCTGCCCTGAGGCGGCGCCGAATGGCGGCGGGGAAGGGTTAGCTAATTGCTTTGTTAGATTTTACTGATATCTATGTTTATCATACACTTCCTTGCGATGGCCTATTTTTAACACTATAATATCATTTTCTTCGATTTTATAGATAACTCTATAATCTCCCACGCGTAGTTTTCGGTATCCTTGCAGGCTTCTACGCAAGGGTTCACCATATTTGATAGGATCAGATAGCAGCCTATTTTCAATAGCTTTTCTAATTCTTGTTTTTATGTTTTTTGGAATTCCTGAAATATCTTTTTTGATTTCAGGATGATAGGAAATCTGATAGTTCATTAGTTCCAAATATCCTTGTGAGATATTTTTTTATTCTTTGAAAGAGAATTGTCTCTTTTTCGTGCCTGTTCTTGCCAATATAAATCTTCTCTAATTTCCAAAGCTTCTTTTATAAGATCTCTGGAGAAAAGAGATAGGGAAATTCCCTGGCTTTGAGCTGATTTATTAAGAATATTATATATTTCAGGGTCAAGTACGACATTTATTCTAGGATTTTTAGTTGGCATATTTTTACCTCCACAATAAGTGTATCACATGTGATGAACCTTGTCAATGGGTAATTATCCCATTTTTGCATTTAATGGTAGGGGGGGTAAAAATAGTCGCTGTCCCTATTTTTCCCTAGATAAACAATAAATTCCCCCTGAATATGCTGATGAAGGCGGTCAGGGAATATACTCAAGCGACAAACCGCATGATCACCTTTGAGTATGTGATAATGGACGGGATTAATGATTCAATAAAAGCAGCTTTAGATATTGCGCATCTACTCTTTGCACTTAAGTGCAAACTTAATATTATCCCGTTTAATAATGTTGGGGCAATAGATTTTAAACGCGTGAAAAAAGCACAGCTTAAAGAATTCACGCATATGCTCCAAAGGCTTAAGATTAATTTTACTATAAGGCGTTCGCGGGGTGCGGATATTCAAGGCGCCTGCGGGCAGTTAAGGTTACATGTAGATAAGGGTAATTAGGCGTAAGCTGTAAGTTTTAAGCCTTAAGCAAAAACAGAAAGTATCCAATAAGTTTCTAAAAGTTTAGGTCTTATTACGTACAGCTTATAACGTAAAAATCAGCTGCCCTAAGCCGACGCCAACTGACGGCGGGGAAGGGTTAGCTGGATTGTCTTGTTAGAAATTCTATTCATAATGAGTCCACATGCGAATAATTTTTACTGTTTTATATTTTTTTAGAACTTGATAAACAATTCTATGTTGTATAGTTACTCTTCTTGAGTATGCGCCGGTTAAATCACCTACTAGCTTTTCGAATGGGGGGGGAGTCTTGAAAGGATTTCTCTTTATGATTTCCAGGATAGCTTCGGCTTTAGGACACATACCACTGGCAGAAAGTTTCTTTGCGTCCTTCAAAGCTTGTTTTGTATAAACTATTTTCCAATTTACCATGTTAATTTCTTATTGCATTCTTTAATTGGAGTTTTTAATCCCTTCCGAATTGATTCTCGCATTCCTGGAATAGAGATAAGATATAAGGTTTCCTGGATAGACCGCCAGTCATTTTCTGAAATTAAGACAGCATTATGTCTTTTTCCAGTAATCTGTATCGGTTCATGCGATAAGGCGGTCTTGTCTAATAATTTATATAATATGCTTCGTGCTTGACTTGCTGTTAAAGTAGTCACTGTAATCACCTCCAATTAAAGCGTACCACATCACGTACGTTTTGTCAATAATTGATTTTTATATTATTTATTGCTAACATTTGAGCTCAGGCAGAGGAAACCGACGCCATTTGGCAGCGGTTTGCGATTGCCTGGAGCGATTTGCTAGGAGCTATTTATTTTCTTCCTGAATAATTTTTTCGATTTCTTTATGGAGAGAGGGGATTTTGTTAATAACTACATCCCACACAATATCATAATCTATGCCGAAGTAATCATGTATTAATATATCCCGCATGCCAGCCATAGCGCGCCACTCTATATAAGGATGTTTTTGTTTTAAGTTGTCAGGGGTATTTTTTGTAGCCTCTCCGATAATTTCTATACTACGGACAAACGCTCGTTGGAGTGTTTCGTGCTGCATAAAATTTTCTTTAGCCAATCCTTTTGTTTGACTTAAAATATATTTTGTTTCATCCAATATATGGTGAAGATATTCATGCCCGGGAAATGACATATTCAACCTCTCTCAATATATTAGGTTTAATATAAGGGCTTAATGATTCGGAAGTTACTAATTCTATGCGATGTTTTAATAATGTTTCAAGCAAAAAGGAAAGGTGAATGAAATTATCAAAGTTTTTTTTATCAGGGTAGAATTCAACAAGTAAATCAATATCGCTTTTAGGGTTTTGTTTTCCCTTAACGAACGAGCCAAAAAGACCAAGTTGTTTCACGCCGAAAGATATAATATCATTTTGGTTATTTTTTATAAGATTTAAAATTTCTTCTTTATCTTTAATCATATTACTTATTATAACTATTCTTATTGGAGTTTTCAATAGATAGTATTTTTTTTGAATGAACCCAAACTAAAATTAAAGAGATTATCCAAAGTATCCCAGTAGCAAAGCCCCCCACCAATAATACTAAATAAAGCAGAAAGAAGCTATTCATTCATAATTTTTCAGATAACACAAAAATCAGCGGCCTTTAGAAACGGCACCTTCTTTTTCGCAAAAGCCGTTAATAAAGGTCCGCTGGATTGTCTTGTTAGATGGTACTATTTTATTTCTATCAAAATGGTGTTAGAAATTAAACTATCGACAAAAACATTTTTAAGCCCTATTTTTTTACTTATCGCAATCTCTTTTCCATCTGTATCTACTGTAATTCCATCCCACCCATCATAAGTAACAAAAACTTTAAATTTTCCTGAATGAGCTAATTTAATTAATGAATCATCAAAATCGATGACAGAATTTTTTTCTTTTCGTATTTTTGCTTTGATATTCCTTTTATATTCTTCTCCTGCCTTGACCAACTTGTAATCTTTTTCATCCCACATTATATCATACATAATTGTTCTTTCTGAGGGTTGGTTGTTTCCTGCTTCGTCAGTAATGGTAAATAAATCTGCGTTATAAATATCCTCGATATAAATATACCTATCTTCTGGGGTTATATTTTTAAGAATTAACAGAAATTCCATGTTGTCTTCTGGTTTATAAATCTTTTTATCCGATGTGATAGTAAATTGGAACACTTGAGATGCTTCTCGACATCGTCCAGTTATAGCTAAAGAGAAAATCGCAATCCCTATAACTGTAAAAATAATTAATTTTTTCATTATTTTCCTCCATCTAACATTTAATAGCCGAAAGGCGCATTTCCTTGTGTTTTTCAGCATACCATATCTAATTTTGTGGGGCAATTAGAATTTTTCAGAGTAAAAAACTTGAAATTGGCCCATATTTTGTCTATAAAACCACAACTCAGAGCCCATCACTGGGGTAGGATTTGGGTTGCTTTTAATGATAGCTTTGTGACCTTTGTCCCGGCGACAATAACTGTATTTTCTCTAACTGCTAAACGTTATAATTGTGATATACTATAGAAGATCTTGCTAACACATAACTCATAATTCATCACTTGTAACTGAGGCAGATATGTCTCTACACTATATAATCGACGGATACAATGTTATAAAACAGGTGACCTTTTTGACCGGGGAAAAGCTAAGGGCCGGAAGAGAAGGCCTGGTACAATTTATTGAACGCTACAGGCCTCAGGGCTCAAAACGCAATGAGATAACTATTGTTTTTGACGGTAAAGCCGAGGTGGTTGGCTATAGTATGAAAACTGATATAAAGATAATATTCAGCAGGAACGAATCAGCAGACGATGTAATAAAGCGTATGATAGAGAAAGTTTCTAATCCCGGGCAGTATGTGGTAGTAAGCGATGATAAGGCAGTTGTGTTCTACTGCCGGTCTATCGGAGCGAAATGGATTGCGGTAAAAGATTTTATTGGCAATACAGGCATTAAGAAAACGCCGCAGAAAAAGAGCAGTTATATACCGGAATCAAAGGAATTATCGCAGGATATAGCCGATAAGATCACTGAGAACCTGAGAAAACTTTGGGTTAAGGATGATGAAAAGGAAAGCTGGTATTAGATTAGCGGGTAAGTAAGGGATAAATAATAGTTATGAATTACGAGTGATGAGTTATGAATTAAGAAAGGGAAGCTGGTTTGTGGGTGTGGAGGCTGGAAAAATAAAAGCAAAAAACTATTAACTTGTAATTTATAACTCGTAATTAGTAATTTGTAACTTATAACCTTGTATTTGATAAAAAACAGAGAAAAGATGTTAAAACCTTATGATGTCATTGTAGTCGGAGGCGGGCCGGCGGGAATGATCGCCGCAGGCAGAGCGGCAGAACTGGGCAGATCGGTTTTGCTGCTTGAACGCAACAATGTGCTGGGAGTAAAATTGCGCATTACCGGTAATGGCCGCTGTAATGTAACGAACGCGGTGGCCTTAGACAGATTTGCACCATATTATGTCGATAATCCAAAATTTCTATACAATGTTTTTAATAAATTTTTTAATGCTGACCTCAGAAGCCTATTGCAGAAATACGGGGCGAAAACAAAGATAGAAGAAAATTTAAGAGTGTTTCCGGTTACAGATAAGTCAGGTGATATTGTTAAAGCGCTGCAGTTATACATGGAGCGGCCGCTTGTTCGAATTAAATGCCGTACTCTTGTAACCGAACTGGATGTTTACGATGACCGGATAAAGGGGGTTAACACTGAGCAAAAAGAACGGTTTACTGCGGACAAGGTTATAATTGCGACCGGAGGCAAAAGCTATCCCAGCTTGGGTTCTAATGGCTTCGGATATCAATGGGCAAAAAAAGCAGGACATGACCTGGTTCAGTGCCGCCCCGGGCTGGTCGGCATAGAAATCAAGGAGCAATGGATAAAAAATCTGCAGGGGCTCAGCATTAATGCGGATATTTCCTTATATATAGCCGGAAAAAAGAAAAAGCAAATCCAAGGCGACATTGTTTTTAGCCATTACGGGATATCCGGGCCGGCTGCTTTTGATATGAGCATGTATATTGATTCAACAGAGTCGACACTGCATATGGATATAATACCAGGCTATACACACGAGCAGGCAACTGAAGAACTTAATAGTCTTATCCGTATGAACCCCAGAGTTAAATGCAGGAATGTTTTACTTTTTAATGTACCCAGAAAACTGATATCTATATGTCTTGATATAGCAGGTATTGGCGATGATAAGGCGCTTAATCAGCTGAATAAAAAGGAAAAAAGAACCTTGATAAATATACTTAAAAGTGTACAATTGACTGTACAAAGATTGCGCCCTCTGAAAGAAGCTATGGTTACCCGAGGCGGAGTTAGCGCAAAACAAATAAATCCTCAAAGCATGGAATCGAAATTTATAAAAGGACTTTATTTTTGCGGAGAGGTTATTGATATAGCCGGGCTAACCGGAGGGTTTAATCTTCAGGCAGCCTTTTCTACGGGTTATGTTGCCGGAGAAAGCTGTGCTGATGATACACGATAAGGATTTTCATGGATAAAGAGGGCCTAAAAACACTGGTGTTTATAGCTGTGGGTACAATGATCGGCGCTTTTTTGCGTGGTGTGATACAAAGCGGGCAAAAACTCTCAGTGCATATTATCGTGCGCACAGTATTATTCATATTAATAGCAGCGGCTATAGGTTTTTTTGTGTTTAAGAAAATAAAATAATAGGAGGAAGATAATGTGTTTGTGGGAGCGTTATTTATCCTTACGGGCATTTTGATCGCGCTTAATCCGCCGCTCTTATCATTTATCGCGGCTTCAATTTTGATATTACCGGGCCTGGGATTTATGAGCATTAGTTATCATTACAAAAAAATTTCAAAACAATTTGAAGGTCCCTCTATGGATTTTTTGAGCCATTCTTCTCTAGGGTGAAAGAATTTTTGTAAGACAATAAGAGTGAAGTGCTTAGATAAAAACGAGGATGGCCCATGATTACGCCGATGAAAAACAGATTATAGCGATTGTCTAGGTTCGAAGAAGAACGAATCTATGTAATCATGTTTTAATCTGTGGAATCAGGTTCTTTCTGCCGCCCTAAACAAGAAAGAACCATTTTTTATCAGATTTTAATGAAAGTTGGGAGTTTTAAGTTATGAGCCAGAGTGTTAATTTTTTAAAAATCATAGGCAAAGCAGCTTATTTGATCGGGGTATTGCTGTTTTTTAATTTTTTCTTCGGACTGCTTTTCCTCCGGTTTTTTTATTGGATTATTTTAGGATCAATCCTGTTGTTCCTGTTTACAGGAGCGCTTTCTATAGGCAAAAATATCATATTTACGAATTTCGCAAAAACAGCAAAACCAAAAGGCCCTGCGTATCAAAAGGACGATATTATTGATGTGGAAGCAGAAGTTGTTGACAATAATGGCCAGCAGGAGTAAAATTTTTTAATTCATTTTGAATCTTTAGCTTAATTGACAAGTTACGGATTTGCATATAAGATGAGTCTATATGAGCTGATATTTTTGCTCTTATATATTAAAATTCATAAATTATAAGGACTTTATTCCATGGGACGGATTATTTTCATCGCAGTATTAATCCTTTTGTTTTCCTCTATAAATGCAGGAGCGATTCCATCTGAAGGTAATTTTTTGCCTGATTTACACAAAACAATCTGGGGTTTTCAATTTAACAATATCTTCCTGCGTGACTTTAATAAAGTCGAAGGCAAGGGGATGACAAAGCAGTATTTTCTTAAAGCGAGTTACGGCTTAACGGAAAGGTTTTTTTTAGACGGAAAAATCGGCCAGGGCAGTATTAGGTTTAAGCGTAATGACAATATTGATCTTGATTTTTCAAGCAGTTTTGCCGGGGGGTACGGATTCCGCTATCTTATTTTTCAGGATGACCGGAGCGGGTGGAAATCAATAATGGGATTTCAGCATATTAGCTGCCATCCGTTTAAAGACACGGTAGCAGGTATTAATTATCGCGTTATATGGGATGAGTGGCAGGGGACGTGGCTGTTTATAAAGGAATGGGAAAAGACGGCTTTGCATTTTGGCCCGCAGTACAGTGCAGTGCAGCTAAAATACAAGGTTGATAATTTTAGGCGCCGTTTAAAGGCAGAGGACTCCTGGGGGTTACTGTTCGGCGGCGAATATCGCTTTACGAAGAAAGCAAGCATAAGTGCGGAGCTCAGGGTGCTTGATGAGTGGGCAATTAACACGGGGATTAGTTATAAATTCTAATTTAAAGCAGTGTATTGTTGTAATTTGGTGTTAACAAAGTGAACATCAACGAGTTGTTCGGATATGAAAACTCTTTTTCCTCCCGCCACAAAGATTGGCGGACAGGCATTCTTGTTTTGCCTCAGGCGGGACTCCGAGCTGACCCCGTATTGTAGGGGTAAATCCGGACATAGAAACTGTATTTGTAGTTTCTAAGACCGAGTTATGTATTTCAAGGTCCAAAACAGTTATTCATATCCTGAAAGTATAAACATTAGGCGCAGATATACATAGAAAGTAAATATATGCAGTTTAAAAAATTACGTTTATGGGCAACATATCCGTTTGCTTTAGTATATATATTATTCGCGTATAAACAGGGCATTGAGTTCATTCCCGGCATATGGTTTATTTTGTCCGGATTGTTAGTGCGTTGCTGGGCAGCCGGATATATAAAAAAGATAAAGGTACTGACTACTGCCGGGCCATACTCTTTTGTGCGCAATCCGCTGTATGTAGGGAATTTTCTCATGGGCCTGGGTTTCTGTCTGTTTGTACGGGATTT
Source organism: Candidatus Omnitrophota bacterium (assembly GCA_043806135.1). Taxonomy (GTDB): domain Bacteria; phylum Omnitrophota; class Gorgyraeia; order B26-G9; family B26-G9; genus JAGLQQ01. Next base: position 93,567 of record JAZDHG010000016.1, read on the forward strand.
AATGCTTAGCCTTCTATATATAATTTTATTTTTCTTCTTTTATATAGGAACCATGAAAAAAGAAGAAGCAGTGCTTACGGATCTTTTTAAGGAGGAATATATTAATTACAAGAATAAGGTTCCTGCCTTTATCCCCCGTATTTTGCCTTATGCCTCAAAACAGCCGATGCGCTACAGCTTAAAACAGGCGTATTATAATGGTGAGCTGATCAGAGTAGTTGTAACGGGTATTTTGCTTTCTCTATCTTATTTTGGGGTTGATTTTCTTAAAGCAGAGTCTTTGGACAAGGGTGAGCTGTTTAGGGCAGGACTGCTTATTGCGGTACAGGGCATAATACTGCTTGTAATCATACAGCATAGAAAAGAGTTTGTTAAAAAACAGGACAAAAAATAACCTGCTGCTTATTTTTTAAACAGTAAGCACAATCACACAGAACCTATCAATGCAGAAAACCTGGAATATACGAAAAATTGACGCAAAAAAACAGCAATCATTTGCCAAAGAGCTGGGGATATCTTTGATACTTGCACAGATTCTTTTGAATCGCGGAATTCAGACAAAGGAGCAGGCGCGCAGTTATCTTTATGATGATATCAGCAAGTGTTTTGATCCTTTTTTGTTAAAAGGTATGAAAAAAGCGGTTAAGCGTACTCAAGAAGCGCTTGCTGGTAAAGAGAAAATTTTCATTTACGGAGACTATGATGTTGACGGCCTGAGCAGCACTGCTTTGCTTTATTTTGTTCTAAAAGACCTTGGGGCGGATGTCGCGTATTATATACCGCATAGAGTTGAAGAGGGTTACAGCCTGAATAAACAGGCGTGCATGAATTTAAAAAAACAAAAAGCAAAACTTATAATAACTGTTGATTGCGGGATAAGCAGTTTTAAAGAAGTAAAATATCTTAATTCTGCGGGCATAGACATCATCATAACCGATCATCATCGTATAGTTGAAGGTAAAATACCTTCGGCGTATGCGGTAATTAATCCGATGCAAAAAGGATGTGATTATCCCTATAAGGATCTTGCCGGTGTAGGCATTGCCTATAAATTTGCTCAGGCGCTCACTCATGGAGTGATGGATGTAAACAGCCATCTTGATCTTGTGGCCCTGGGAACGATTAGTGATGTTGCGCCTTTAACAGGTGAAAACAGGATTCTGGTCAAGCAGGGGCTCCAGGTACTGAGCAATACAAATAAGACAGGATTAAAAGCACTAATGGAGATCACCGGTATAAAAAAAAAGAAAATTTCAACCCAGCACGTAGGATTTATACTTGGACCGCGCATTAATGCCAGCGGACGTATGGGTTCAGCCGAAAAAGCGCTTGAGCTTTTGCTGAGTGATGACGATGAACATGCCTTGCGGCTTGCTAAAGACCTGGAAAATTATAACAGGCAGCGGCAAAAAGAGGAAGCTAAGACATTAAAGCAGGCTATTTCGATGATGCAAAGTGAAATAAATTTTAAACATCACCGCTCTGTAGTGTTACATAACGATGAGTGGCATCCCGGGGTTATCGGTATTGTGGCCTCGCGTATTGCCGAAAAATATTACCGCCCGACGATATTGATTTCCACAAAAGATAAGATGGGCAAAGGATCAGGGCGTTCCATCAGGAACTTCCATCTTTTTGACACTCTTTCAAAATGCGGCCATTTATTGGAAAAATTCGGCGGGCATGAAAAAGCTGCGGGTATAAGTATTTTAAAAAACAACCTGCTTGATTTTAAAAAGTTCTTTAATGAAATGGTGCATAAGAGCCTATCCTGCGAGGAACTTGTTCCGGTTATTGACGTGGATATGGAAGTATCTCTTGACGTTTTATCTGAAAAGCTGATAAATGAGCTTGAACTCTGCGCTCCTTTTGGCATAGGCAATCCGCGTCCTGTATTTGCTTCGCGTGATTTAAGGGCAAAAGACAGACCCAGGACTTTAAGGGGCAATGGTTTTAAAATATGGCTTACGGACGGCAAAGTGACCTGCGAGGCATTGGGCAGTAAGTTTAGCGATATTGATATTTCGGATATCAGCAGCGGGTTTTCCGTTGTATACTCTCCCTCTATAAATGACTGGCAGGGCATTAACACTATCCAGTTAAAACTCAAGGATCTGCAATTTTCCTGAAAGATTTAAAAGTCACCTCTGCTCATTAAACATACTAAGTTCTGCGTTTTTAAAATCAATCTAGTCTGTATAATTTTTACGTCAGAATTTACAAATCTTTAATTTACAAACAGTTATGATCACAATAAAAATCCTGCACTATTGTAAAAATCATATTTACATGGTATACTTTAAAATCTTTTATATGCATAACATATTCATTGAATAATGGTTATAGAAAACCTTAGGAGATATAAATGGCCAAAAACAGGGGAAAAAATCTTTTTTTACTTCTGATGGTCCTATTTATAATCGCAGGGTCTTTTAATTGCAGCCGGGTTCTTTACGCGCAGGAAAATACCCATTGTATGTTACAAACTGCAAATCTTTCTCCTGCGCTTAAACTCCCTGAACAGGTATTTCAAGAGAGCTGGAGGGATATCATCGTTGACTTTTATATGCGCAGCAGTATATTGAGCGAATATGAATATCGGGTGTTAAAACTGAATGTCTTATTTAATGTAAAAATAAATCCGGCTGATATTGAACGAAGTTTATTGAATTCTATCAGCAAGGAAGATATTCCATACTATTTTTACGAAGCCACGCCGGATAAGGATTTAATAAGAAAAACAAGACTGAAAATCCGCAATAAATTCGAAATGATCCTTATTGAATATGGATGGGAGCTTGATATAAGCATGCTTAGATACCTTGAAGCCTTAATGAAAAAGATCGCGGCGAAACAGGATAAAGATATTTCCGCATATCAAATGCAGATAACAAAAGTGTTGAACACTCTTACAGACGAAGAGATGCTGCTTTTTAAAGCCCAGCCGCGCTCTTTACAAGAGCATGCATTAAAAAAGAAGGTTATGTATCTTGTTAACGGAGAGATTGTTAAAGAAGGCGTTTTGATCGATTCAAAGGTAGGGGATGCCGTGGCTGATGCGGTTGAAGCAAAAAAGCAGAATCTGCTTTCTCAGGTGCGGTTTTACGTTAATATTCATAAGGATGAATTAAAACAGCAGCTGTACAGTGAATTGCTTAGTGAAATAAGTTATTATTCTGCTCGCCATTCACGCTTAAGTCTCCAAAGGCAAAAGGTTCGCGCAGAAGCATTTGGAATATTCATGGAATGGCTTAAAAGCAAAGAGAGTACGCTATCCTTTGATAAAGTGACGCTTTATAAAGAGGGGGAATTATGGGAATCGCGCTATTGGTTTATGCTTGATGAGATCATGCGGGAATTAATTGAGGCAGGTTCTCTTGTAAACATTATTCCTGAATTGCCAAGTAGTAATCCGCCTCATCTACAAATACAAAACAGCCTAATTATTAGCCAGGCAATATAATTTCAATCAAAAATAAACATAACTCTTTATTTTACAGCATGTTGTGAGCAGGGTATTTGTTTGCAAAGCAATGTGTTGTGTGGTATACTTTATCACCTTTTTTAACGTGCTTACAAAATGACTTTTTAAGAGAGAAATAAACAGGAAAAAGAAGGATTTAGATGGGTTTTTCAGGTGAATAAATTTACGGTAATGAGAATTATAATCTTTATTCTTATTCAGGCATTTTTGTTTTCTACCAGTGCCTTTGCCCTGGGAATCTCTGTGTCATCTTTCTGTGATAAAAACTGTCTGTCACCTGCAGTACAGCTTAAAACAAATAATTTTCAGAAGTTTTTTTTAGAACGCAGCTTGCAGCAGAATACTGCGGATAGTTTTCAGGAATACATAAAGCAGAAAATTATTGCAAAAGGAGGCAGAATAAGCTTTGCGGAATTCATGGATGATGCCTTGTATTCAGAGCACGGATTTTTCCCCAAGATTGTAAATATTGGATACAACAATGTGTTCTCTTCTGATCCTGTCAAGGCTAAAGAAAAAAAGCATTTTAATACCTATGCAGAATCGCTGCCTTTTGCGCATTCTCTGGCAATACAATTGATCGAGATGTGGGAATTAATGGGTACGCCGGATAAGTTTAGTATTGTTGAGATGGGAGCAGGCACAGGTGTTTTGGCAAAGAATATTATTAGTTATATACAAGAGCACAAACCGCAGCTTTATAAAAGCTTAGATTATGTAATAGTGGATATAAGCGAGAGGCTTATTGAGATACAGAAAGAGACTATAAAAAAGAAATTTAAGGATACGAAGGGTGTCCCTATCCGCTGGGAAAGTGGGGATGCTTTTCATCTATCAAAATTGGAGGATATTGAAGGAGTATTTCTTTCCAATGAAATGCCGGATAATTTTGCTGTTCACAGAATAAAAAAAGTTAACGGCAGATTCCTGGAAGTATATACTGCATTTCATGAAGGAAATTTTGTGGATAAGCTTGGTCCGCTGTCAACTCCTGAGCTTAAAGCATATGTTGAGAATATTGGAGTTGAAATACAAGAAGGCCGTGAAATTCCTGTTAATCTGAATTTGCGTGTTTGGCAGGAAAATATGGCTAAGGCACTGAAAAGAGGTTTTGTGATCACTATAGATTACGGCGGAAAGATCGAGGAAATAAGTGAAGAGCCTTATGCTGTGTGGAATAAGGAAACTAATGACATTGAAGACAGATCAGAAAAAATGAAATATATATATGATAACAGCGGAAACTGTGATATCACAGCCAATGTTAATTTCTTTGATACTGCTAAATGGGGTAAATCAGCTGGATTAAATGTGCATGGATATACGCTGCAAAGAGATTTTCTCGAGAACTTGGACTTTCATAAGATCCTGGATAATTTACAAAGACAGGATAAGCCGGAGCCGGGGCTGAAATCCCTTTCTAATGACATTGTCACTAATTTTCACTTTAAAGTGCTGGTTCAAAGTAAGGGGCTTGATGCGGATATTCCGCTTGCTGGCTTTAAGCAAATGGATGGATTTTTCATGAAGTATGAACAGAAAATAAGTTTAATATTGCCGATAGGCCCCAAGGAAAGCAAGTTTATCGTAGTAACTAATGATTTTAACCTGCAGAGTGAGCATGTAAAAAGAGGACAGGAAGGACTTAAAAAATATGCAGACTCTATTCGCGATTACAGGACTAAAACAGAAATAATCGAGGGTACAAATAATATGAGAGAGGGTAAGTATGTGCTTGATTTAAAACGCAAGGATTTTAGCGAGGGGTTTTCCGATTTAAGGATCTATAATGATAAAGGCGAGCTCATTTTTAATGCGAAAAACATTTCCGATTATGAAAAAGAAGCGTTTGTAATGACAAAAAAGGCTTTTGATCAACAATACCGGACACGCTTTGATCTAAGCGATAAGCATATTACAAATGCTCCGGAGTTGTTTTATGTGCATCCCGACGGTTCTCTCCTGATTGTTCCACCGATTTTTCTGCCTGAAGGCGTTGTAGACAAGAAAGAATCCATTGATCAAAATCCAAACTTTATTCTGGAGAAATCGATTTAAATTAATTTAAAAAGATGAAAAGTAAAATTAAAAAAATAACAGTATATATATTAATTGAATTATTTATTCTGATTGAAGTTGCTTTGGCAGGAACAGGAAAAATTATGCCTGATGCCGGAAACAGCATGCTTTCTCCTGCTTTGCAGATACCGGGTCAGATTTTTCAGAACATCTTTCTTAATAGCGACCTTGCTAAAGCGGTTAATTCTGTGCGGGTTGAGATAGGAGATAAAACTGAAAAAGACAACAAATTTGTCTGGGAAATAGAAGTTTATTTTCAAAATGACCAGCCGGGAGTACTGAATAATATCCTGCACAAGATATCTCCCGGGGTAGAGATTATCTGGTTTGAAATGTCCAGAAGAGATGGTGTAAGTTCAATAAAGATAGCGATTTCAACAGAAAAAAAAGAGCTGCTGGATACAACAGTCAAAGGTTTTAAGGAAATCAAAGATAAAAAAATTTATGTTCAAGAAAGTAGACACAGAAGTCTGGTTCTTAATATCTCCCTGATCCAAGCGGAGAAAAGCTTGATTTTGATAACAGATTACCTGGCTCTACAAGATATTAATGTGTCAAAGTTTTTGACGCCAACCGTGACCAGGACAGGCTATTCTAATTTTGTTTTTGAACTGGAAGTACCGGAAAAGACAAATATCAGATCTGTAGAAGCCGACCTTAGCTTTATAACCAAAGGTGTAGATGGTCATATGCAGCTGAGCAAGGGACAGCTGATAAATAAAATATTCCAGGAATCACTGCTGAAGAAAATAAATACACCTTTATCTAAAAAAGAAGAACATCAATTGCTGCGGGCCATTAAGATAGTAGGCAGGAGACATATAAGCGAATCAAGAAAGGACAGAAAAACCCCATTTATCATGCATCAGGTAGAAGCAGTTCAGATACTGGTAAATGAAATAAAGATTTTATCCCCGGAGGTTGTTTCCTTTATTGCCAAAAGTTTACAGGTTAATAAGGACGAGGAGGACGAGATTAAGGCCATAATACTTTTAGCTGCTCTTTTGCATGATGCTGTCGAAGATGGGGATATTTCATTAAAAAAGATTAAGAAGAAATTTGGGGTAAGGGTGGCGGATATGGTTAAACTGCTGAGCAAGGAGGATATCCATAGGAGTAAACAAGGGGAGGCGGTTTATCTTGGTAACATGATAGAAAAAAAAGATATTATCGGGCTTATCACACAGATCGTCAAGATTGCCGACCGCATTAATAATTTGCGGACTTTAGTAGATAATGATCGAGAATTTCAAAGAAAAATATTTTTTTCTACTTTAAACACTTTTATACCTGTATTTATAGATAAGATTGACCTTAATGGGATTGAGAATAAGCCGTTGCGGGAAGTTTTTAAGCGGGCGCTGCAGTTATTTGAGAGACAGGTGTATCTTACCGGGCGGGAGCTTGGGCTTATTAATAAGCAGGGAAAGATAAACAAAGAGGGATACCGTATTTATGAGCAGGAAGAAAAACAGCGCCAGAAGAAGATGATCCTTGAAATAGGCAATTCGAAAAAAGTGCTGGCGTATGGAGTAGATGAATCCAAGGTCGGGTTACAGGGATTAGCGGATATTTTAATCCAAGGTTATGTCAAAGCACGGAAAACAAAGTCTGGTTATGTAATCTTTGCCGGTCCGTTGAGGCCGCAGAGAGTGGATGAACAGTATTTCGATTATATCGCGGAATCATCCGGAGATTACGGCCCCTACTATGTTATCTTGGATCCGGCAATAGAAAATATCAGGATTGAGCATAAAATAGGAGAAAAAAAAATCATAATGCCTGGATTTTATAAAGCTCGGAAAGTAGGTATTGGTACATGGGGCTTACCCTATAAATATCATGGAGCTTATCTTGTGCCCACTGAAAAGGACAGACAGTTTTTAATTAAAAAAATTGAACAGGCGCTAAAACAATCCAGGATAAATATGGACTATGCCAAGCAGATCACTCAGAAAATCATTACTTATTTTGAGTTTATACAGGCAAAAGAGGAAGTATGCCTGCTTAAGGTTGAACAAGGTGATACAGAGTCTGAAATGATAAGAAAAAAAGTGCTGAATTTATCCTGTAAAATATTTGTTGAACAAGCAATTTGATTTATGGTTAAATTACCCGCAATTTTTCCGCAATGTTAAACTTCTAACTTCAAATAATATAAAATGTTATACTTATTTTATATCAAGCTGCTGGTTGAGAAAATCATTGATTTTTACCTGGATAATAGCTATACTAAAAATACTGTTTTAATAGTCAATCATGATTAATTTCTTGTATAAAATCACGGGTTAGTCTGTATTAGACATTATAAGGAAATATAATACAGAAAATGCTTATTCTTGCATATATTATTGAGGGGCTTGCAACCGTTCTTGGGCTGGTATTGACAATAATGTATTGGTTGCTTTTGATCCGGGTGCTTATCAGCTGGGTTAGCCCGGACCCTTATAACCCGATTGTTCAATTTCTACACAGAGCAACGGATCCGGTGCTTGAACCGCTGCATTATTTATTAATGCCATTGACCATGCAGATTAGAGTAGACCTGTCTCCTTTGCTGGCTTTTTTTATTATTGTATTTTTACAAAGGTCTTTGGTGGGAGTCTTGTTCCATGTCGCTTATTTGCTTAAACAATAAGTTGTTTTTGCTGCCTTAAGTAAAAAAAGGAAAAAGCGTGAACAAAAACACAGTCAATAAGCTTTTAGATATCAGTATTGTAATTACCGCTGCTGTCTCATTTATCATTTTGCTTGTGCAGTGGGAAATAATGCCTGTTATTAAAACGCTTACTACTTCTCTGCTGGATATAATCGATATTATTGTTTTAGCTGTATTCTTTATATGTGTTTTGGTACGTTTTATAGCTAACCCGAATAAAAAAGAATATTTCAAGGAATATTGGATAGACCTGATCATCATTCTGCCTTTGATCCAGATATTTCAAGGTGTGCACAATACGGGTCTTGCGATTGTTTTAAGAGAAGCAATAAGATTGCTCAGGTTTTTATCCCGGATAAAAGTGCCAGAGCGGTTGATCAGTTTGCTAGGTATAAAACCGGCACAGCTTTTGATCGTAACATTTTTGATGACGATCTTAATCGGGACGTTTTTGCTTACTCTTCCTGTTTCAACACAAAGCAGCCAGGGAATGAATTTCGTCGATGCCTTGTTTACGGCGACATCGGCAACCTGTGTGACCGGCCTGATTGTGCAGGATACAGGCAGCTTTTTTTCAATTTTCGGACAGCTTGTGATCTTGCTGCTTATCCAGGTCGGGGCATTGGGAATAATGACTTTTTCCGTAACCTTATTCCTGGCTGCGGGCAAACAGATGTCTAATAGAGAAGCTATTGCCATGCAGGATGTTCTTAATCAGGACAGTATTGCGGGAATTATGAATCTGATTGCTTTTATAGCAAAAATGACCATATGCATAGAGGCTTTGGGAGCGGTTTTTCTTTTTGCCGGGTTTATACCTTATATCAGTGACCCCTGGCAAAGGGCATATATATCTTTGTTCCATTCTGTTTCTGCTTTTTGTAATGCAGGATTTTCATTATTCCCAGACAGTATTATGAAGTATACAAATGACGGGGTTATCAACCTGTCTATTGCTTTTTTGATTATTCTCGGCGGGTTGGGGTTTATCGTCGTAAAAGATCTCTGGGATATGTTTGTTTTAGGTTTGCGACCTAAGAGTTTAGGTTTAAGACTGCATACTAAGATCGTTTTATCCATGACCGCTATTTTACTTGTTGCCGGTACAATTGTTATATTTTTTGCGGAAAATAAGGTTAATTTTACGGGTATGGCTTTCAAACACAAAATTTTAATAAGCTTTTTTCAATCTGTTTCAGCCAGGACAGCGGGGTTTAACAGTGTGGATATTGGCGGCATGACCAATGGGAGTATATTCAGCATTATTGTACTGATGTTTATCGGGGCCTCGGCCGGTTCTACAGGAGGAGGTATTAAGACTACAACTTTTTGGGTATTGCTAAAGTCATTTAGCAGCAGCCTGCAGAACAAGGAAGATATAAACACATTTAAGAAAAAAATCCCTGAACAGATCGTTGGCAAGGCAATAGCCATATTTATATTATCCTTGGGTTTTGTTAGCTTGTTTATGTATCTTTTGTCTGTTTTTGAACCGCTGCCTTTCAAGGCTTTGCTCTTTGAGGTTGTATCTGCATTCGGTACTGTAGGGCTTTCTACAGGGATTACGGCACAATTGCATAATGCCGGTAAATTACTGATAACCTGCTTAATGTTTTTGGGAAGGCTGGGGCCTTTAACAGTCGTTCTGGCTTTTTCAGGGTATAAAAGAAAAATAAATTATACCTATGCACAAGAAAAAATTATGGTCGGATAAATAATAGCGGTTAGCGAATAGCGATTAGAGAAAACAAGAATGTAAAAATCATAACAAAGCAATTGAACAGTATCCTTAGAAAGGGGTTTAATATGTACTATCCTGTTTCGAGATTAAGAAGATTACGTAAAAGTCATCTTTTGCGGGAAATGGTTAAGGAGACGAATTTAAGCGCAGTATCCTTTATCTATCCTGTTTTTGTAGTTGAGGGAAAAAACATAAAAGAACCCGTAAAATCAATGCCCGGAGTTTTTAGGTTGTCTGTGGACAATTTACTGAAAGAAGCCAAAGAAGTGGAGAGCCTGAATATCCCGGCTATTATGCTTTTCGGTATACCTGAGAAAAAGGATGAGAGGGCTACGGCTGCCTATGCTAAAGGCGGTATTGTGCAAACAGCAATAAGGGCGCTCAAAGAAAAACATTATAATTTGCTGATAGCAACTGATGTATGTCTTTGCGCCTATACAGCTTCCGGGCATTGCGGGATAGTGAAAAATAAAATCTCTCCGACTCAGGAAAACCCGGAAGAAGAAAATGCTTTAGATACCTCTTCTGCAGGGGAAGTTGTTGTCTATAATGACGCGACATGTGAATTGCTTGGTAAAATGGCCTTGTCGCATGCAGAAGCAGGAGCAGATTTAGTCGCGCCAAGCTCCATGATGGATGGACAGGTTGCGGCTATCCGCAAAGTTTTGGATGCAAATAATTTTAAACATGTTCCGATTATGGCCTATAGTGCGAAATTTGCCTCAAATTTTTATAGTCCTTTTCGTGATATTGCTGATTCCAGTCTTGGTACAGGAGACAGAAAAACATATCAGATTAATCCTGGCAATACTAACGAGGCATTGAGAGAAATAGAGTTTGATATTCAGGAAGGGGCAGACATGGTCATGGTAAAGCCGGCGCTTGCATATTTGGATATAATTGCCAAAGCAAAGCAGAAATACCAGGTACCGATAGTCGCTTATAATGTAAGCGGTGAATTTTCAATGGTTAAGGCAGCAGCGTCACTGGAGTATATAGATGAAAAGTCAGTTACTCTTGAAATATTAACAAGCATAAAAAGATCCGGAGCTGATTTGATCATTACTTATCATGCCAAAGACGCCGCACGCTGGCTTAGCGGCCAATACCTGCTTTAAGTTAAAAGTAAAAAGTAGAAAGTAAAAAATTATAAAATGCTGATTTCCTGGAATATTACCAAAGCATGCAATTTAAAATGCGAACATTGCTATCGTGATGCAGGATTTGCGGCGCCTGATGAGCTTAACCTGCTTGAAGGTAAAAAGCTCTTAAGAGAGCTTAAAGACCTTAATTTCCGCTTGATCATTTTTTCCGGAGGAGAACCGGTACTCAGGGTTGAGCTTTTTCAGTGGATCCCTTTTGCGCGGGGATTAGGATTAATAAGTGTTTTAGGTACAAACGGTACTCTTATTGATGAAAAATGCGCCGTGCGTCTTAAGCAGGCAGGACTAAAACGCCTGGGGATAAGTATTGATTCTATTGATGAAAAAAAGCACGATAAATTCCGTCGCCTTGAAGGAGCTTGGAAACAGGCGGTACGGGGAATGGAAAATGCCAAGAAAGCCGGCCTTGAGTTTCAGGTGCATACCACGGTTACCAAAAAAAATATTAACGAGATCCTGGCTATTACAGATTTTGCGCAAAAAACAAATGCGCAGGCGCATCATATATTCTTTCTTGTACCTACTGGCAGAGGCAAGGAGATCGATGATGTTATCCCCAGTGCGCAAGAGTATGAGAGATTGATCGAGGCAATACTCCAGAAGCAAAAAACCGTTACTCTGGAACTGAAGCCTGTGTGTGCCCCGCAGTTCGTGCGTATTGCCAAAGAAAAAAACATTAAGACGCGTTTTGATAAAGGCTGTCTTGCCGGAATAAGCTATGCCTGCGTTCTTCCTAACGGTGAAGTGCACCCGTGTCCTTATATGCCGATAATCCTGGGAAATGTCCGGGATGACGGCGGATTTAAAAAGATCTGGCAGGAAAATAAGGTATTGAAGAATTTACGAAGCATGAAATTTCATAATAAATGCGGAATATGCGAGTTTAAAACTTTGTGCTCGGGATGCCGTGCTGCTGCGTTCCATCAATCCGGCGGAGATTATATGGCAGAAGACCCCAATTGCAATTATGAACCGAAAACAAAAATTAATTCTAAAAATTCTCAAAACATTACAGTCTGATTTTCCTCTGACGATTAACCCTTATCAGGTGCTGGCCGGTAAGCTAGGCATGGATGAGGATGCGCTTATTGCCGAGATCAAGCAGTTAAAAAAAAAGGGTTATGTGCGCAGGATAGGCGCGGTCGTATCATTAGCGCATCTTGGCTATAAAAGCACTCTTATTGCTGCAAGGCTGGAAAAGGCATTTATGACTCAGAACATTGCTTTTATAAATGCTTCTGAGTTTATAACGCATAACTACCTGAGAGATGTAAAATACAATGTCTGGTTTACGTTTAGTGCAAAAACCAAAAAAGAGATCGAAAATTTTATCCGCATCTTTAAAAAACGCAGGGGGGTCGTCGATGTATTGAGTCTGCCGGCAAAAAAAACATTTAAAATTAATGCTGAGTTCATGTTTTAGATAATCTATAGGGAAAACTGATGTTGACTAAAACAGAAAAACAAATATTAAATTTTATTCAGGGAGACCTGCCTCTTAAAAGTTTTCCGTACACTCATCTTGCTAAGAAGCTGAACATGGCTGAGGATAAAATAGCAGAAAAAATAGCATTGCTTAAAAAAAGAGGCTATATCCGCAGATTGGGCGCGCTTGTAAACCACGATATGGTGGGCTTAAAGGTAAATTGCATGTGTGTATGGAAAGTCAGTGAGGAGAAAATCGAAAAAATAGGGAAACTTTGCGCTAAAGCACCGGCTATAAGCCATTGTTATTTGAGGGCAATTCAACGCGGTTGGCCGTATAATTTTTATACTATGGTACATGCGAAGACTAAGTCAGAGTGCCTGAAGACAATTAAATCCATAGCAAAAAAAAGCAGCGTTGATGATTATGAGATGCTGTTCACTTTAAAGAAATTCAAAAAAACAAGCCCGATTTATAGCGTATAGCGAAAAGCGGTTAGCGGATAATAAAGATGATTAAAAAGAACATTAGAAAAAAATCTGAAAAATATTATAAACAGGCATTGGCACTGATGCCGGGAGGGGTGAACAGCCCGGTACGCGCTTTTCATGCTGTAGGAGGAGATCCGGTTTTTATTAAAGCGGGGAAAGGCTCAAAGATATATGATGTGGATGATAATTCATATATTGATTATGTCTTAAGCTGGGGGCCGCTTATCCTTGGCCATGCGCATAAGCAGGTTATAAAAAGTATTGTTCAGGCGGCTCAAGCGGGTACAAGCTTTGGCGCACCGACAGCTGCAGAGAACGGGATCGCACAGCTGATAAAAAGTGCAATACCCAGCATGCAAAGTTTGCGCCTGGTTAACTCAGGAACTGAGGCGACAATGAGCGCAATAAGGCTTGCGCGCAGCTATACAGGAAAAGATAAGATTATTAAGTTCGAGGGGGCTTATCATGGACACAGTGACGGGCTTTTGGTCAAAGCCGGCAGCGGGGCAGCTACGTTCTGTGTTCCGACAAGCAGCGGTGTACCGCGAGGTTATGCGCAGGATACAATTGTCTTGCCGTTTAACGATATTGAAAAATTAAGAATAGTGATAGCTGCCCGTCATAAAAACATTGCCGCAGTGATCATAGAGCCTGTATGCGGAAATATGGGAGTAGTAGCTCCTTTGAATAAATTCCTGCAAAAATTAAGAAACATAACCAGGCAGTACGGTGTATTGCTTATCTTTGATGAAGTAATGACCGGATTCCGCTTTTGTTTCGGAGGGGTGCAAAACCTGCTTAAAATAAAACCGGACATTACATGTCTGGGCAAAATCATCGGCGGGGGGATGCCCATAGGAGCTTATGGGGGGAGCAAAAAGATCATGAATTGCGCGGCTCCCTTAGGAAGCATGTACCAGGCCGGTACGCTCTCAGGCAATCCTATTGCGGTGGCCTGCGGGCTGAAAACTTTACAGATATTGAAGAAAATTGATTATAAAAAAATAAATTCATTGTGCGGGGAACTGTGTAATGCTATGCAAAGAATAGCAAAAAATAAAAAAAAGAAAATAATTATAAACCGTTTTTATTCCATGTTTACGGTTTTTTTTACAGATAAAAATGTTTCAGATTATAAGACTGCCAGTAATTCCGATACGGGGAAATACGCAAAATATTTTTCTAAGATGCTAACAGAGGGGGTCTTTTTCGCGCCGTCTCAATTCGAAGCTAATTTTTTATCTTTTGCGCACACGAAAAAAGATATAGAATACACAATAGAAGCGTTTAACAGAACAATAACGGATATATAGTTAGAGGACGACCGGATGTTTAGTATAGGAATGCCTGAATTAATTCTTGTTTTTGTTGTGGCCTTGCTTGTTTTTGGTCCGCGTAAACTTCCTGATGTTGGCCGGATACTGGGTAAGGCAATGCGCGAATTTAAAAAGGCAGCGGATGATTTTAAAGAGGCTATCAATCAGGAGCCTCCTGATGAAATAGTCAAAGAAGTAGAAGAAAAGCTTAAGAAAAACAAGGAAAAGCTCAAGAAGGAAGGGAAGGGCCTGCTTGGATAAGACGCTTCCATACAAAATGGACAAACCTCTTTCAGTAATGGATCATCTGGAAGAATTGCGCAATCGGCTGCTTTTTTGTTTGTTTCTTATACTGCTATGTACAGCGCTTGCCTACAGCTTTGTTCAGCAGATCATGGCCTTTCTGGTGCGTTCTATAGGAACATTGTATTTTATGAGCCCCACAGAAGCTTTCTGGGTGCAGGTAAAACTGGCAATGTTCGTGGGCTTATATTGCGCCTTGCCTTTTATATTCTACCAAATATGGAAATTCGTAGAGATTGGTTTGAAGCAAAACGAAAGGAAATATGTGCTGCCGATGAGCATTGCCAGCTTTATTCTTTTTACGCTTGGAGGTGCCTTTTGTTATTTGCTTGTTATCCCTGTTGCCGTCAGGTTTCTTCTCTCATATGGAAGCTCAACCCTGATTCCTCTGATCTCGGTAAGTAACTATTTATCTTTTATCGGCTGCCTGGTATTTGCTTTTGGTTTTACGTTTCAGCTGCCGCTTATACTGATGTTTTTGGCCGGATTGGGAATAGTTAACTGCGTGTCTTTGCGTAAATTCAGGCGCTTTGCCGTCCTGGGAAGCTTTTTTGTGGGAGCTGCTCTTACTCCAACTGCGGACATGGTGAACCAGACGCTTCTGGCTTTGCCGATAATTGTTTTATATGAAATGAGTATATGGTTGATAAAGATTTTTGAAAAAAAGAAGGAGGTGTAAAGTGGGTAGATTTGGAGTCCCTGAACTGGTACTAATTCTATTTATTCTTTTATTACTTTTTGGCGCCAGCAAACTTCCTGAAATTGCCCGCTCTATGGGGCAGAGTATAAAAGAATTCAAAAAATCCATGAGCGGTACAGAAGATAAGTCTAAGGAAGAGGATAAGAAATAATCGGGTCATTCTTAATTAAGCGGAATAGTTTTCTATAGCTAAATGATTTGCAGGTTCTTTCGTTCAACTTAAACAAGAAAGAACCAAATAATTAAAGGAACAAAAAGTATGCTTTAAAAACACAGTTTTTTAAGACTATGAAAAACCCCCGGGCTTTTTAGTTTAGCTCGAGGGTTTTTTAATTGTAATGCAGCTGGTTTTTTACCAGTTAAAATTTTTGTTTGAAGGTTCCTCTGGCTGCTCGCCCTTTTTTACCTTGGTTTTTCTGCTGTTCTTATCTGAAGAGTCTTCAGGCTGTTTTTTTAATTCTGCCTTCATCTTTTCGATTTCCAGTCTAAGCGCCTCGTCTTTTTCTTTTAATTTCAGGAGTTCTTCTCCCAGAGCTATATTTGTGTTCTTTAGTATCTCTGCATCATTTGCCAGCTCTTCTATGCTTTTGCTTGTGCCAAGGGCTGAGGTGGTTACTTTTTCTATTGTTTTTTCCATGGCTGTGTTTTTTTCAGTCTCTATGGCCAGGCTTTTTTTTAAAAGCCGCTCAGAATGCTGCAGAGTAGCAAGACGGTTGCGTGTTGCTTTTAAATCGTTAACAATCACTGTATTAGCCTGGATCATATTTTCCAGTTTGCTCTCAAGGGTTTCACTTTTCTTAAGCTCAACTTTTTTTCTTGAAGTGGCCCCTATTGCCCAAAGCGAACTAATAATAGCACCAACCAGAAGCAGTAAAACAAGCTTGCGAAGCGTTGATTCTTTCATTAGCCTATTCCAATTCTCCTGCTTTCTTTTTTATTATTGTTTCAGGTAAAATCGTGATCTCAACCCGTCTGTTCTGCTTTCTGCCCTCTGGAGTTTGGTTTGATATTACAGGCCTGAATTCACCGTATCCTACCGCAGAGAGTCTTTCGGGATTTAAGCTTCTTTCATCAACTAAATAGTGCAAAACACTTATAGATCTTGCTGTTGAGAGTTCCCAATTGGATCTCCATTTTGACTTTCTAATGGGCTGATCATCAGTATGTCCTTCTATAGCAATATTTTTATTGCGTACTTGATCATTTAGCACCTTTGCGACCCTGTCTAATATAGAATAAGCATCTTTCTTTATGTCAGCTTTTCCGGAATCGAATAAAACCTCATCTACAAAAGTGATTACAAGCCCTTTATTGAGCATTTCCAGGCGGATCTGTTTTTCCTCAATTTCTTTTTTAAGTTTTTCTTCCAGCTCATCCCTTGCTCGCATCAGCTCGGCACGCGCCTTCTTTTCCTCGTTAAGACTCGCCGCCAGATCATCAATTCTATCTAAATCGCCAGGACTTCTTTTTTGTAAAATAACGGAACATCCGGTAAGACTAATCATTAATGCTATGACGACCAAGTATTTTAATTTGCTGGTCATACACCCCTCCTTAGCGCGGCGATTTTTTCGCCTTTAGTTTCAGTTAATTAATATAAGCTTTCAATTTTTCCAAAGTTTTTGATCCGACAATACCGTCAACAGTCAGATTATGCTCTTTTTGGAAGGCCTGAATGGCTTTTTTTGTTTTTGGTCCCATCTTCCCGTCAATAGTACCAAGGTCAAAACCAGCTTTTGTAAGTGCTCTTTGGATGTCGGTAAGCCGGTAACTATTTTTTATTGCTGCAACGTCAACGCCTACAGCCGGTATTACTTCAGGGGGAGAAACACGAATACTTGAGTTGGTTTTTTTTCTGTCCCCGGACAATAACTCAATATTTGCTTCAGGCTTGCTGATTATTTCTATCTCAGGTAACACAAATTCTTCAGTTTCCGCTTTTTTCACGGAAGCGGGACGCTTACTCATGGCTGAGGTATGAGGAATAGTACCGGCCGTGAATGCAACTGCTAATAAAAGTAAAATAATTACAATATAGAATATATTTTTCAACTGTGTTCTCATTGGAGGTTATAAACCCGAAAGTAATCTAAATCTTATCACTTTTAAGTCTTAAAGTCAAGCTACCTCGAGGGGACACTCCATTTTCATAATTATGGTCAATGGTGTGCGGCAAAATCAATAACTATGCACCACGAGTAGGCTTGCGTCCGTGGTTTGCTTTTTTGGATCGCCATTTTAATTTACCTTTTCGGCTTCTTTTTGCCATTTCAGCTTCCTCCTTAAGATTTATATAGTATATATACTGTGTCAAAAAATCAATTTTGTCAATTGACAATTAAAAATAACTTATTACTCTCTAAAATGTTGCTGTTGCGGTAAGTTTATAATCAGCTCTTTTGCCCTTTTTGTAAAGGTGAGCGCCTAAAGTGGCGATCATGGCGGCATTATCAAGGCAAAGGTGAGGTGTGGCTATCATGACTTTAATTTTCTCCTTTTTGCCTTCTTCCTCAAGGTGTCTGCGTAAATAACTATTACAGGCAACCCCTCCGCCGGCAGATAATGTTTTTATTTGAAATTTTTTACATGCAGCAATGCTTTGCTTTGTCAGGGATTCAATGACTTCTTTCTGGAAAGCGTAGGCGATTTGAGCTTTAGCTTCTTTGTTTTTTGTTTTGACTTTTTGCCATGTATAAAGCACGCTTGTTTTAATCCCGCTGAAGCTGAAATCAAAACTGTCCTTAAACTGAGCGCATTTAAAGCGAAACGGTGATTCTGTAATGTTTTGTGCCAGTTTGTCTATTACCGGGCCTCCCGGATAGGGGAGATCCAGCATTTTTGCTACCTTGTCATATGCTTCACCTGCTGCATCGTCCCTGGTTGTACCGATCATTTTTATTTTGTCAAAATCATGCACGAGTGCTAAGTTGCTGTGTCCGCCAGAAGCAATCAGACCTATAAACGGGAACTTAAATATGCCTTTTTCTAGAAACGGAGCAAATAGATGGGCTTGAATGTGATTTATGCCCAGAACCGGTTTGTTTAATCCGAAGCTTAATGCCTTGGCAAATGATACCCCGACCAACAAAGAGCCCATAAGCCCCGGGGTATGAGTAACGCAAATGAGATCGATATCAGCAAGAGCGATGCCTGCTTTTTTTAATGCTTCTGTTGTGACCGGCGTGATGTATTCAAGATGAAAGCGGGAAGCAATCTCCGGAACAATGCCTCCGAATTTGCGGTGCATGTGAATGCTTGAGCTTACGCAAGAAGATAGTACTTTCTTTCCGTCTTTAAGCACAGCAACTGCTGTTTCATCGCATGATGTTTCAATTCCAAGTACGATCATCTTTTTCCTTTATTCTATTGAAGAAGGGTCTATTTTTTTAGAAGATCTGACAAAAGAACGAACCGAAAGCCCTCCCTTTCAAATTCAGGGATTAGCTCCTTTATCGTATCTAGAGTAAGTTCCCTTGCGTGTCCGATGACAATGACACTTCCTTTTTTCGCGGCGATGTTTTTGGCTTTAACTAATTGCTCTTTTATATGATCTTTACTGCTTACATTATCTATAAAAACATCGCGTCTGACAAAAGTTATTTCTTTTTGCAAAGCTATTTGAGGGGCAAGAGAATCATTGGATGTATAGCTATCCAGGAAATAAAGATTTTTCTTTTTTATCTGGTCAAAAAGGATATTTAAAACATATTCATTTTCTGTTGCCTTGGAACCCATATGGTTGTTTATGCCTTTTAAATTTGGAACGCTGTCCATAGCATCCTTGATGATATTTTCTATCTCTGCGATGCTCATAGACGTGAAAATAGTATTTTTTTCAAGAGATTGTTTTTCTGCGTTATGCGGCTCAAGCGGCAGATGCAGTATCACCTCATGGCCGTTATTAGTTGCACTTAGTGCGATTCTGGTTGAATAGGGCAGGCGGGGTAATACGGCATAGGTTAAAGGAATACCAAGTTCAAGTGATTTGCGCAGAACCCTATTGCTGTATCCCCAGTCATCAATGACTAAAGCAATATCAGCCAGGATTATTTTCTGCCTTAGGATAAGTCTGTATAATCTCAGGTCTTTATAAAAGAAGTCCAGGATCAGAACATATTCTTTTTTTGACTGCGGCTTCTGAATTTTACTCAGGCGTACCGGCTCAAATGCAGTGCTGGCCAGAAAAGAGCTTTTTATCTCAGCCAAAGATTCTTTTTGAGGAAGGAGGAACTCTTTTTCTATAGAAAGAGCCTCTTTTCTAAAAGCAAAAACGCGCTGGGTTGCTGTCTTAAGCGGCTCCCTAGTATTAACTTTGTGCTTATGGAGAACGCCCATGGCGATCTTATCGCATTCATTAGTTAAGTAAGAATAGTCTGTTTTTCTTAAGATAAAAACAGTTATAGCGATAAGGCTTATAACGCCGAAAGTAATTATGAAACTAAGCTGCTTTTTGTTCATTTTAATTATAAGGGAATTGAACGGTTTTTAGCCGACAAGTAAACGGTTTTAATTAATTTGTTTTTTGCAGTGAGTTATATATCTTTATTCCGTTCATGAGATTAATAGCTGCCCGGAGCTGATTGTCATCTCTAATGAATTCTTCTTCCTCGCCATCTTCCTTTTCTTTAATATTTTTATCCGGCATAAATCCGTCTTCAGTTTTCATCCCATCCGGTAATTTATCGCTTTCGTTGTCTTTGTTGTTTTTCTTGTTCTCTTCTTTTATTTTATCGAATACGTTTTTTTCCTTTTTTACCTCTTTTTTTTCACGGGGAAGCTCTGCGTTTACGCTTACATCAGGGGTAATTCCTGTTTCGTTGATCGTGCGGCCCAGCGGAGTATAATATTTTGCGGTGGTTAATCTTAATGCCGATCCATCGCGCATAGGGATTACGGTTTGCACGGATCCTTTACCGAATGATTTTGTCCCCAGGATGATTCCTCTTTTATGATCCTGTATGGCGCCGGCCACGATCTCTGATGCTGAAGCAGATCCGCCGTTGATCATGACTATAAGAGGCATATCTTTGAAGTTGGTTTTTCCGGTGGCTCTGTATTCAA
The DNA here is from genome assembly GCA_043806135.1 of Candidatus Omnitrophota bacterium. Classification (GTDB taxonomy): domain Bacteria; phylum Omnitrophota; class Gorgyraeia; order B26-G9; family B26-G9; genus JAGLQQ01. The sequence continues at coordinate 113,990 of JAZDHG010000016.1, forward strand.
TATTCTGGTTTTTCTCCCGGCCTTTTGTGTAAACTATTAGTTTTCCGGTCGGCAAAAATTCGCTTACGGTTTCAACAGACGAGATCAACAGCCCGCCAGGGTTGTTCCTTAAATCGAAAATAAGACTGTCCATGCCGCTTTTGGCAAGTTTTTCTAGAGCAAGATCAAGGTCGCTTTTTGTTTTTTCCGAAAAATCAGTAAGTTTTATATAGCCGATATTGTCCTGTAAGATCTCGGCTTTTCTTACCGCTTTAATCGCAATAATATCCCGCGTAACCGTGATCTCTTTGAAATTTTCCTCCGATTCGCGCATTATAGTCAGTTTTACGTCAGTGCCTGGTTTTCCGCGCAGAAGTTTAACCGCTTCGGTAAGGGTCATGTCTTTGGTGATCTTATCTTCGATCCTAACAATGCGGTCTTGAGCTTGAAGTCCGGCCTTGTATGCAGGTGTATCGTCAAGAGGAGTTATTATCGTAAGCAGATTATCCCGTATGGTGATCTCTATGCCTAAGCCTCCGAATTCACCTTCGGTCTCTACTTGTAACTCCTTAAATGTGTCCGGGTCCATAAACTGGCTGTATGGGTCCAGCGACGAAAGCATTCCTTTCAGGGCTCCGTAAATTATGTCCTTAGAAGGGATTGTTTCAACATAGTCATTCTGTATAGCAGTTATAGCATCAGAGAAGATCTCGATTTGGTGATACAGATCATCTTCCGGTGCGTTTGGTTTTGCGTACGCGGGACTATTTGCAGAAAACACCCCGATCCAGATAACAAGTAAAATTATTGAAAAGAATTTTTTTTGTAACATTTTAACCCTCCAGTTTTTTTTTGATCAATGAATTTACTATTTGCGGGTTTGCTTGCCCGCGGGTTTTTTTCATTACCTGGCCGACAAGAAACATTAATGCTTTATCCTTGCCGCTTTTTACTTCTTTAACCGCAGTTTCGTTTTCCTTAATAACTTCAACAATCACCGATTCGATCTCTGCGCTGTCAGTGATCTGGTTCAAGTGTCTTTCTTCAATAATCACCGATACGTCTTTGCCGGTTTTCAGCATTTCCGGCAGCACCTGTTTGGCTATTTTGCCGCTGATCGTATTATCATCAATCAATTCTAGCATAGCAACTAATTTTTTTGTAGGCAATACTTCTTTTAATTTCTTTATGGGAAGGTTATTAGTGTTCAAAAAGTTCATTATATCGCCTATCAGCCAGTTGCATATAATTTTCGTCTGTTTGTAGTTTATTGCGGCATCCTCAAAATAAATCGCCAGATGTTTGTCAGCGCTTAAGATTCCGGCATCATAATCGCTCAGTGAGTAATCTTTCATTAAACGCTTCTTTTTTGCCTCAGGAAGTTCCGGTAATTCGCCGCGGGCTTTTTCGATCGCTTCTTTTTCAATCACAAAAGGCACAAGGTCCGGATCGGGTATATATCTGTAATCGTGGGCTTCTTCTTTGCCACGCATGGAGAATGTTTTTTGCTTTTCTACATCCCAGAGCCGGGTTTCCTGTATGATCGTGCCGCCTTGCTGCAGGGTTTTCCCCTGGCGGATGATCTCATAATTCAGGGCATCCCGTACGCCTTTGAACGAGTTCATATTTTTCACTTCTGCTTTTGTACCCAGAGTCTTCTGCCCCTGAGGCTTTAAGGATATATTTGCATCGCAGCGAAGAGAGCCTTTTTCCATGTCGCAGTCAGAAACTTCCAGATATTTCAAGATGCTTTTAAGCAGGCTGAGATAAGCATAAGCTTCTTCTGCTGAGCTGATGTCCGGCTGGGTGACAATTTCTAGCAGCGGAGTGCCTGTGCGGTTTAAGTCCACAAGGCTGGCATCTTTTGTATGTATAAGTTTGCCGGCATCTTCCTCCATGTGTACGCGCAGGATGCGGATTTTCTTTTGCCCTGCTTCTGTTTTTATTTGCAGGTACCCATCGGATGCAAGCGGTTTATCATATTGGGATATCTGGTAATTTTTAGGCAGATCAGGGTAGTAATAATGCTTTCTATCGAATTTTAAAAAATTGGCCACAGTGCAGTTCAGAGCCAGGGCAACACGCATGGCATATTGCAAAAACTTAACATTGAGCACGGGTAATACGCCCGGCAGCCCAAGGCATACAGGGCAGGTTTGTGTATTTGCGGGTTTCCCGAATTCTATAGCGCAGCCGCAGAAAGCTTTTGTGTTAAGATCCAATTGTACGTGGACTTCAAGTCCGATCACTGTATCATATTGCATAATGGTTCCGTATTGTGTTGTGCGTATTGTGTATTGCGTTTAAAGATTCCATGACAACCTTTTCACGGTTACTATCGGTTACCAATAGTTACTAAGAGTTACTTCAAAAATCAACATCAGCTTAAAAGCTGTATTATTTGGAAGATATATTTACAATGCAAGATATTGTCAGTTGGTGGCTGAAAAAAACTATTTTTACTCATTCTCGACAGACATCCATATCTGTCTCCGAGGGCAAAGTTTGCTTATACACATCCATGTATCAGCAGCCTTTGAATCCGCAAAAATAGTTATTCTCATCCAAATACTGTCAACACCAAATCACAATAATACATTAAAGCTTTAGCTTGTAACTCGTAACTTGTCACTCATAACTTATTTTATTGTTTTTTTACTTTTAACTTTTTACTTTTTCCTTGAAATTGCGTCTCTTGTCCCAGCGAAGCGGTCGTCCATCGGACTTCGCTCTTTTTTCCCGCTGCTTGTTACTTTCTACTTGCATCCCGCAGGAATGCGTGTGTGCCAATCAGTTGTTTGTTGGTAGGCATGCGCTACTTTAAAAAGCATTTCCTCATTAAAAGGTTTTCCCAGGATCTGCAGCCCCACAGGGAGATTGCCGCTGATAAACCCGCAGGGAACAGACATCGCCGGGATCCCGGCCAGATTTGCGGAAATTGTAAAAATATCCGACAGGTACATGGACAGGGGATCGTTTGTTTTTTCTCCGATCTTAAAAGCTCCGGTCGGAGAAGTCGGAGTGACAATACAGTCGAAATTTTTAAATGCTTTTGAAAAATCCTCCGCGATCTTTGTCCTTACTTTCAATGCCTTCAAATAATAAGCGTCGTAATATCCGCTTGAGAGCACATATGTGCCGAGTAAAATGCGTCTTTTTGCTTCATCCCCAAAACCTTCACCGCGGGTTTTTGAATAAGTATCGATGAGGGCGTTCTTTGAATGTTTTTTTAAGCTGGTTGTTCTGTGGCCGTAATGCATGCCGTCAAATCTTGCCAGGTTGGAACTGGCTTCACCCGGAGCAACAATATAATAAGTTGCTACAGCATATTCTGTATGAGGCAGGCTGATCTCTTCCACGTTTGCGCCGAGGTGCTTCAAAACAGCGACTGCTTTATTAACTGCATTTTTAACCTCAGGGTCGATGCCTGAAATAAAATATTCTTTTGGTATTCCGATCTTTATTCCTTTAACATCCCCGGTCAAGCTTTTTAAGTAATCCGGCACAGAGATATTTACACTGGTCGAGTCTTTTTGGTCATAGCCGCTGATAATATTCATGAGCAGGGCAGAGTCTTCAATATTTTGAGTTAAAGGACCGATCTGGTCAAGGCTTGAAGCAAAGGCGATCAGACCGTAACGTGACACCCTGCCGTAAGTAGGTTTCAGCCCGACTACTCCGCATAAAGAAGCAGGTTGTCTTATAGAGCCGCCTGTGTCAGAACCTAATGACCAGGGGCTCAGTCGTGCGGCAACGCAAGCAGCTGATCCGCCGCTTGAACCGCCGGGAGCATAATCTGTATTCCATGGGTTACGGGTTGGTCCGTAACAGGATGTTTCACAAGAGGAACCAAAGGCAAATTCATCCATATTTAATTTACCGAGTATTAACGCGCCTTCCTGTTCTAATTTATCAATAACTGTGGCATTATAAGGAGGTCTGAAACCTTTAAGAATCCTGGAAGAGCAGGTGGTTAGCTGTCCTTTTACACAAAAATTATCTTTAACTGCGATAGGCAGCCCCTTTAACTTGCCGCCTTTTATCTTTTTAGCTTTGCGCATAACCTCATCCGGGTCAATATGGGCAAATGAGTTCAGCTTTTTATCTACTGCTTCGATACGTTTTAAATAAGCAGAGGCAACTTCCTCCGGGCTGACTTCATTGTCGGATAGTAGTTTTAAAAGTTTATGTGCGGTTAGAGCAGTTAATTCCATAATAGTTTTTTTGTTTCTGTAGCTTTTTAATCAGGTTTTTATGCGCAGTACGCTATACGCAATACCCAAGTTTTATATTATTTTAGGCACCTTAAAGTAGCCGTCTTCCTGCTCTGGCGCATTGCTTAAAGCCGCCTGATTTTCAAGAGACAGGCTGTTTATGTCTTTTCTGAACACATTTCTCAATTCAAGCGCGTGGCTGGTAGAAGCGGTATTTTCCGTGTCAAGTTCGTTCAGTTTTTCAATATAGGTTAAAATCCGGCCCAGCTGTAAAGTAAAATCTTCAAGGGTTGATTCTTCCAGCTCTATGCGGGACAGTTTTGCGACGTATTTTACGGTATCTTTGTTAATAGCCATAATGTTTCCTTTAAATGGGTTTTGGATGATTAGTATAGCATGAAAGAAAGGACTTTGTCAAAGCAAGAGTCGTCTGTGGAAAAAGCAAAAATTTCATTAAAAAACTATAAAATCTTGGTTTTAAAATTTAGTATGGTATAATAATTTGATACAAGGAATGAACTTGTAAAAAATTATATTAACATTAAAGTGTTGCTGGGGGGAATATGAAAAGAATCTGTTTCGGACTGGTTTTGATGGCTTTGGTTTTAAATGCTTCAAATACTGCGATTGCCAATCCAAACCCAAAAATGCTGAAAGATCTTAACGAGCTGCTGGTTATTTTAACAAAGAGCCTGGCGCAGTACGAATCACGGCAAAGCCAGTTTAATGCGCAGATGCCTTATTTAAGAATAGTCCCGGGTAGAAAGTTTCAGATAAACGAGTTGAGGGAACTGATCGTCAAATTAGAGGGTATTCCAAAAGAAGTTGATATGAAAGAGATCATTATTGAAGAGGTGGATAATATTATTGACGGGATGCTCGTTGATGCTGCCCAGGAACTTGGAATTGTTGAGATCAGCAATATGCTTTTGTATACATACGAAGAGCTTGAAATGAAACAATTTGCTCAGAAATTAAGAGACAGCAGTAATTTCTTTTACATGCTTTTTGATAATATCAGTCAGTTTGCAATGATGCCGTTATTGCGCGGCAAGACACCCGGCATGATGCAGCCTGAAAGAAGTGCACCGACGCAAGAGCGGCTGGAAGAACCAGGCTTTATGCCGATGCAAAATACAAAATAGATAAAATGTAATAAAAGTCATAACATATTTAATTATAATATCTTGGATAAAATAGCCCCTTTTGTTTGGTTGAAAAGGGGTTATTTTAATCTAGAATACTACTTGTGAGTTTGAATTTCGAATTGAACGCTATTAAATTCTCTAATGATCTTACGCTGTGTTTAACGGAATCAGGCAGAATCACCATGATAATGTATGATAAATAAGAAAGGGAGGTACTGTGAACAAAAAGATTATATTTTTTGCAGTATTTGGTGTACTTTTATTTGGTGGCAATATTTTTGCCGCATATGTAGGCGGTCCGCTTAAAACGGTGGGGCAGGGTAAGTGGGATTTTACAATTGCATCTAATAGCGCAGGAGATAGGGATTTGGTTTCTCCTGCATCAACCAATGCAGCAATAACCGGAGTAGTGGAAGAAAGAAATTCTTTAGCCGGAAAAGTTACGTATGGAATATTTAATGAGCTTGATGTATATTTTAAATTTGGGAGTTCTGAATTAGAAGTTGACACAAGATGGCCGGACGGAAGCAGGACAAAGCTAAAATACGACGAAGCTAATTTATTTGGAGGAGGCGTTAAGTATATTTACACCTTTGAGAATGATGTTTTAATTGGCGGTGATTTTCAGTTTGCTTTACAACAGGGCAATGAAGTGCGGGAAATAACAGAAGGCAGTATAAAGGCAGTTATAACCAAAAAAGGAGAAGCTGATCTTGACGAATATCAGTTGAGTTTTTTTTGTGGTAAGAAATACAAGGTGGCTGATAACATAACTCTAATCCCATATACAGGAATATTATTTAATGGAGTAGATTTTTCATCTGATCAGCTGGAATATAATACCTGGCCTTGGTACTATACGATTACACCTTTTGAGCTGGAACAAGATGATAATTTCGGCTTGCTTATAGGCGGCGACATTGCCATCAATGATAGATTGTTTCTCAGTCTAGAAGCGCGTTTTATTGCAGATGAAGCAATCTCCGGATCTCTGAGCTACAGGTTTTGATTATGGGTAAGATGCTGTTGTTTAAGAGCAGCAGCTCCAAAGCCATTTCATAAATTTAAACCGAATTTCAACTGCGTAGGTTGAAATTCGGTTTGGATGTTTAATTCATAGAGGAAGAAGCTTATGGATATAGAGACATATCATGTTTTGACAAAAAGTATTGCCGGATTTAAGGTCTTTAATCAAAAGAAGGACTTTTTAAGGGTAATACATTCTTTTAAATTTTTTCAAACAAATAATAGGCCCGTTAGTTTTTCCAGGTATAACATTTGTTTGCAGCAAGAGATGGAAGATGTTAGAAAATATTTAAAGTCCGACGGAACGGATAAGGTAACCATAGTTGCTTATTGTATAATGCCCACGCATTTGCATTTAATTTTGCGGGAAAATATAGAACAAGGTATGTCGAGTTTTATGAATAATGTGCTAAACAGTTATACAAGGTATTTCAATATTAAGCACAATAGAAAGGGGCCTTTGTGGGAGGGGAGGTTTAAAAGGGTTGTTGTAGAAGATGATGAGCAGTTGCTTCATCTGACAAGATATATTCATCTAAATCCTGTAACAGCAAGCTTAGTAGACGACCCAGGAAAATGGCTGTGGTCTTCCTATCAAGAATATTTAGGTATGATAAAAGGCGAAGACAGAATTTGCCGGTTTGAAGATATTATAGACATTGACCAGTCAGCTTACAGCGAATTTGTTAAAGACAGAATTTCCTACCAAAAAGAACTCTCCGCCATAAAAAAGACCTTCCCAGAATAACCAATTTCAACTGCGTAGGTTGAAATTGGTTGTAAGATGATTGTAAGGTAATATGTTTTATTACATATACTTAAGAATATGTATTAATATTTTAATGTTGGAAAATGGGCGGTTTTATGATATACTTATTAAATACATTATAAAACATGTAGATTGGCTATTTTGGGGAGAAAATTGTGGTTATAAATAGGCAAAAAAGGCAAATAGTGTTTTCAAAAGTAATTGCTCTTGTGATTATGCAGGCAGTTATTTTGTCTGGATCACAGAGTGCTTATTGCGGGGAATCTTTGCGCCCAAAAACCGCTAATTTATCCCCGCATATTAATGTTAGTGCTGTTGAACTGCAGCAGGCATTCAATATTTCCTTAGCAGTGCTTAGTGACACAGGCAAGTTAGATAAAACAATGAGCAGAAGACGGTTTCTTGGCCTTTCGGCAATAGTAGCTGTGGCCTTAGTGGTCTCTCCATCTTTGGTAACAGAAACCATGGCAGGTAAGCTTAGCAAAGAGGAAAGGAAAAGGTTTGAAGAAATAAGAAATAAATTGCGTCAAAGTGAAGCAGTCAAAGAAGCACCAGCTTCGTATAAGCCGAGTAAAGTTGATCAGGAAAAAGATGCAATGTGGAAACGCATTGACAGTCAAATGAAATTAAGTTCTGAAGATGCTTATAAAAATGTAGAGAGATTTTTTACTAAGGAACGTATTGTGATTTATCGAAAACTGGCAAAACTATTGCAGTCAACAGGAATGCCGGTTGAAGTGATCATGGCCCTTGATCTGGCAGAAACTGACCTTAGGGATAAGGTGAAATCAGACCCGGGCGCCAGAGGTCCGATGCAGGTTATGCCGGGTACAATAGAAATTATAAATAAGCAGCTGGCTGAATGGAAGAAACAGGGCGATAAAAAAGGTAAATACCGTCAGGAATATCTCACGGCAGTAGAATTGATCGGAAGCCGGCAAATTGACTGGAAAAGAGTTAATGAGCCTGAATACGGCAGACGCGTGGGCATTACAGTAGCCTACCTGAGTTATACTAATCTTGCCAGAATCTTTGAATCTAAAGGATTAGTGTATGACTCGAAAAGCAGCAATTGGCAGTTTGTTCCGACAAGCAATAACGTCAAGCCGTACATATATTTTAGCACAGCAGTGCTAAATGCTGCTTATAACGGTCGGGGAGAAGGAATGGTGCTTAAGATGATTAAAAAATACGGACCTATACCACTTAAAGTATTTGAAGTGAGAAGATTAACTCCCAAGGAGCAGGAGCAAAAATATTTTGACCCGAATCAAAAAATTGGTTGGCTTGAAGGCGATGACCGGGGTGAGTATAAAGATGAGACCAGAAAGCATTTTCTAAGATTATGGAGATATCATACTGCAATTCAGGAATTTAAAAGCAGTAATGCAAACACATGGGTAAAGATTATTCCGAATAAAAAATTTGCCTTTAATCAGATAGGAACCCGGCTTGTGGCTGCTTTTGCATCTGTCCAAGCATTTTCATCAGTGAATCTTGAGCAGAAAATTGACAGTGTGCAGGTTATAGACATTGATCGTTCTATATAGTTAAATAAATCTTTTTGCAAACATTTTTTAAGAAATCGGCATTTACGAAAAGGCCTATCCCGGTATTGTTTTACTTTTCCCCTTAATAGAACTCATAATACGTATAAAATATTATTTTATATTAGGCAAAAGTGTAAATTTCTAAAATCAATAGGCTTGACAGAGATATTGTTTGTAAGTATAATGTTTACAAAGTGTAATTTAAAATATGGATAGGACCTTTAAAAGGGAGTTTAGCTTTTATCAATAGGTTTTTTTGTCTCTTTTTAAAACTCCTGAACTAGATGTCCAGGGTTATTTTTTCTCCAAAAACAGCATTTTAGTTGTAATTTGTTTTCAAAAAGAGGGCAAATGAAGCTCAAGGATAAAATTGTCGTGGTTACCGGCGGTACGCGCGGGATCGGCAGGGCTATTGTAGAAACCTTTGCCAAAGAGGGCGCTCAAGTCCTGTTTACTTATCTAAATAATGATGTTCTTGCCAAAGAAATTGAAACAGATCTTAAAAAAGTTAAAGCAAAAGTCCAAGGATTTAAAATAGACGTAAAAGATCATGTCCAAGTGGATCAATGGAAAGAAAGTATTTTAGATAAATACGGGAAGATAGACATTCTCATCAATAATGCCGGTATTACTCAGGATAAGGCGCTGGCGATGATGAGTAAGGATGAATGGGACGAAGTTATTAATACAAATCTGAACGGTCTCTTTAATGTGACCAAGTCTTTTATAGTTACTTTCCTCAAGCAAAGATACGGTAATATAATAAATATCAGTTCACTCAGCGGGATTATAGGCATACCAAGACAGACAAATTATTCTGCCTCAAAAGGAGGCATGATTTCTTTCAGCAAGTCGCTGTCCAAGGAAGTTGCTCCTTATAATGTGCGGGTTAATGTAGTTGCGCCCGGTTTTATTCAAACGGATATGACAGTAAATTTAAAAGAAGATTATTTAAAGCAGATAATGCCGCAGATTCCGCTTAAAAGATTTGGAACTGTGGATGAGGTTGCCAAGGTTGCGCTGTTTCTGTCAACCGAAGAATCGAATTACATAACCGGCCAGGTTATTCAAGTTGACGGCGGACTGGGAATGTAGGTTGAAGTAAAAAGACAGAAACTGTTTGTCACGCATTTAAAAAGCGCAATGTATTCCTTAATGGCTTGTGAGAAAAACAAATGAAAAAAAAACGGATTGTGATAACAGGACTAGGAATTGTTTCTCCTATCGGAATAGGAAAAAATGAGTTTTGGAAGAACCTCTTTGCCGGAAAGTCAGGGATAAAACCGATAACTCTTTTTGACACAAGCTCGCTAAAAGTTAAATTAGGCGGAGAAGTAAGCGGATTTGATCCGCATGCCATCTTAGAAGAAAAGCGGTTGATGGATTTAGACAGGGCGACATTGCTTTTATTATCTGCAGCAAAGCTGTGTCTTGATGATGCAGGATTGCAGGTGAATGAAAAAAATACTTA
>JAZDHG010000017.1:0-14841 GCA_043806135.1 Candidatus Omnitrophota bacterium
AAATGAGCCGATTCTATTATTCTTTTAACAGTTATCTCAAGAAAAAATTCAAAAGCCGGGTGCAGCGTATCAGTCTGAATGCCGGGCTTAATTGTCCTAACCGGGACGGGACTTTCGGGTTTGAGGGCTGTTATTTCTGCAATGAAAAGGGATTTGTAAACTTTGACGATCCTCAAGTTTCACTTGATGCGCAGATACAAACATCGATTTCTTTTTTTAAAAAGCGTTTTAAAACAGAAAAATTTATCGCCTACTTTCAAAATGCCTCAAATACCCATGCCCCTGTGGAAAAGCTGCGCGTTATATATGATAAAATAAAAAAATATCCTGAGTTTGTAGGGCTGTTTATCTCTACCAGACCGGACTGCATTGATGAACAGAAGCTGGATTTGATAAGTGAATATAAAGATAAATATGATGTTTGGATAGAATACGGCCTGCAGACCATACATGATAAGACGCTTGAATTTTTAAACCGCAAACATACATTTAAGCAGTTCCAGCACGCTGTCGAATTAACGGCAGGACGGAAAATAAAAACAGCGGCGCATGTTATCCTCGGACTGCCGCATGAAACAAGGCAGGATATGATTCAAACAGCAAAGGCATTGACAGAACTGGGGCTTGGCGGCGTAAAGCTGCATACATTTCATGTTTTAAGTGATACAGAAATTGCCCGCATGTACGGACAGGGAAAGATATCTTTATTATCGGAAGAAGATTATGTGGAAATTGCCTGTGATTTCCTGGAAAGGCTCAGTCCTGAGTGTGTGATCATGCGGCTTGTTTCCAATGCCCGGGAGGATGTGCTTATTGCACCTAACTGGATAAACCGCAAACAGGAAGTACTGCGCAAGATTGAAGAGGAATTTAAAAAAAGGAAAACGCGTCAAGGCTTTTATTAATAAAAGTATTATGAGTGGAATTTACATGTTTTATTCTGGTTTTATATCAAAGAGGTTTTTGAATATGTAGACTTTTTATTTTAAACTAAAGACCACGGGCCTTAGCCCGTAGGGGGTTCCATAAGAGAAAGAAAGGGGTTTTTATGGATTGGAAAATATTTTTTGCTACTTTCGGGACAATATTTCTCGCGGAATTGGGAGATAAAACACAGCTTGCGAACTTAAGTCTTGCGGCAAAGTCAAAATCATGGTTTTGTGTTTTTTCTGCTTCAGTGTGCGCATTTGCCCTGGTAACCCTGATCACGGTTTCACTCGGCAAGGTGCTGGGTGAGTTCCTGCGGCCCGATTTAGTGCGTTATGCGGGAGCGTCATTGTTTATTATTGTCGGTATCCTGATGTTCTTGGGAAAAGTTTAGGTGTAAACAATATTAGCAAATTATGCTGACTTAAAATCTTAGTTATAAGAAATTGAATAGTTGCCGATAAATCTGTGGTTATCCCGCATGCTTTGAAAACCCCAGCTTTTAAGCTGGGGATGAAAGCAACTCTGCGGGATTCCGCTCAGAAACCCCGGGCTTTAGCCCGGGTGAGCTTCATTTGTTTTTAAATCTGTGATAATTTGTGTGTGGAGAAAAATGGGCAGCTTCCGCTTAGAAATTAACTTGCGCAAGTCCATCTCTGGATATACAATGAAATATAACATAAAATTACATGTCCTGAAAACGCGGCATAAGCAAAAGCGATAAGGAAAGAACTAAGGGAAAATAGGAAATTTTTATAGCAGGGAATAATTTATGGACATAACTATTTTTCATCTGCCGTCCTTTTTGACCGGATTAGGCACTCTTTTTCTCGGTCTTTTCGTGTTATCTCAGAACAGGTCTTCTGAATTAAGCCGCAGTTTTTTTATGCTTTGCCTTAGTGTTGTTATCTGGCAGTTTGGAAATGTTTTAAGCTGGGCCTCAAGATCAGACTATGACACTGTCTTCTGGGGCAGAGTGCTTTATATCGGGGTAAGTTTTATTCCGTCTTTTTATTATCATTTCTCTGTAGAATTCAATAAAATAAAAAAAAGAGAGAATCTTGTTCCGCTGATATATTTATTGAGCGTTTTTCTTATGTTTTTTCTGCTGCGCAATGATTTTATAACCGGATCATATGCGACAGGCTGGGGGTCACATCTGGTGGTCGGACCCAGCCACAAGATATATCTGATGTTATGGTTTATACCTTTGCTGCTTGCCTCTTTTAATTTTAACTCGGGCTACAGGAATGCTGTTTCGTCTTTTGAAAAACAGCGCCGCAGGTTTATTTTTGTATGCTATGCGATATCGGCTTTGGCTATAGTGGATTTCCTGCCGAGTTATAAAATAAGTGTTCCTTTCCCGCTGGGGTTTATTCCCATGATGTTTTTTATCGCATCAACGGCATATGCCATTGTCCGCTACCGCATTCTGGATATCAATGTGATCTTAAAGCGGGTATCGATAATAACCTTTCTGGCAATTGCCGGAGCGATATTTATCTATATAGCATCATTTTATCTGCAGCCTAATCTGGTTAGGATCTGGGGAGAAAAGTGGGTATTTTTCCCTGTTTCTATTTCTTTTTTGATCGGGTTCAGCTTGTTCAGGCTGATCGCAATTGTCAGAGAATCAGAAGAACAGGAGCTTTCCAAGCAGTTTTCTTACAGATATCTTCTTAAAAGACAGGCAGAACGTTTCTCACGTGTACGTAATATGAAAGAACTGTTGAGCTATCTTATCCGGGACCTGAGCAGCTGGGTGCGCCTGGATTATGTGGGAGTTATGGCCTGGGAAGACAGTACAATGGGATTTGTATTGATCAAGGACCTGACCAGAACAAAAAATAGAAAGAAAATCCCGATCGGCATTAAACTGCTGCAGGACCATCCGCTTGTAGTTGAGATATTAAGGACTCGCAAGCCGCTGGTCTGCAGTGAATTGAAATACTATTTGGAGACCAAGGCGGCGACTTTGGAAGAAATGGACTTTATTACCAGTATTACCGATGAAATGCAGCGCCTTGGCGCGGAGATCACCATACCCTGTTTTTGCGAGGACAAGCTTTTGGCCCTGGTAAATTTGGGCCGGAAATTAACGGCCACTACGACGATAACAAGAGATGATCTGGAGCTGTTTTTATCACTATCAAGCCATGTTGGGCGGACTATACAGGGTTTCAGGCTCAAAGATGAAAAGATACAGCTTATTGTCGCCTCTCAAAATATCTTGATCACAGCCATTGAAGCCAAAGACAGCTATACCCGCGGCCATACAGACAGGGTAGCCGAATATTCTCAGCTTATCGGAAAGCAGCTTGAAAAACTGCTGCGCCATTATCCCAACGGCCTGTCTAATCTAAAATGGGCAGCCCAGCTGCATGATGTGGGCAAGATCGGGATCTCGGATACGATTTTATTGAAAAAAGAACCTTTAGGGCCGAAAGAATGGGACATTATCCGGGAGCATCCTATAAACGGGCTGAATATTGTAAGCCCGATGCGGGAGTGGCTGGGCGATGATATCTGCGCGGGTATTCTGCACCATCATGAAAATTATGACGGCACAGGCTATCCTGCTCATCAGAAAAAAGAAGATATCCACCTTTTTGCCCGAATTATCCGCGTTGCCGACGCGTATGACGCGATGATCCTGGACCGGCCCTACCGGTCATCTTTGCCCAAGGAAGATATTATTGCTGAACTCATAAAACATAAGGGCACTTATTTTGATCCGAGCATTGTAAATATCATGCTTGAGTTATATAATAATGGGGAAATATAGAAGTATTATTTTTATGTTACTAATGGTTACCATAGGTTAATAAAGGTTACAAAGAGTTTCCAGAAAGATTATAAATGCATGTAACCTATTAGCAACTGTTTGTAACATTTAGTAACCCTTAGTAACTAATTAAGTAATATAACTCAGTAACTATTTTTAAACAAGTAAATCGTCCGGGTGCAAAGCGCACAGGGTAAATTCTTATAAAATTTACCCTGCAGCACCACGGACATAAATTCGCACAGATTACTTATGTCGCGCGGAAGCTCCATAAGTAATGTGCTCATTTAAAGGAGGGGATATGTTTGTAAAGCTTTTTAGGGTAATGTTTGTTTTGCTGGTCGTGTTTTGTCTGATTCAATTATTTGCCGCGACGGATGCTTTTTGCTTTGACCGGTTCTTTGTCGGCGCGCGGGCTCTGGGCATGGGCGGTGCGAATGTCGCGTCTGTAAATGATAATTCCGCGCAGTATTACAATCCGGCGGCGTTCGGGTTTTTCTCCCTGCGCAACAGAGAGAGGGTTCTTGTAGAAGATAAAAAGAATCAAAAGCAGGTTGAAGAACAGGCCATGGATAAAGAACCGCAGTCGGAGCTGGATGCTTTTAGCGATGATGTAAAAGGCAAGACCAAGGAAGCAAAAAAGAAAGAAGCAGCTAAGCAGGCAAAAAAACCCAAACAGAAAAACCCTATTTCCCAAAAAGGTAAAACAAAGATAAAACATTCAAAACTCGCTGTGGACAATAACAATCTGGGCGCGCGGGATTTCCGGGTCGGCGCTTATGCGGGTATTGGATACAGACTGCATGAAAATATGGGACAACTGCTTGATGACCTTTCCAGTATTGATACGCTGGAGCTAAGTACTGACACTATGGAAGACGCCAATGATGTGAAAAACGTGATGAAAGTCGCCGAAGTTTTAAACAGAATCGATTCACCCGGCAATGCGATCACGATCAATGCCAGTGCCGGCGGATCTGTGGGCATGGGGCATTTTGCTATCGGCGGATACGGTTTTTTGCAGGCAAATGCCAGGGTTATTAGTGTTGATACTACGAATCTCGGTATTTCCGGTTCTGCCGATCCAGCTGATTTCAGTGATGATGTCGCTGCTATTGTTCTGCCTGGAGATGACGGACTAACATCGTTATTTACTGATGCACAGGTAACACAACTTCAAACTGCTGGTTTAAGTCTTGCAGCTATTCAAAACCTTGACTTTGCAGCGCGCCAGGCAGGTGTCAGCCAGACAGATCTGCAGGGGACAGTAGATATTCTTGATTCAGTTGTGCAGCAGGCTGGGGCTGGAGGGGGAAATCTTGAAGATAATACTACTTCAGCATCTCTGGAAGGGTTTGGACTGGTTGAGATACCGCTGTCTTATGGAAAGGCCTTGAATGACAATTTATCTATTGGAGGCAATATCAAGTTAATGCAGGGTTCTGTTTACGGGACTGAAGTAGTGGTCTTTAATAAAAACTCAGGAGATATCCTTGATGATGCGGATAAGAATTATAAAGAATCCGATGCCCTCGGAGTTGATCTGGGAGCAATGTACCGGATAAAGAGACTTAATTTCGGACTTGTCGCCCGCAATATAAATTCTCCGGAATTTGAAGGGCCGACTGTTGCCGGGAGAAAATTCAGCGATGTCACGCTTGATCCCTCAGTTACGGCCGGAGCGGCTTTTATCCCTTACGAGGGATTTACTTTAGAAGCTGATTATGATATTACCAAACAGGAAACCATGTTTGCCGGCTATGACGCGCAGTATTTTTCTATGGGAGCGGAATGGCTTTTCCTGCGCTTTTTAGCCTTTCGCGCCGGTGCATATAAAAATATGGCGGAAAGTGATATCGGCCTGGTTTATACAGCCGGGATAGGTCTGGATTTGATAGGCATACATCTTGACCTTGCCGGCGCTTATTCCAGCGATGAAGGGACCTTTGACGGCAATGATTATCCTCTGGAAAGTTATGTGCAGTTGAAATTAAGCATAGGGTTCTAATTGTAAAAAGTTTATCAGAGCCAAGTTTATGCAAAAAGAGTTATAGTGAACAAAATAATTTTCCATCACCTGTGTATAGAAATGTTTTTTGGTGAAATGAATTTGTCCGTATTGAGCTAAAGCCAGGGAAGGCCCTGGCTTTATGCTTTCTAGGGAGGCGGGGATATGCGTAAATATATAATACTGGTCATGATGTTAATACTGGGGGTTGTTATGGCCGAAAATAATTCTTTTGCAAAGGAAAATCTGGGAATAGCTACCTTTGCCGGAGGCTGTTTCTGGTGCATGGAGGCTCCTTTTGAAAAAACAGACGGAGTTATCGAAGTTATAAGCGGATATACCGGAGGCACGGGGGAAGATCCGAATTATGAAAACTATGCCCAAAAAGGGCATCTGGAGGCAATTCAGATAAAGTATGATGCCTCAAAAGTCAGCTATGCGCAATTGCTTGATGTGTTCTGGCGCCAGATAGACCCGACTGACAGCGGGGGCCAGTTTGCGGACAGAGGGCATTATTATACCTCGGCTGTTTTTTATCACAATGAAGAGCAGAGAAAACTGGCTCTTAAATCTAAGGCTGATTTGGAGAAATCCGGCAGGTTTGATAAGCCGGTTGTAACCCCTGTAATTCCTGCGGCAAAATTTTACAAGGCAGAGGAGTATCATCAGGACTATTATAAGAAAAGCCGGAAAAGGTATAAAAATTACCGGTCCGGTTCCGGCCGGGATTTTTTTTTAGAAAAAATATGGGGAAAGAAAAAAATGAAGCCGGAAGATACACACTTAAATAAGCCGGGTAATGCGCAATTGCGCAGTGAGCTTACGCCCTTGCAATATAATGTCACGCAGGAATGCGGAACAGAGAGGCCATATGATAACGCTTACTGGGATAATAAAAAGGATGGTATCTATGTAGATATCGTTTCCGGTGAAGCATTGTTCAGTTCTAAAGATAAATATGAGTCCAAAACCGGATGGCCGAGTTTTACCAAACCTCTTGAAAAAGATAATATCGTTCAAAAAGAAGACAGGAAATTGTTTTCGGTGAGAACGGAAATAAGGAGCAAAAAAGCCGATTCCCACCTCGGGCATGTTTTTAATGACGGGCCCGCCCCTGCGGGAGAACGCTATTGCATGAATTCGGCGGCATTGCGGTTTATCCCGAAAGAAGACTTGGAAAAAGAAGGGTATGCAAAATATAAAAAGCTGTTTGAATAGCCGGTCTTTAAAATCTGTAGTTAAACCCGATTGAAAACGCGGATTCAGCCACAAAGCGCTCTTCAAGGGTGATATCAAGATTACTGCCCATTTTCAGGCTGAGGCCGGCAATAAAGCCAAGAACATCATCACTGTCAAGACTTTGTGCTGCCTGATTTATTGTTGAGCCGGCAGTAAAGCTTCCGGCTGCGGACTCATACTCGAATTTGCTGTATGTAAGCCCGCCATAAGGAACAATGCGCATATCTTCACTTAACTCAAGATCGTAACCCAGAAGCACAGATATCTGCATGGTGTTAAAATCACCTTCAAGGCCGGTTATGTTTGCGGCTGCGGTGTTGCTGTAAGTGATAGAATCAACATCAACACCGGACTGCATGATATACTGGATATCTCCGCCGACAAGAATGTTTGATTCGGACCGGTACACATAGCTGATACCGCCGCCGTAGTAAGGAGCGTTTTCGTATTCTGTGGTCATAGGCGTGCTGTTTGTAATCGACCAGTCAGCCATACCCAATTTAGCATAAAAACTAACTCCTTCAGTTATCCCGTAGGATATTTTAAGGCCTATCTGTGTGCTTTCATCAACTGAGTTGCTGATACCGTTTTTTGTATCAAGATTGATCTCACTGACAATACTGCCTTCAGCATTAATGCTTAAGCGGTCGGCTTCCACGATGTCAAGCGGAACACTTATCATGGATCCCACCTGTGCTGCCTGAACATAAGCATTGCAGGATAACAGCGTGATTATAAACATTAAAATATAAATTTTTTTCATGACATTCCTCCTGGTATAATCCTCATACATAAGCTGGATTATACCAGATTATAACGATTATTAAAAGTAGTATTTTGTTAAAAGATTACAAAAATTGATTTCCGTTAGTATACCCCGTTAGAGAACTTTGCCCTCTAACGGTTTGCGCCGACGGTGGCTTTCTCTAACGGGGTAAATCAGTGTAATCGGGCTTTTAATCGGTGTAATCAGGTTCTTTCGTTCAACTTAAACAAGAAAGAACCTGATTTTAACAGAGATTGATGTTAATTGAAAAAAACAATACTTAAGCTCTTTAAAGTGGTATAATTATAGCATTATAATACATAGTTTTATTCGTAGTGATATGATAAGAGGGAGGTTTCATCTTGCAATGGCTGAGCAAAGCTTTATTTAAGGGAAACAATGGAACAAGAGTTATCGGAAACGCGTTAAATAGCTGCGCTGCATTGATGAAAAATCTTCCGCAAATACCGCCCAGGGTATTAATAACGCAGGCATCTCCGGTATTTACTTTCCGAAATATATCCGCCGCTGATTCAAGGAGTTTTCATGAAATTATTTGCTAAATTGTCGGTGGCTTTTTTAATGATCTCTTCTTTAGTTCTTATTGTCGGAATGGTTGCCACCAATACAAGCCAAAAGGCATTAGAGCAGGTTATTGCCGAAAAATATATTTTACTGGCAGAGGTATCGTTAAATGATATAGACAGGGCTTTTTCCCGTTACATTACTGATTTCCAAATGCTGGCAAAGGATCCTTTGGTGCAGAACCTTGCTAAAGAATCAAATCAGAGCTTTGACCAGATCACTGATATACAGAAATTTATCGATAAAGAGGAAGAGGTATGGGTTTTTGTCATGGAATTAAACCTGACCAACTCGATCAGAAAACTTATAAATAATCCCGCTTCAGTTAAACTTAAAGAGAGAATGGCATTTCACCAGTTAATCAGCGGGCTTAATCTCTCAAGTAATATCTTTATCACTAATAAATATGGCGGTACTATCGCGCTTACAAAAATAACACCTAACTACTATTACGGCGATAAAAATTGGTGGATAAAGCAAGGGATAATGACCTTTGGGTGGGAGATGTGTCGTATGATAAAGATTTAAACGTTTATTCGACTGATATAAGTATTAAGATCAAAGATGAAGAAGGAGAATTCCTGGGCGTAATGCATGTGATATGGGATATTGCGGAAGTGATCAAGACTGTTGAGAGTTTAAAAGAATCATTAACCTCAGGTTTGAGTATTGAGAAAAATAAAAAGGCTTATGCTCCGAAATATAGTCTGCTTACGGCAGACAGCAAAACGATATATTCTTCAGAAAAACAAATAACCTTAAAAAATGAAACAGATAAAAAGTTATCGGATATGGTAAGTGAGAAAAGCGGGTATCACATTATGAAAAGCGATGTTCCCGGAGAAGAAGTCCTGTTTGCATACGCAAGATCTAAAAACTTCGGTAATCATAAAGGCCTTGACTGGATTATTTTAGTGGAGCATAAGACATCGAATATATTCAAGATGATCACGCGGATTAAGCGGACAATAATGTTTATTTCAGTTTTAGGACTGTGTCTGGCGCTAATCATCGGATTTTTCATAGCCAGCTCAATATTTAATCCTATAAAAAAGCTGCAGGATGCGGTAGCTCTCATCGGCAAGGGGAATATGGATGTTAATATAGATATTGACTCCCGAAAGGGAGAAGTAGGGGCACTGGCCGCATCTTTTAAAAAGATGATCGTTGATTTAAAAAGAACGACCACATCCGTGAACAGGCTTAATGAAGAGATTGTAGAGCGCAAACGCATGGAAAACACTTTGCGTGAAAGCGAAGAAAGGTTCAAGGATCTCTTTGAAAACGCGAGAGATCTAATAATGCTGGTTAATTTAGAGGGCAGGATCACGGCGGTAAATAAAATAGTGAGAGAATACGGGTTTAGAAAGGAAGACCTGATTAATAAAAATATATTGGTTTTTATCTCTCCAAAAAATCAACAGCAGGCTATTGATGACCTTGAAAAAATAAAAGCAGGCATTATTGCCAAGGGGGAAATGGAAATGGTAACCCCTAAGGGTGGGCTATCTATTGAATACTGCAATAATCCAATTTTAAAAGCAAACAAAATCGTGGGAGCGCAGTCTATTATGCGCGATATTTCCAGCCGGAAAGAGATGGAAAATGTGCAGCGGCTTACCCAGCTCGGGAAATTTGTTGCGGCCATGGCACATGAAGTAAATAATCCCCTGATGATAATCTCCGGAAACGCGCAGATTGCTTTAATGGAACCTTTTGAAAATGAAGAAGTAAAGAAGAACCTTGAGGTTGTTTTTAAAGAATGCCAGCGGGCAAAGGATATTATTAACCGCCTGCTTAAATTTTCCAAGCCGTCTAAAAAGACAAAAGCCGATACTGATGCTAATGTGGTAATAGAGGAAACGGTAAAACTGCTCGAGCACCAGTTCAGCTTGGATGGGGTTACTATTAACCGCAGCTATACCCCAGGCCTGCCGTTAATATCCTTTGACTCTAAGCAATTACAAGAGGTGCTCATGAATCTTTTGACAAATGCCCGGGACGCGATACTTCCGGAAAAAGGGAAGATAGAGGTCATTACACTGACTGAAGGCAGCCGGGTGAAAATAAAAGTAAAAGACTCAGGCAAGGGTATGGATGAGAAGGTTATGGCAAATATTTTCCAGCCTTTTTTTACGACCAAGGAAAAAGGGACAGGGCTTGGCCTTGCTGTCTGCTATAGCCTGGTCCATGACGCGGGCGGAGAACTTAAGTTTGAAAGTAAACCGCGGGAAGGAACAACGGCGCTGATTATTGTGCCTGTTCTACCAAATAATGCTTGAGATCCGGTTTTACTGATTAGAAAAAAGGAAAACGATGTCTGATGAGACCAAAGCGTGAGTTTTCAGGATGCAGGAGAGGCTTGACCTTGGTTGAGATAATGGTCGTGATCTTATTGCTTGGGGGCATGATCGCCGGATTCCTGAGCGTAAACGGGATAAGCCTTACTCTTTTAGAGCAGCTGAGCAGTTCTGTGGTGGCTATTAACGACGCGCGTTCTGTGCTCGAGAATATGCGCAATATAGACCCTTTTAATGCCGTAAACCTGACATTTTTATACCCTAATGGAGGTACGGCTGCCGGGTTTAATAATCTCAATCAGGAGACAATCCGGGTTGATTATTTAAATCTAGCCTCAGACCCGATACAGGTAACGATTACCGTGACCTGGCAGGGCAAAGGCGGCAGAATGTTTACAGAGCAGTTGACTACGCTTTTGACTGCTAGATAATGGCTGGTTAACAAACGGATGAAAAATGAATAGATTCCAAACCCGAAAATTTCACAGTATAGTCTACTACGCACGCAAATTGCCGTACATCTACGGCGTTACGCTCTCTCAGCTTTCTCGACGTACCGCAGAGAGTACGTCTTTGAGAGCTTCAGTTGCGCGCCTTGTATCTGCACGACACTTTGCATCTGCACGACACTCTGCATGCTCGTTACGACGGTACCATGAAAAATCCGGGTTAAGATCAAAAAAAGCTGTTTCTCTTCTGGAAATTTTAATTGTAAGCGTTATTTCCGTATTCATTATCGTAGCACTGACGGCTCTATTATCCTCTTCACGAAGTACCTGGATAATTTCCGGGGCTCAGGCCGATCTATATATCAATGCGCGAAAAGCCATGAATGAAATGTTTAATGAACTGGTTGAGGCCTCAAGCGGTGATACGGAAACATTTACATTTATTGATCCGATAAACGGCCAGTATACACAGGGCCTGTGGTTCGCTTGCGCCCGCGGCAGTAATGCCGATGCCGGAGAGGACGGCAGCCTGACAAACAACTATGTGCATCTTGACGCAAATAACGCTGTTACTTGGCGGTCTTTGGTGGTCTATTGCTTATATGCACCCAGCCCGGACATAATGCAGTTGCGGCGTTACGAAAACTTTGGGACTAATTACAGCAATGCGAATATATTCCCGTTTACTTTGCTTTCCGTAAGTACAACAACATTGAATTTTATTGCTAATGACGGATCTACAGTTATTTCTATAGACAGAACGGGAGGAAGAGTATTGGCAAACTATTTGAGGTCTGAAGATGCCAATAACAACAATGTACTCGATGCCAATGAAAATGACGGCACGGCAAATGACCCTGTGGATAATCAGGACGGGATTTTGAATTACGGAGTGAATTTTGTTAAAAATGTAGGTAATGTAGATATCACATTATTTCTGGCTAAAGATATTATCAGGCTAAGGGAACAGGGTATGGAGATATCCACGACATTGCGCAATAAGGTGAAATTCAGACAGCCGTAATAATTTTTTTAGAAAGGGAAAATATTATGATCGAAAACAGAAAAGGACTTTTATTAATAGCGGTCTATATGGTCATTACCGTGCTTCTTGTATTCTTGGGAATATTTGTTTACAAAAATATCTGGGAAGCAAAGATCGCTGCAAATTATAAACAGAGATTACTTTCTTTCTACTGCGCGGAAGCGGCCTTAGATAAAGGGATAGCTAAATTACCATCGAGCACCATTGGTGAGGCTAATGTGGCTTTAAGTGCAATCGGCGGAAGCCAGCAGGGTGAATATACTTATTCTATTACTACCTTACAGCCGAATAAGAAATGGCGGGTAGAAAGCTGGGGCTATGTTCCTTCTCAGGCACAGGCAGAGGCCACGGAACATCTGGAGGCGTATATCGCAAAAAAGGACCTGCCGAATTCTTTCTGGGAAAACGCTATTTATACTGCGGGAAATGTAAGGATAAACGGGAACGCCTATGATATTGAAGGAAATATTATCCATGGAGGATCTTTACAGCCGTCAACGCTTGAGCCGGCTAATTTTACAGGCACAACAACCAATGATATATCGATTTCTCCTTTGGTAAAACTTGACTTTGAATCACTTAGAATAGCAGCTGCGGCGCAAATTAAAGCGGACGGCAGCGATAATGTTTATACCGCCGCGGAAATAGCGGCGGGTAATCCGCCGTTTCCAGGCGATTTCTGGTTTGATGATTCTGATGCTAATCCGGCTAACTGGATCCCCAATGTGGTTTATGTCGAAACCGATCTTATCCTGAATGGAAATATCGGAACAATCGGCGGTTTTTTTCTGGTCGTCGGTGATGTTACGACAAATCCTTCTGATACATCTGAAACCATAATCAACGGTAACGGCCAGATAGACGGCTGTGTATACAGCACCGGACAATTTCGGGTTAATGGCGGCGGCGGCGGATTGAATGTTCTTGGCGGCGTGTGGTCAGGAACCGACGGGGTGCGCCTTAACGGTAATATCACTATAGAATATCATCAGCCGTATATGGACTCTATCAGGGAAGTTATTCAACCCAGTTCTATTATGCAGGTTGTTTCCTGGAGAAAATTGTGATAAAGGGGAATCTTACTGATCAGCAAAAACAAGGGAAGGGTGATAATAGTGCCGCAAGAGAAAACAAAAGAGCAACTGATTGAAGAAGTCGAATTTTTGCAGAAAGAAATAGCAGAATGCAAAAAAAACAGACAGCTTTTGGAAAATATTATTCAGGCGGCTCCCCTAGGCATAGGACTTGTCCGCAAGCGCATATTGCAATGGACAAACCCAGAGTTTGCAAACATGCTGGGCTATTCAGCGGAAGAATTTAAAGGGCAGAATGCGCGGATGCTTTATCCCAGTGAACAAGAGTATAACCGTGTTGGAATAGTCTTATACGGGCATATGGGAGAAGAAGAAAAAGAGACGCTGGAAACCCGTATGGTCTGCAAGAATGGGGATGTGCTTGAAGTTATGCTTACGGCAGTATATTTAAATAGGAATGCCCCGGAAGAAGGGGCGATTTTTACTGCGATAGATATCACAGAGAAGAAAAAAACAGAAGATCAGTTAAAGATCTCAGCCGATCAATGGAGCAGCACCTTTGATGCTCTCCCGGAGGTTATTTCTATACTCGATAATAATAATACTATCCTTCGCGCAAATAAAACATTTGCGCAGGCCTTTGGCCTTGATGCGGAAGAAATAATAGGTAAAAAATGCTATGAACTGGTGCATGAAAATAAAATGCCGGTAACAGGCTGCCCTTTTGAAATGTTAAAAAAAGATTTTAAAACACATACTATGGAAATCAACGACCCTAATAGCGGGATACCTCTTCTTGTAACTGTATCTCCTGTTTTTGATAAAGAGGGGAAGTTTATCGGGGCGGTGCATATTGCCAGGGATATCAGCGAGAGTCGCAGGGCAAAAGAAGAAATTAATCTCAGGATTAAAACCCTTGAACGATTTCATGCTGTTTCTACGGGCAGAGAGCTGAAGATGAAAGAATTAAAAGAGACTATCAGGTTTTTAGAAGAAAAACTGGCTGAAGAAAAAGGGCAGAAGTGATGAAAAAGATAAATAGCTTGAAGGTTCTCAAAAAAAACCGCTATCTTATTGCGTGCATCTTTACTCTTGTTATGATTATATGCGGCGGCTTGCTGATTGGGAAAAATTTACATGAATTTTCGCATATAGAAGTTAAGAATACTGCTAAAATAACGGCAACAGTAGTGGCGGATTATATAAAAAATGGTTTAGCGGAGACTAATCAAATTGCCGAAGAGCTCGGAAACTCAAGACATATTATAAACATTTTGGGACCAGAAAGTTATAAATATTTGAATGATGCCAATGAAACACTTGATCGTTACAGCCTGAGGGAATCATTGGCTTGCTATGTAATAAACCTTGAGGGACTGACTATCGCCTCATCTAACAGAAATTCTTCAAAAAGTTTTGTTAATAAAAATTACGGGTTTCGTCCTTATTTTAAAGAAGCGGTAAAAGGCAAGAAGGCTTCTTATTTTGCTTTAGAGGTGACATCCGGCGAACGCGGTTATTACTCAAGTGTTCCGGTTAAAGACTCAACAGGTAAAGTGATCGGTGCTGCGGTAGTAAAAAAAACGCTTGATATAGATGAACAGTATCTTAAAAAGTTTGAGGAGTATTTTTTTGTCAATGAAGACGGCATTATATTTTTGTCAAGTGACCCGAAATATCTTTTCCAAAGTTTTTATCCTTTA
>JAZDHG010000018.1:0-43334 GCA_043806135.1 Candidatus Omnitrophota bacterium
TATGCTAGCTATGCTCCGTATGAAGATGTCCAGTTACTGGCCGGAAAAATGAAAAACCCCTACCAGTGCTCAGATTTGACCTGGGGCGCTGACGTAAGGCCTGAGGGTATTGCTGTTAACGTAACTTCTAATATAATGGAAGATATGAACACAGCCCTTAAACTTACGCTGGGATATTTTAATGTGTATAATAGTGCTACTGGCTCAAACGAGGATATTAATCTGTTTGCTCCTCAGATCGGCGCGACAACGAAATTTGACAATGACTATACACTGGATCTGGCTGTGGCTATGTATACTTTTGATAATTATAAAGGTACTTCAGCTGCTACTCTTCAAGAAGATAGAGGCGGCAACACTACATCAGGCGGCTTGATTGCCAATGATTTCTCGGTATTAAATCCGATGATCAAATTAGACGCTCCGTCGGTTTTAGATGCGATAGATATTCCTTTTGGAGTCTATGCTGAAATGCTGGAGAACTCAGAAGCGGATGATAATTCATCCGGCTATAGAATAGGCCTTAGAATCGGAATGGCTAAGCTCAAGGAAGTAAATGATTGGAATTTCGTTTATGAGCTTTCCCGCTTAGAAGCAGATGCCTTCCCGGATGCGTTCGGGGATGCTTCCTGGGGTCCTATTGGTACGGACACAAAAGGCTCGAAACTTAGTTTAAGTTATCAGCTGGCTAAGAATTTCGGGATCGGGCTTACTTATTTCGATTTATCAAAAATCAGCGCTGATTCAGACAAAACAATCGGACAGTTGGATTTCAACGTAAAGTTCTAAGTTTAAGCGTAAAAACCCAGCCCCTATGAATAATAGGGGCTGGGTTTTTAATTTGTGCTGATCGGCGCAGGACTGTGTTTCGCAACAGTCCCATATCAAAGACAGACCTGCCTTGGATTCAAATCGGTTCTGTAAATATAAGGGTCATTCTTATTTAAAGTGGAATAATTTCTGTAAGACAATAAAAGTTAAGTAGTTAGATGGAAATAAGAATGCCCCATGATTACAACGATTAAAAACAGATTACAGAGATTGCTTAGTTTTGACGGAGAATGAATCTGTGTAATCCTATTTTAATCTGTGAAATCAGGTTCTTTTACCACATTAAACAAGAAAGAACCAAATATAATGTCCTTGACAAATAGGTTTTTATGCATATATAATGCACATATGTGCATTATCTTAAGAGGAAGCAATTTATGAGACCAAAGAAAATCAGATGGGTAAAATGCGAGCCTGGTGAACGCTGTTTCCGTCCCCAATGTAAGCCTGCGGGTAAGCTCGTTGGCGTAAACATGACCATTGATGAGTTCGAGGCCATAAGGCTGGCTGATTTAGAAGGACTTGACCAGGAAAGCATTGCACAAAAAATGAAAGTGCATCGATCTACTATATCAAGAATATTGGAATCCGCGCATAGAAAAATTGCCGATGCTCTAGTAAATATCAAGGCCATAAAGATTGAGGGCGGCTGCTGCAAAATTGTGGGAGAAAAGGGCAAATGAGGGAGAAAAATAAGCTTTTATTAATGCTGGCAGTTTTTCTTGCGTGTTTTTATCTGCCGGTTGAATTTTTCCCCTTTAGAAATCCTGTTTTTGAGGCCCTTGCTTTAGTGCGCTGGTACGCAAGAGAGCATGTTCTGCTTTGCCTTGTGCCGGCGTTTTTTATTGCCGGAGCGATATCCGTGTTTGTCTCGCAGGCTTCAGTAATTAAATACTTCGGGACAAAGGCGAATAAATTTCTTGCCTATAGCGTGGCTTCGGTTTCCGGCACAATCCTGGCAGTTTGTTCCTGCACAGTGCTTCCTTTATTTTCAGGTATTTATAAAAGAGGAGCGGGTCTGGGGCCGGCTATCGCTTTTCTTTATTCCGGGCCGGCAATTAATATGCTGGCAATAATTATGACTGCCCGCATACTTGGCTGGCAGCTTGGCCTGGCCAGAACAGTGGGGGCCATACTTTTCAGCGTGCTTATCGGTTTGATGATGCATATTATATTTATTAAGGAAGAGCGCGCAAGAAAAATAGAAGGGGATATTTTTGCGAATGAAGCTAAAGAGACAAGAAGCTTGTTTCAGAATGCTGTTTACTTTGCATCTATGGCCGGTTTTCTCGTTTTTGTTAACTGGGCACATCCTCAAAGTGGGGACAGCGGTTTATGGATTTCTATATTCGCGGCAAAGTGGTATCTGGCCTTGGGATTTCTTAGTATAACCGTTATAACGATTTTAAAGTGGTTTCATAAAAATGAAATTAAGGAATGGACGCAAAGCACATGGGCTTTTGCCAAGCAGATCATGCCTTTACTTTTTTTTGGCGTTCTGATCGCAGGACTTTTGTTGGGACGGCCGCACCAGGAAGGGTTGATACCCTCGTGGATGATCGACAAAGCGGTAGGAGGAAATTCATTATCGGCTAATTTTTTTGCAGCTATCGTAGGAGCTTTTATGTATTTTGCTACCTTAACCGAAGTGCCTATTTTACAAGGGCTTATCGGCGCGGGTATGGGCAAGGGGCCTGCACTGGCCTTGCTTTTGGCCGGCCCTGCATTGAGCCTGCCGAGCATGCTGGTTATCCGCGGGATTTTAGGCACGAAAAAAACAGTGGTTTATGTGAGCCTGGTTGTGATCATGGCGGCATTTAGTGGAATTTTATTCGGAGCAATAGTAAAGTAAGGAGCAAAGAATATGAAAAATAAACCGGAAAATATTAAAAAAGCTGTCAAGAAAGGATATGGGAAAATTGCTGAAAGCAATGCATCCTGTTGTTCTTTTGGTTCGTGTTGTTCGAGTGCCGGCTTGGCACAGGATATCAGTAAGACTGTAGGTTATTCTGAAAAGGAAATGGATTCCGTTCCCCAAGGAGCTAACCTGGGGCTTGGCTGCGGTAATCCGGTTGCCCTTGCATCTTTGCGAGAAGGGGATGTTGTGTTGGATCTGGGAAGCGGGGCTGGATTCGATGTGTTTCTTGCGGCACAAAGAGTCGGTGGAAGGGGCCGTGTTATAGGTGTTGACATGACGCCGCAGATGATCGCCAAAGCAAAAGAAAACGCAAAGAAAGGCAAATACATCAACGTCGAATTCCGTTTAGGCGAAATCGAGAAACTCCCCGTCGATGATAGTTCCATAGATGTGATTATTTCTAATTGTGTCATTAATCTTTCTCCTGATAAAAAAACGGTATTTAAAGAAGCGTTTAGAGTGCTTAAGCCTGACGGTAAGCTGATGATTTCAGATTTAGTGCTGGTTAAAGATTTACCGGATATTATTAAAGACTCGATCGAGGCTTATGTCGGATGCCTTGCCGGAGCGATCATGAAGGATCAATATTTAGGTTATATAAATGAATCCGGGTTTGATGAGGTGAATGTGATGAAAGAAAGCAGTTATCCTGTAGAAGCGATGTTAAATGATGTTACAGTTCAGGTTATAAGGCAGAATCCAAATATTAAGCCGGAGGATTTAAAAGATGCTGAAGGCGCAGTATCAAGTGTAAAAGTTTCCGCCCTTAAAAGAGGTGTAAAATGAAAATTGAAATTCTCGGTATGGGCTGCACAAAGTGTAAAATGCTATATGTTAATGCTAAAAACGCGGTTAAAGAAGCCGGCATAAAGGCAGAAGTGGTTAAGGTCGAAGATATGGATAAAATAACCGCATACGGGGTGATGATAACCCCGGCTTTGGTTATCGACGGACAGGTAAAGGCTGCGGGAAAACTAGCGACATCCCAGGAGATTCAAAAATGGCTAAAAGAATAATAACTGTTTTGCTTATGTTCATGGTTTTCTCTTTGCCTGCGGCGGGAACTGCCGCCGAAGAAAATGCGTTGGATAAAAGCACTCGGGTTATCGCGTACTATTTTCACGGAAATTTCCGCTGTCCTACATGCCGCAATTTGGAACAGTACGCGAAAGAAGTGATTGAAAACAATTTTAGGAAGGACTTGAGTGAGGGAACACTTGTTTTTAAGGCGGTCAACGTCGAGAAGAGTGAGAATGAACATTTTATCGACGACTATAAGCTTTATTCAAAATCTTTGGTCTTATCATTAGTGAAAGACGGAAAAGAGATAAAATATAAAAACCTTACTAAAATATGGCAGCTTGTAAGAGATAAGGGAAAATATATCAATTATGTAAAAGACGAGATCACTGCTTTTATTAAGGAGAAATAATGATCGAACTCCTGATTGTCTTTGGGACTGCCTTGTCACTTGGTGTGATTACTTCCATAAGCCCCTGTCCAATGGCGACAAACATAGCAGCTGTATCTTTTCTTTCAAAGAAGATCAACCATCCCAAGGCAGTGCTTTTTGCCGGGATAACTTATACTTTAGGAAGAATGACCGCGTACGCCGTTCTGGGCATGATCATTATTGCATCGCTTGTAAGCATTCCTTTTACAGCGAATTTTCTCCAGAAATATATGAACAGGATTTTAGGCCCTATTCTTGTTTTTGTCGGATTGTTTTTGATTGATATTATTCGTTTTAATTTTTCAGGCCTAGCGATTTCAAAAAAAAGACAGGAGTCTCTGGCTGATTCGGGTTTAAAAGGATCTTTTGCCCTGGGGTTTCTGTTTGCTCTTGCGTTTTGTCCGATATCCGCGGCGCTTTTTTTCGGAAGCTTGATTCCGTTATCTTTAAATAATACTTATGGAAGCATATTGCCGTTTATATATGGGATAGGTACAGGGTTGCCTGTGTTGGCCTTTTCTCTTGGAATAGCTTTCGGTGTTTCTACTATAGCACGCTGGTTCAATAAGATGACGGCCCTTGAAAAGTATACGAGAAAGATAACCGGTATTATTTTTATACTGGTCGGTTTATATTTTATGGTTCTTTCTTTTTTAAGTTGAACGAAAGAACCTGATTGCACCGATTAAAAATCCGATTACATGGGGCATTCTTAATTTGTTTTAATAACATACAAATTATCAACTTATAGAAATTTATTCAAATTAATTAAGAATGCCGCTATTTTATCTGGGTGCATATCGCAGGCAGACTGCAATCATAAATAAAGGAGCGTTTATGGAACGGGTCATACATGAAGAAAGAAAATTAAGTTTTTTTGAAAAATATTTAACATTATGGGTAATCGGATGTATCGGTCTTGGTATTCTTTTGGGCAAATTATTCCCCCAGATCGCTCTGACCCTGGATAAATTCTCTCTATATCAGGTCTCGATCCCGATCGCTGTTTGCCTTTTTTTCATGATGTATCCGATCATGGTCAAGATCGATTTTGCCGAGGTAATAAAGGCAGGCAAAACACCTAAACCGGTCGTCTTAACCCTTTTTGTTAACTGGTGTATTAAGCCGTTTACAATGCTGGCTATAGCCTGGCTTTTTCTGGGCGTATTATTTAAAGGCTGGCTGCCGGGTACGGAGATTATTAAAAACGGCCAGGAAGTAGAGCTGTTCCGGTCCTATATTGCCGGCTGTATTTTACTTGGCATTGCCCCTTGTACGGCAATGGTGCTCATCTGGGGGCATTTATCCCGGGGCAATGACGGCCATACCCTGGTCATGGTGGCCATCAATTCGCTGACCATGCTTGTTCTTTATGCCCCTTTAGGCGGATGGCTCCTGGGCGTAAACCAGATGCCTATTCCGTGGCAGACCATAGTCTTGTCCGTTATAATTTACGTGGGTTTGCCTCTTCTTTTAGGATATCAATCACGCAAATGGATCATCGCTAAGAAAGGGATTAAATGGTTTGAGGGGGAATTTCTGCATTATCTGACCCCGGTATCCATAAGCGCTTTGCTTCTTACGCTTATATTGCTGTTTTCTTTTAAAGGGGAACTGATCATCAATCAGCCGCAGGTTATCTTTTTGATAGCCATACCGCTTTTTATCCAGACCTGCCTTATTTTCGGCATAACATACGCTATAGCCAGATGGCTAAAAATGTCTTATCAGGACGCGGCGCCTTCGGCATTGATCGGGGCCAGCAATCATTTTGAAGTTGCGATCGCGACATCAACCATCCTTTTCGGATTATCTTCAGGTGCTTCTCTTGCCACGGTAGTCGGAGTTTTAATCGAAGTGCCGGTTATGCTGATGCTTGTAAAGATCTGCCTGAAAACGAGAAGCTGGTTTAAAATATAGGGACACATGTACCAGCTCAATAATTCAGTAATTAAACACCTGAAAAATTTGGTTAAAGCACAATGCAAACAGCTGTAAAAAGGCGCCAAGATCTGAGAAAGCTCTTTTCACTCCCGCCGAAAAGCATGGCGAGGCTCGCTGCATTGGGCTTTGAAGATAATCCTGCGGCATTATTGTCCCTCCTTCGTGGCAGGACTCCGAGTGAGAACAGCGGATAACACCATCCATGGCAATCCGTTGTTCTAATCCGTGACCCAGCTCTTGAATGCATTAAGATTCGTAAATATTTACTGAGCATTTACAATATATCCTATTTTTATTGACAGCCCCGCTCTTTGATGATATATTTTTCTCATGCCGCGCATAGCAGGAATAGCAGTTTGTGATCACCCCCATTATATAATTTAAAGAGGTAATAATAAGCAGAGTATTTTTTTTGCTAAAGAGTGTGAGAAATAAGGGCTGCCGTCTGAAATAAAATCAAATGGTTTTTTATTACATTAAGGAGGGAACTTCATGGTATTCAAAAAAACAGGGGTAGGTATTACCGCACTATTATTGGTTTTTTCTTTGTGCTTACCGATTTATTCGCAGAACCTATCACGGGAGGAGAGCAAGAGACAACAGCTGGAGGAAATGCAGAAGGATTTTGAATGGTGGCCGACTGATTCGACTCCCGGACCTAAGAAAGATTCTGAACGTGAGGGATACTGGTGGTGGCCGACAGAACCAGGGGCGGCACGGCCGTGGGGAAACCGCGGGTATGTGTATGTTTATAAAATAATTTTTGATTATAAAGAAGAAGAACTGCCGCCTCCGGAGCCTCAGGAGTTAAGGCCGTCGTTACTGATCAAGAAAATAATCAAGAATGTAAAAATATATTTTGATTATGACAGCGCGGGAATGCGGGATGATGCAGCCGTGATACTTGAAGATACGGTCATGGACTTGCGCAAAAATCCCCAGGCTGATATATTGATCACCGGTAATTGCGACCAGAGAGGATCAGAAAAGTATAACGAAAAGCTGGGAAGGCGCCGGGCGGAAACAGTACAGAACTATATGAGAGAAAACGGTATCCCCGAAGAATCGATCCGTATTATAAGCCGCGGGAAACTTGATGCGGCGGCTCCGCTGGCCGATTTAGTGGGTATGCAGAAAGACAGGAACGCGCATTTTGTGATCGCTGAGGTTGAAGAGGTGATGATTCCCTACTCCGGGGGATCACCGCGTCTAGACGCAGAAAAGATCGGCGAAGGCAAGTATCTGGTTGAAGAAGAAAAGAAAATAGAAGGCGAAGTGAGGGTTGACTCAAGGGAATATGTGATCAAAAAGGGAGACACTCTTTCCAAGATTGCCCAGGAACAATTGGGCAAAGCCCATCGCTGGAAGTATCTCTATGAATTAAATAAGGATGTCATCAAAGACCCCAATAAGCTTAAGCCGGGAAAAAAGATAATGATCCCTATTGAGTAAATAAGGTTTTATCCCCAATCCTACGGAGGGAAAAATGATGGGTTATGACAAAATAGCTGTAGATAAAATACAAAACAAAATAGGCAGCAGGCATGTAGGAATATATTTATATATTTTTCTTGCTTTCGCTTTGTCCGGATGTGCGACGGCCTCGAAAAAAGAGACTGTTCTTCCCCAACCGCTTGCCAGTCAACGGACGGCAGCAGGATACCAGAAGGTAGAATATTCTCAGCAATATGAGGACAAGGATGTATCGTATAAAAAGCCGGTTAAGAAAACATCATCTAAAACACTAGCGCTGTTAAGCCCCAAGCAGCTCCAACAGGCGCTCAAGAACGCCGGTTTTTACCAAGGTCCTGTTGACGGAAAGATCGGCTCTAAGACAAAAGAGGCGATCGTATCATTTCAGAGATCAAAGGGGCTTACGCCTGACGGGGTCGTGGGGAAAAGAACATTAGCGCTATTGCAAGCCTATTTATCTCAATCTGCAGCGCAATTAAGCCCCAAGCAGCTCCAACAGGCGCTCAAGAACGCCGGTTTTTACCAAGGTCCTGTTGACGGAAAGATCGGCTCTAAGACAAAAGAGGCGATCGTATCATTCCAGAGATCAAAAGGGCTTACGCCTGACGGGGTAGTAGGGGGAAAGACATCAGCCGCGTTAAGCAGTTATTTATAAAAAGTGAAAATAAAATTTTCTGTTTTCTTTTTGGTAATAATTATCCTTTGCGCTGTAGGAGGGTATTTCTCCCGTCAGTATTATGCCTATTGTCAAAAAACCGCACAAGAGCAGAGACTTTATGACTTAAGAAAAGCTGCGTGGCAGAAATTACAGCTGCGTATTGAAAGTGAAATAAGCGCTTTTGAAGGTGAAGCGGGTATTGTTATTAAGGATCTGAGCGCCGGATGGGAATTTTCTTATGAGAAGACAAGGCGTTTTCCTTCAGCAAGTCTGGCGAAAGTTCCGATTTTGGCGGCATGCTTTTTAGCGGCTGATCAGGGAAAGCTTAATCTTGGTGAAACTATTACGCTTAAATCAACGGATAAATTGAGCGGATCGGGAATATTAAAAAATATGCCCGCAGGGACTACATTCAGCGTTGAAAGACTCCTCGGCCTTATGATTTATGATAGTGATAACACGGCTGCAAATATTGTTACGAGTCTGACGGGCATCAGTTATCTTAATAGCGCGTTCAAAAATTTCGGGTTAAAAAATACGGATTTATCGAGAAAAATTGCTGATTATCAATCCCGGGATAAAGGTATTGAGAATTATACGACAGCTGAAGACATGGCGCTGTTATTGGAAAAGATGCATAGGAGGGAGCTCGGGAATAAATATGTTTCAGAGCAATGTATCGGCATTTTGAAGCTGGCGCGCACAAATGATCGTATCCCCAAATATTTACCGGTTGACCTTACTATCGCACACAAAACAGGCCTGGAAAATGGCATCTGCCATGATATGGGTATTGTGTTTACGAAAAAAGGAGCTATCCTTATTTGTGTGTTAACCAAACATGCATATTCCACCAGCGTGCGTGCTAAGGAGTTTATCGCTGCCGTAGCACTTCATGCCTATTCCTATTTAGAGTCTGCTGAAAAACTCATCAGACCCTGATCGCAGAGATTGAAGACAAGATTACACGGATTAATTATAGACGGAAAAATCGCTGTAATCATTTTAAAATCTGAGTAATCAAGGTTCGCTGAGAAATGTATTTCTGTTAAAAAGTGCAAGGTTTTTAACATCTTTATTCAAATAGCGTGCACTTTTGGGCTTATTTTTATAGCGAGTTATGTTTAAATTACCGACGACAGATGAGGGCACATTTGCATTTTTCAGTGAATCCTATTTATACGATTGGTAATATGATGCGTTGTCAGTCATACAGCGCCGACTTATCCGGCTTCGGGCGCAGGTGCGCTAAACCCTCAAGGGTACAACGGAAACTCTAATTATCTAATGGGCAATGAGGCTTCTTTTGTTCCCCATCCTGACATAAAATAAACTGTGTCTGTACGGCTGTACATGTTTGACGGAGAGCGAATCTGTGTAATCCTGTTTTAATCTGTTGAATCAGGTTCTTTCTGCAACCCTAAACAAGAAAGGACCATCTTTTGTGCCTGTTTTGTATTATAATGGAATATAAGTAAAAAAACTCTGCGCAAAAAATGTTAGATGCGTTGTGTAGAAAAGCAGGGCAGATACAATCTCTGTGCTTGCTTGTGAATAATTTCCAAGATATTACGGGATACAACTTATCCTGAGAATGAGCATTAAATAAAAAGGGAGGCAATGAAAATGAGTTTAAATGAATATTTTAATAACACAGAGGGCATAGGAATATTGGCTACTTCTAACAGTGATGGGAGGGTTGATACCGCGTTGTATGCAAAGCCGCATTTTATTGATGAAAAGAGGTGTATTTTTTTAATGGCGGATAAGTGTTCGCACATAAATATCAAGGAAAATCCGCATGCTTCATATATTTTTATAGAAAAAACCGGGAATTATAAGGGCAAGCGGTTATCTCTGACAAAAACAAAAGAGTTTGTTGATGAAGAATTAGCAAGTCAGATCAGAAAGAAGAAACACGGATGTCCTGCCTGCGATGAGGATAAAAAGACCTTTATCGTTTATTTTAAGGTTGATTTTGTCAGGCCCTTAGTCGGTGATTCAGAGAAATAATCAGGTACTCTGCATGCTTGAATCAGGGTAAAGACGATGGTTGTCTTAGCTGATTTTTATACATCTTGCCTGAATTCATATCAGGCTATACAATATGCTTAGTGCAAATTCATCTAATAGAGGAGGTGCGAATGGTTAAAACTATTAAAAGAACTTCAAAAACTGCCGGTAATATGCCCGGTGAACTTGAGCAAAAAGCAGATAAAGTAAAAATATCGGTAATGGATTATGACGATAAGAATTTTCAGGAAAAAGAGATAACTAGCATAGAAGAAATTTTCCCCTTTAAAGACACTCCGACAGTCACCTGGGTTAATGTTGACGGGCTGCATGAACCGGAAATTATTGAAAAAATCGGTAATAATTTCGAGATGCACCCTTTGACGCGTGAGGATATTATTAGTACCGGCCAGCGTCCAAAATACGAGGATTTTGATAAATATATTTTCGTCGTTTTAAAAATGATCATGTTCGATGAAGTTAAAAAAGAAGTAATATCAGAGCAGGTAAGCTTGATATTCGGCTCTAATTTTGTAATATCTTTTCAAGAAACTGAAGGCGATGTGTTTAACTCTGTGCGTGAGCGCATCCGTAATTTTAAGGGAAGGATCAGAAAGATGGGGGCAGATTATCTTGCCTACTGCCTTTTAGACGCTGTTGTTGACAATTATTATTCTGTTTTAGAAAAATTAGGTGAGAAAATCGAAGGCTTGGAGGAGGAGTTAATTGCCAATCCTATGCCGAAAACTCTTCAGGCCATCTATAATCTTAAACGGGATATAATATTTTTAAGAAAATCTATATGGCCTTTACGTGAAGTTGTCGGAAGCTTAGAGCGGGGAGAATCTAAACTTATAAAAAAAGGTACAAGTATATTTTTACGCGATTTATATGACCATACTATACAGGCTATAGATACTATTGAAACATTCCGCGATATGGTTTCAGGAATACTTGATATTTATTTGTCCAGCGTAAGCAACCGCATGAATGAAGTAATGAAGGTTTTGACGGTATTTGCGGCGATCTTTATCCCGTTGACATTTATAGTTGGTGTTTATGGTATGAATTTTGAATTTATGCCGGAATTAAAATGGAAATATGGATATTTTATGTTGTTAGGGTTTATGGCTGTTGTGAGTTTTGGGATGCTGGTTTATTTTAGAAGAAAAAAGTGGATATGAAAATAGGAGGTATGTATGCGTACAGGCAATCCTGCTTTAACAGGTGATGCACTCACAAGGGCGGCTGCATATGGTACAACGGATACCATGACTATTCAGGGTACAACCAATAAGTGCTTTGTTTTGTTTTTTCTCGTTCTATTTAGCGCTTCCTGGGTTTGGAGTGATGCGGCAAAACTGGCACCTTTGTTCCTGCCTGCTTTGATCGGCGGTTTTATTATTTCGCTGGTAACTATTTTTAAAAAGGAATGGGCTCCGGTTACTGCTCCGATATATGCTTTGCTTGAGGGTGTAATCCTGGGGGGTATTTCAGCTATCATGGAAAAATCCTACCCAGGCATTGTAATCCAGGCTGTAGGATTGACATTTGGGACTTTCTTTGCTTTACTTCTTATTTATAAAACCCGCATAATAAAAGTAACCGATAATTTCCGATTGGGAGTTTTTGCGGCTACCGGAGGTATTGCTTTATACTATTTTGTTAGTATAATTCTTGGGTTTTTTAAAATACAGGCCCCGATGATCTATGATAGTGGTGTGCTGGGGATAGGTTTTAGTGTTTTTGTCGTCATTATTGCCGCTTTAAATCTGGTGCTTGATTTTGATTATATTGAAAAGGCATCTGAATCCAATGTCCCGAAATATATGGAGTGGTACGGCGCCTTTGCCTTGACAATAACCCTTGTCTGGCTTTACCTGGAGATACTGAGATTGCTGGCAAAAACCAGAAGAAGATAGATTTTTTGATAAAGATGTTTGCTTCATAGGGAAATTGAAAATATGAGAGATTATTACGCCATTCTAGGTGTTGCTCAAAGTGCTTCAAGGGATGAGATAAAAAAGGCATATAGAAAACTTGCATTTAAGTATCATCCCGACAGATGTCCTGAGGAAAAGAAAAAGGAATGTGAAGAGAAGTTTAAAGAAATCGCCGCTGCTTATTACGTAGTTGGCGACGATAAACGTAAAAAAGAATATGATGACTACGGAAAAGGTGCGAATGCCCGCAGGAGCGGTCCCGGAGCCGGAGATTTTGCTTCGCAATCAGGATTTGATTTTGAAGACTTAATGAAGCATTTTCATAATATGGGGGGCCGCGGCAGACGCCAGCAAAAGGGATCTGACAGATATTTCTTTTTTGACGACTTGTCTGATATTTTTGCGGGAATGGACTCGGGAGGAGATGAATACGGCGGAGCTTATAATGCGTATCAATTTAATAATACAAAGAGCCGGCAAAAATATAATACAGATATACACGCGGATATAAAGATCCCTCAAAATATCGCCCGGCAGGGAGGTGAAGTCAAAGTTAAATTAAGTGATGGAAAGACAATTACCCTCAAAATAAATCCCGGCACAAAAAGCGGACAGAAATTAAGACTAAAAGGTGTCGGGAATATGTGCCCTACCTGTGACCATAAGGGAGATCTAATCGTTTCTGTGCGTTATTCATGAAAAAGAAGACATCCTATAATGAGAAAGTAGTAGGATGTCTTGATTACAGGTATAATCCAGCTTATGTATGCGGATTATACCAGGAGGGTTGTTATGAGCAGTAAAAAAAGTTTTGGGATTGAAGAGGCAAAGAAAACCGGAAAGCAGCTGGGGATAAAGTGGGATAAATTTGACGCGGAGCAGTTTCGTATGGGGATGGATGTGGAGTTAGAGCATGGTTTGCGCAGTCCGGCAACAAATGTTACCGATAATGACCCCCTAACGACAGGGAAGATCGCGCTTGCCCATCTTAATGAGTTTCCGGATTACTATACAAGACTTGAAAAGATGGAAAAAGAGGCGGATGCTTTTTGGGGCAAAGAATAACACTTTTGCTTAAGCACGCAAGGGAGGCTTAATATGAAAGTAGAAAAAATAGGCGAAAAATACCGCTGCAATGTCTGCGGTAATGAAGTGACGGTAACGAAAGTAGGCGGCGGAGAATTGGTCTGTTGCGATCAGCCCATGGAAAGAATTTAGAAAACAGAAAATTTTATAAAGTTCTTTCCGTTAACCTTCAAAAATCATGCCTATACAAGGATTTAAGTTGATTAAGAAATAATAGAACAATATCATTCCCTTAACGCATTTTCTGATTATTGTCCGTGGGATTGCATTAAAGAGACTTGAGATTATCAATCTGTGGCCGCAAGCCCTGATTGAGCATTGATATGGTAATTATCTTAAATTCTAGAAACGTTTAACATAGAAAGACAGGTAAATGGCTAAGAGCTTTAGCATCAGGTCAACCAAGGCCAACAAAGTAACATGGGTGGGGCTTTTTGTCAATATCGTCTTGACGTTGTTCAAATTAGCTGCGGGTATATCAGGAAAAAGCGCGGCTATGATTGCCGATGGTTTTCATTCTTTGTCTGATTTTGCAACCGACATTGTTGTTTTGCTCGGATTTAGATATATTGACAAGCCGGTAGATAAGTCGCATGATTATGGACATGGGAAAATTGAAACGTTATCATCAGTTATTATCGGTGCGGCGTTATTCGCGGTGGGGTTAAGGATTTTTTGGACAGGAACTCATAATATCTTACATGTCTATCAAGGTATAATGATTCCAGAGCCGGGAAGGATCGCCTTTTATGCCGCGGTCATTTCCATCATAGGCAAGGAAAGCTTATATCATTATACAATAAGGGTTGGCAGAGAAATTAATAGCCAGGCGATTATTGCGAATGCATGGCACCATAGATCAGACGCGTTTTCCTCTATAGGCACAATGCTTGGTATTGGCGGAGCGATAGTCTTGGGAGAAAAATGGCATATTCTTGATCCGGTAGCGGCAATTATCGTAAGTTTCTTTATTATAAAAACCTCAATTGATATTTCGCTGGGGAGCTTTAATGAATTATTAGAGTCCTCTTTAAGTGAGAAAGTAGAAAACAAGATTTTAGATATTGCTAAAACTGTCCCGGGTGTTATATCGGTGCATGATTTAAGGACACGGCGCATCGGAAATTATGTCGCTATTGATCTTCATATTGAAGTAGATAAAAATCTAAATGTTGCAAAAGGCCATGATATTTCCACGAAAGTAGAGGATAAAATAAAAGAAACATTTGGAGAAGACACTTTTATATCTGTTCATATTGAACCGCAGGATCAAAAAGATATTTAATATGGTTGCAGATCAATTTTACAGGCTGGGAGATTTTGGAAAGATCAGAGGGGGAAAAGTATTGTGAAATATATTTCTGATTGAGATAATCGATATGGCGATGATAGGGAAAAGATATAAAAATATTTGTACTTGCTGCTGGTTATGCAACGCGGTTATCGCCTTTAACAGTAAATAGGCCCAAAGCTCTTTTGGAGGCAGGGAACAGACCGATATTAACAAGGATTCTTAAGAATTTATCAACTTTGGGAGCGTGCAATGGGCTTTACGTGATAACAAACGGCCGTTTTTATAAAGCCGTGGACATATGGCGTAAAAAAGTACACTTTGCCTGTAATGTTATTATTGTAAATGACGAAACTCTTTCCAATGAGGACAGGTTAGGTGCGATCAATGATCTGTATCTTGTGCTAAAGCAGGCCAAGGTAGATGACGACATGCTTGTTGTTGCCGGAGACAACTTGTTTGAGTTCGACATTAGAGATTTTCATGCTTTTGCCAAGCAGAAGTATCCTTATGTCTGCGTGGCTCTCTTCGATGTCAAGAGTAAACTTTTGGCAAGGCAATACGGCACGGCTGTCATTGATAGCCGTAATAAAATCCTGGAATTTCAGGAAAAAGCCAAAGAGCCTAAAAGCACCCTTGCTTCCACGGCGGTATATTTCTTTCCGTAAGGAAAGACCGCCGCAGTAGAGGAGTATATAAAGGAGGGGTTGTCTAAGGATAAGCTTAGCAGCCTGGTGAAGTGGTTTGCGGATAAAGAACCTGTATATGGCTGTGTGCTTAAAGATAGCTGGATTGATATCGGTAGTTTCGAATCATTAGAAAAGGCAGAAGTGTATTATAGAGGGCGTTCCTTTAAAGGCGATTCATAAAATGGTCCTGGGCCTTTTGCTGATACAGCTGATGAAAAAGGAGGAGCAGGCGCTGGAGCGTGCTCTTGTGATCAATGTCAATATTGCGTAAAGTGGTTTTTTATATATTTGTGGTTATATATATTATCGGATGCCCGATCATTATTCTCAATTCACTTGGAGTTGTTTTTTTTCCGAATCAGGAAAAACTTATTCAATCAACCGGTTTGATATCGCTGGCAACAATTCCCAACGGGGCCGTTGTGTCCATAAACAGCAGCCTGTACAGAGAAAAGACCCCTCTTATTATTCGTAACCTGCCGGAAGGAGAATATTCAATTCAAATTACCTTGGATAATTATGTTCCATGGAAGAAAAGAGTTCATGTAGCCAAAAGAAAGGTGACAAACCTGGAGAATGTTATTCTCATCCCGAAAGAATGGCCTAAAAACCCTTTGTCTCTTCAGTCATGGGAACGATTGGTTGCTGTTCATAATAATCCGTATATAATCCTTAGGAATGGAAAAACAGGCGGGGGTATCTCTTTTTTTAGGATTGAGGATCCTCTTCTTTTTAATGTTAAAGACAGCATCGCTGCCGCAAAAAAAGAAGCTGTTCAGCCGCTATTCTCTCAAGATAGTAAATATAACAGCCTGCAGGTCTCATCAATAATTATGATGCCCAAAAGTCATTTTGTGTTACTGCGGGGTAAAGACGATGTAAAAAGGCATGACTTGTGGATTGATCTTAGATCGCCCATGGATTCTATTCGGGATATCAGTGATCTTTTGATAAGCGCTCCGGATTTTATACTCTGGCACAGCGAGGACAATGAAAATATTTTTTATGCCGAAAATAATAATATTAGCCGAAT
The DNA here is from genome assembly GCA_043806135.1 of Candidatus Omnitrophota bacterium. Classification (GTDB taxonomy): domain Bacteria; phylum Omnitrophota; class Gorgyraeia; order B26-G9; family B26-G9; genus JAGLQQ01. Next base: position 16,333 of record JAZDHG010000018.1, read on the forward strand.
AAACATAGAAGAGCACGCTGTCTATCCTGATATAGTAAATAATGTCAAAAGCCTGGGGATTTTCAATAAGAAATTCTACATAGTAGATGGGGCGAATCAGTTTCAAGAGGTTAATTATATAAATAATACCAAAAGAACACTCATGGGAGAATGGTTTGAAATGCCTGAGGTCTTTAAGAAATTTACGCGCCTAGAGATGCGGATTGTTTCTGAAAAACTCATCCTGTTTATGGATGATACAGGCTGCCTGCTTTCAACGCGGCTGCCTTATGAATTAGTTCCATCCGGAGTAACCGGAATCGGAGGCGTGCTTGATGGTGCAAAAGTTCTTGTCTGGACAAAGACCTTGCTTGGGGTTATTGATTTTGGAGAATTAAAACGCGAAGGTATTTTTGAGGCAGGCCCGAAAATAACATGGGTAGTAAAAAACGCAAAAAACATTCAGGAAGCGTTCTGGGTCAATAATGGTTCGCATATCCTTTTTCGGGATATTGAAAAAATAAAGCTGGCAGAAATCGATTATGATACCCCTGCATCGACAGCAAATTTTAAGATAGGTGAAATAAAAGGCGAAACTGCCTACTCCGATTCTCTGGGGAAGGTTTTTTTTATTGATAAGGATACGGATAAATTAATGTCTTTAACCGTTGTCCCTGAGCATGGATTGATCCAGTTTGTATTTCCTGATTCAATTGAAAGAAAAAAACATTAGGATTAAAATGAAATTCCGATACTCTAAAGAAAATCTGACAAGGCTGGAGCAAAAGCAGCAACGGCTTCTGGAAATGCTTCCGGGGTTATTGAGCTGGAGTATTTTATTAGGCATTATTGTGGTATCACTTATAAATCCAATTTTAGCCTCTGTAGCAACCATCGCTTTTATTTTTTATTGGTTTTTACGATTGGTATATATGACGATATTTTTGCTGCTTTCTTTTATGCGTCTTAAGGTGGAATTTGCAACGGATTGGATATCAAGGATCAAAGGAATTGATATGTTAAGCAGCTATATTAGAGAAATCGATAAAAAACAAGAGCTTTCTTTTAGAAAACGTTTATCTTTGTATTTCCACAAGAAAGAAGTCGGCTTTCTCAAAGACAAGAACATACCGCTTCCGTCTTCAAGTGACATTTATCACTTTGTTATATTTCCTGTTGCTAAAGAGCCGGAGGATGTTATCCGCCCCGGCCTTGAGGCGCTATTAAGCCAGTCTTTCCCGCTGAGTCAGATTTTAGTTATTTATGCTGTTGAACAAAGAGCGCCGCAGGAAACCAAAAATGCTGTTGAGAGGCTTGTCGAAAAACATAAAAATAACTTTCTTGATATTTTTGTAATTGTTCACCCGGATAATCTTCCTGGAGAAGCGAAGGTAAAGGGTGCTAACGTTTCTTACGCTGCCAGGCAGGCGGCGAAACTTTTTGCCTCAAAAAAGATTGCTTTTGAAAACATTGTTGTTTCCTGTTTTGACGCCGATACTGTTGTCGATAATAACTATTTCGCGTGCCTTACATACAACTTTATAATAACACCGGATCGGACGCAGGCTAGTTTTCAGCCTCTTCCTGTTTACAATAACAATATCTGGGATGCCCCGTGGTTTACACGGGTTATGGAGGTCGGATCATCTTTTTTTCAATTGATCGAAATAATACACCCTGAGAGTCTGGTTACTTTCTCGAGTCACAGCATGAGTTTTAAAGCCTTGACAGAGATAGATTATTGGCCGAAAGATATGATTTCCGATGATTCGGCTGTTTTTTGGAAGGCATATATACATTATAATGGCAAATACAGGGTAATTCCCTTATATATAACTGTGTCCATGGATGCCGCGGTATCCGAGAACTGGCAGCGGACATTAAAAAATATTTATAAGCAGAGACGACGCTGGGCCTACGGCGTAGAAAACTTTCCTATTTTAGTAAGGGGATTTATGTCATCTGAAGGAATACCTTTGAAAGAAAAAATAGGACATGCCGTTAAAATGCTTGATGGCCACGTATCCTGGGCTACATGGGGATTTATCTTAACTATACTCGGCTGGCTGCCGGTATTATTGGCAAGCCACGCATTTCATAAATCTGTGCTCTATTATAATGCGCCTTATATAAGCGGGACGATTTTTCACCTGTCGACTTTTTCTTTAGCATGTTCTATTTTTGTAAGTATGTTACTGCTGCCAAGTGCCGGCGGAAAATATGGTTGGCTGAAAAAAGTGATACATGTCCTTGAATGGATAGTGGTGCCCTTTGCGATGGTTAGCCTAAATGCTTTACCTGCCCTTGACGCACAGACAAGATTGTTATTCGGCAGATATATGGAGTTCTGGGTAACCGATAAATCCAGGAAGGTATCTTCACGAAGAAAGTAATTATTTTTGTACTCCTTTTTACTGTTTGGATTTCCTCCGTAAAAAATATAGACTTTTTTTAAAAAAGCGTTTGGAAGGGTTCTTTTTTATAACTGATTTACATCTTGAGAGGTTTTAAGATGCGCGCAGAGACAATTACCCTGGAACATAAAGAACTTTTAGATAAAAACTAAAGCTATAGGAAATGGGTTGTCGGATTATAGCTTCGCTAACTTTTACCTTTTCCGCAAAACTCATGCTTTTGAGCTTCTTTTTGCTGAAAACGAGATATTTATGCTGGGTAAAAAACTTATGATGGGTTCACTTATCTTATGCCTACCCGGCCCCCTAATGAGATTAGGTACGCATATTTAAAAGATATACTAAAAAATGCTGATTTTTTATTCCCGATTCCTGCAGAGTGGGTTGATTTTTTCTCTAAAGGGGAGTTTGAACGCAGGTTTAATGATGCTGAATCTGATTACATTTACAGCATTTCTGATATGGTTACTTATTCAGGTAATAAGCGGTATAAAAAACGCAATTTGTTAAAGCAGTTTGTCCAGGGCTACGAGCATCAATCCTATCCTTTAATCGAGATGTATCGAGAGGCAGCCATAGAAATTTTAAATAGCTGGCAGGATAATAGCGGACAGGACAAGAGGGATACTGATTATTATGCTTGTCTTGAGGCTTTGCGGATGAGTGAAAAACTTATCTTGTGCGGGATGATATATTATGTCGGTAAAGAGCCGGCCGGGTTTGTTCTGGGTGAAGAATTAACACCGGATATGTTTGATATAAAATCCGCTAAAGCCAAAGAGAAGTTTAAGGGTGTTTATCAATACCTTTACAACGATTTTGCCAAAATCCTGCCCAAAAAGTACGTTTATTTTAATTTTGAAGAGGATCTGGGTACGCAGGCTTTAAGAACAGCCAAGTCTTCCTATAAACCCTCTAAAAAAATTGCTGAAATACAGGGTTAGTTTAAGATGAAATGTATTGTTTTCTTAAGACATGGCAATGGCGATATCCTATAGTCGATAGTCAATAGTCAATGGTCGATAATATCTTGCCTAAATTCTCGCTCAGATATACAATATACCCATTATGGAGGAGACGTTTTATAAGAGGAAGTCTAAAAAACATGTTTGATTTTCTAAAAGATATAAGCATTATTGATGCCGTTGATATTCTTAGCGTTTCTTTTTTACTATATGTAATTTTTCTTTGGTTTAAAAGAACAAAATCTGTATTTATATTTGTGGGCATTATTATATCAAGCATTGTATATTTAGTTGTTAGGATTTTGGGGCTTAGGTTAGTAGCTACACTAATGCAAGGGTTTTTTGCGGTTATTTTAGTTGCGATTATAGTCATTTTTCAAGAAGAAATTAGGCGGTTATTTGAACATGTTGCTCTTTTTAGCCTGGCGCCTAAGCTGAGAAAAACAAAAATGGAACGCTGTTTTCAGCCCCAAATCGATATTTTGACAGAAACGGTCTTTTTTTTAGCCAAAAAACATATTGGAGCAATAATTGTTCTAAAAGGCAAAGATACGCTGCTGAGAAATACCCAGCGGGGTGTTACGCTCAACGGGAAATTAAGTGTGCCCCTGCTTAAGAGTATTTTTGACACTCATTCCGATGGGCATGATGGTGCGGTAATTATTGAAGATAATACAGTCTTGCAGTTTGCTTGTCACTTGCCCATTTCAAAAGATATAGATCAACTGCAAAATAAAGGTACCCGGCATGCGGCGGCTTTAGGATTATCCGAGGCAAGTGATTCTTTATGTATCGTTGTTTCTGAAACAACCGGTGAAATTTCTATTTACCAGCATGGAAAAACTAGCTTGATAAAAGGTATAGAACTGTTCCAGGAGTTGGTCGAGGGATTTTATAAAAGCTTGGAAAAAACTCCGGGGATTCACCTAAATAGAAATTTTCTAACGGCAAATTTAAAACAGAAATTTATTGTTGTTGTGCTTTCAATATTGTTATGGTGGTTCTTTGTGCATGAATCAGTTGTTGTATATAAGTCATTTGAGGTGCCTGTTCAGTATATCAGTTTAAACAAGAATTTAGACATTGGGGAAATAATCCCTCGGGAAGTAAAAATCGTTCTTTCCGCGCCCAGGCGGAATTTTTATTTTGTTGATGAGCGTGACATTAAAGTTTTAGTAAAGATTATTGATATCGATGATTTAAATAAGACAGAAGAAGGTTATTATAATTTAACTTTAACTGCATCGGATGTGACATTGCCTGGGACTTGTTCCATAGTGAATATTTTCCCCCGCAGTATAAACCTGAATATCAAAAAAATGAAAGGTGATAAGTGAAGATTCCCAGGTCAGTAAAAGATTTGTCCAAGGAGTTTATTTTTTTTATTGGAATAGTGATTGTTTTATTACTTGGTATTATCGATTATATTTCCGGTTATGAAATATCATTTTCTCTTTTTTATTTGTCGGCAATAATTTTGGTTTCCTGGTTTATGGGGAAATCTGCCGGCTTATTCATATCGGCACTCAGCGCTATAACATGGTATGTGGCAGATAAAGCCTCCGGACATGTTTATAGCCGCTATTTTATCCCTTTCTGGAATACATCAATCCGCATGGGTTTTTTTGTCATAATCACCGGTTTTTTAGCTGCTTTTACATAGATCTTATGAACATGAAAAAGATTTAGGGCAATTAGATCCTTTAACCGGGGTCTCCAATAGCCGCTATTTCTATGAGAGAACGGTTATTGAGATTGAAAAAGCGATGAGATTCAACCGGCCTCTGACGCTGGCTTATTTTGATGTTGATAATTTTAAGTTTATAAATGATAACTATGGCCATAATCGGGGAGACGAATTTTTAAGGCATATTGTAAATATAATGAAAAGTAATGTGCGGTTGATTGATATCCTGGGAAGACTGGGCGGTGATGAGTTTGTTTTGCTTTTACCGGAAACAGATGAACAGCAGGCAAAAATTGTCATTGAAAGGATTCGTGCCGAGATTGCCAAGAGTTTTGACAATAAAGAAGGTTTAGCAATAACCTTCAGCATAGGAGTAATTACTTGCCTGAACACCTTTTTACCGTTGGACGAACTGATCAAGGCAGCGGATAATCTTATGTACGCGGCCAAGAAAGCCAGTAAGAATACTGCCGAGTATAAGACCTATCAGGTTTAGTTATGAGATTGTCATGACAACCCTATGCTTTTCCAGGAGGAAGTTCTAAATGCCAGATATACATAAAATAGACAGAGTAAAAGTTTATAAGAATGAGAGAATCCGGTCTAAATGAAAAGAAAGCAGTTTATAATAACGTGATGTTAAACAATAATAAAAAGACAATCTTAATATTTCTTTATGCAATTTTAAGCGGTTTAGTCTTATTTTCAGCTTTAATTTACTTTTTTTTATTTACGGAAAAAGGAGGTGCTTTTCTGTCGCAGAGATTTATGCAGGTGATGAACGATAGAAAGGAAATAGTTTGGCAGAAAAATAAAGGCAGCTTGATGAGCGGTATGATCTATGAAGATATTGAGCTTGAAGATCTGAAATGGTTTCCTGCCCCCAATAAACTAAAGATTCAATCTTTAACTATAGATATTGATTCTTTTAGTTTGGACGGAATTACTTTAAAGATCGTTAATGCCAGATTCTACTTGCCGGATTCAGAACCAATTGTATTTCATGGAAATCTTGAGAATAAATTATTAGATTTTAACTTTTATACAAAAGCGATCTCAGATAGAGAAATAAAAAGTTTGATCAACGCAGAAAACCTTCAAGGAATAACCGGCTACCTTGCGGATATAGATGTTTTTGTCAAAGGTTCGATACAGGAGCCTGTTTTTACCGGCAAGCTTGTCATAAAGAAGCTGCTCAAGAATGTTTTTTTACTGGAAAAGTCCCCTTGTGTTTTTGTATTAAATATAAAGAATAATGATGGTAAATTAGGATTATACGGCCCGTTTACTTTTAAAGGCGGTACGATAAGCGGGAAGAAGACCGCTTTGGTTCATCTGCAGGAAAGCAGAATTATTTTTAACGGAGATCCCAAAAAACCTAATTTAGATATTAAGGCCGCATCAGCAGTAGAAAAAGTCAAAATGACTATAAGACTCAAGGGCAGTTTTAAAGAGCCTGATTTGCAGATTAATTCAGAACCTCCCATGTCCAAGGATCGCCTGTTGTTAGCATTGGCTACGAATAGGACCTGGAAAAGTACCGAGGAATTGATTAGTAAAGGAAGCATATCGCCTAATCTGGCAAAAGACTTTTTGGATTATTTTATTTTTGGAGGCCAAGGCAGTAAATTCGCGGAAAAGCTTGGCATAAAGGATGTTACCATTAAATATGATACGCAAGGCAATAAGGGTGTTGCCGTAACAAAAGATCTATCCAGTAGATTAGAGGGCAAATACGAAATAGAAGAAAAGAAGCAAACTGAAGGGAGAACCGATATTTCCCAGAAGGTAGGAGGAGAATTTAAGGTTACAGAAACTATATCTTTAGATGCCAATAAAGAGCTGAAACAAAAAGAATCAAATGCTCAGCAGGAGAATACGGCAACTGAAGACAAGGTTCTGTTAAAGTATAATAAGCCTTTTTAATTTCGGATATAATTATTGTAAAGTAACTTTTCCTAAGAGATAATAAAAATACAGGCAGTATGGTAAGCCGCAATGGATAATTATTCTATTGAAGGGTATTTAGCAGGCACTGGATAATTTTAAGGCAAAAACAATTAGAAACTTATAGTTAGCGGAGCCGAATAGGATGACTTATATAGGAACTGTCAAACATGATGTTAGCCTGTTAACGGAACAGGATATTTATCTTTTTAAGGAAGGAAGTCATTTCCGTTTATATGAAAAGTTAGGCTCGCACATTATGAGCGGTAAAGGAGCCAGAGGAGTTTTTTTTGCCCTCTGGGCGCCGAATGCCAAAAAGGTGAGCGTGATCGGAGATTTTAATGCCTGGAACGACCAATCCCATCCTCTGGCGCCTCGATGGGATAATTCCGGTATCTGGGAGGGGTTTATCCCGGGGGTCAAAAAAAGAGATCTGTATAAATATTATATTATCTCCAAAAACAATAATTTCCGTACCCAGAAGAGAGATCCTTTTGCGTTTTATTCTGAAATTCCGCCTCAAACCGCATCTGTAGTCTGGGATATAGATTACTCGTGGAAAGATAGCCAGTGGATGAAAGACCGGAATCAAAAGAACTCTTTAAAAGCGCCAATTTCAATTTATGAAGTTCATCTGGGTTCCTGGCGGCAAAAGCAGGGCGAAGGGGGAAAGTTTTTAAGTTACAGGGAAGCGGCTGAACAATTAGTCCAATACCTTCATGATATGAACTTTACCCATGTGCAGTTCCTTCCCCTTATGGAACATCCGTTTTATGGTTCGTGGGGATATCAGACAATTGGTTATTTCGCGCCCACCAGCCGATACGGCAATCCGCAGGATTTAATGTATTTGGTAGAACATCTTCATAAAGAAGGGTTCGGGGTCATATTAGACTGGGTTCCTTCCCATTTTCCTTCTGACGGACATGGATTGGCTTATTTTGATGGAACGCACTTATTTGAACATGCCGATCCTAAAAAGGGATTTCACCCGGATTGGAAGACCTATATTTTTAATTACGGTAGAAATGAAACAAGATGTTTTTTGATAAGCAGCGCGATGTTTTGGTTTGATAAGTATCATATTGACGGTATCCGCGTCGATGCCGTTGCCTCGATGTTATATCTTGATTATTCCCGCAAACAAGGGGAATGGATCCCGAATGAATACGGAGGAAGAGAAAATATAGAAGCAGTAAATTTTATAAAAAGATTAAATCTTGAAGTATATAAAAGTTATCCGGATGTGCAGATGATCGCGGAGGAATCCACATCATGGCCCATGGTTTCAAAGCCGATTTTTATGGGCGGGCTTGGGTTCGGCATGAAATGGAATATGGGCTGGATGCATGATACTCTGGATTATTTTTCAAAAGATCCTATCTATCGCAAATTCCATCATAACCAGTTGACTTTTAGTTTATCGTACGCATTTACGGAAAATTTTCTTTTATCAATCTCTCATGATGAGGTCGTCTATGGCAAGGGATCCTTGTTAGAAAAAATGCCCGGAGATGATTGGCAAAAATTTGCTAATTTGAGGGTTTTGTACGGATATATGTACGCCCATCCCGGGAAAAAACTGCTTTTTATGGGGCAGGAGTTCGGCCAGCGCTCAGAATGGAATCATGAAAAAAGCCTGGAATGGGATTTATTAAAGAACGCAGCGCATACCCAATTGCAAAGATGGGTCAAGGAATTAAACTATTTTTATAAGACAGAGCCGGCTGTTTATGAAAACGATTTTGATAATCAAGGGTTTAAATGGATGGATTGCCTGGACAGGGAAAGAGGCATCATCAGTTTTATGAGGAGTGATTCTTCAAAAAAAAATTCAGTGCTGGTTATTTGCAACTTTACACCCGTTCCCCGCAATAAATACAAGATCGGTATCCCTTTGAGCGGATTTTGGAAAGAGGTATTAAACAGCGATGCCAAGGAGTACGGAGGAAGCGGCCAGGGAAATTTCGGCGGTTTAGAATCCGCACCGTTGCCCTCTCAGGGAAAAGATCATTCTCTTTCATTAACTATTCCGCCTTTGTCCGTCTTATTCTTCAAGCAGGTTGCGGTATGAAAAAGCGAATATAAGCTGATTTTGCAATTTACAAAAAAAGCGTTTGATATAGGTTAGGGGTTTATAAAGCAAGCGCCATGAATGTCAGAATAAAGGAAACCGGACATAAGCGGTAATTCAAAGAGAGAGGTAATCTGCAATGCTGAATTGGAAAATATTTGCTCTGGGATCGGCTTTTTTTGCCGGGTTAACAGCAGTATTGGCAAAAATAGGCGTTAAGAATGTAACATCAAATTTGGCCACGCTTATAAGGACGATTGTTATTATTGTTTTTTTAGGTGTATTGATCGGTTTGCGGCATGAATGGAGAAATCCTTTTTCGATTGATAGGCATAGCCTGATATTCCTTGCTCTTTCCGGTATTACCACGGGTCTTTCATGGCTTTGTTATTTTCGTGCCCTGCAGGCCGGACCGGCTTCCTTAGTAGCTCCGATTGATAAGTTAAGTTTAGTTTTTGTCGTGGTTCTGTCCCTTTTATTTTTGGGAGAACGCGTAGGTGTATATCAATGGCTAGGTATTTGTTTAATGACAGCAGGAGCTGTTATTATTATTTTTAAATGAAATAAAAGATAATAAATTTACTTTTAATCACTTTGAAGAGGATATATTGTAGAGCTTAAGTATTTATAGTATAATAGATTGAGAAAAATAGAGCTGAAAGACAAACGAACACATTTGAAAAATAAAGGGAAGAGCAAGCCATATGATTAAGAATATGTTTCTCGCGTTTATACCGTTATTTGTAGCCGTGGATGCAATAGGCGTTCTGCCCATATTTGTATCTCTTACCGAGAAAATGAAAGCAAAAGAACGCTTAAATGTAATACGCTGGTCTATTGTTACTGCAACCTGTGTTGCCATATTTTTTATATTTTTAGGTAAAGCTGTTTTTAACGCACTTAATATAACTATAGCGGATTTTATGGTAGCCGGAGGCATGCTGCTTTTTTGTATTGCGATTATAGATCTTTTGAATCCAGAAAAAAAAAGACGTATCCCTAATGGTGAACTGGGATTTGTGCCGCTGGGCACTCCATTGATTGTGGGACCGGCTGTGTTAACGACATCACTGTTAATGCTGGATACATACGGTTTATTGCCAACATTAATATCTGTTTTGACAAATATAATTTTAGCCGGATTGGTTTTTCTATCTGCTAATGTTTTGATAAAAGTTCTTGGGATAGCCGGCTCAAGGGCTCTTTCCAAAATTACAAGTTTGCTTCTGGCAGCTATTGCGGTCATGATGATAAGAAAAGGTATAACTTTAATGTTAGGTTTCTAAATAACCCCCCGGGGGGTAAAAGTCCCCTAGAGTACCCGGTAACCTCGTCACAAGATAGAAGCTGCCGCAAACTGCAAGTTATCAGAAAAAGCTATTTGAGAGAAGATTTAACTGCATAGGATAAATCTTAGAATTTAGTCCAATTTTTTGACTTTGGCAAGACAGCTATGAAAAATCAAAAAAGCATATTTAATCATAAACAACCGGAAGCCTTGATCGTCTATAACTTTCTTTTGGCGATCGTAATAGGATCCTTCTTATTGAAATTGCCGATAGCCAGCACTAAGAATGCATTGTCATGGCTCGACTCTTTTTTTATGTCGACTTCTGCTGTTTGCGTTACGGGATTGAGTGTGACAGATATCGGTAAAGACCTGACATTATTTGGACAAATGGTTATCCTCTTTCTTATTCAAATCGGGGGATTGGGGGTAATGATATTTTCATTGTTGTTTCTTATCCTTATCGGAAAAAAAATTGCACTGCTTTCTAATCTTTCTATTCCGCATTTATCGCAGGATATAAGTTTTAAAAATATTAAATATTCCATATTCATGATTTTTATAATGACTTTTTTCATCGAATCTGCTGGAGCCATTTTGTTGTTTTGTAACCTGAAGAATTATCATCCATTTATTTTTGCCGTATATAGCTCAATATTTCATTCTGTTTCGGCATTTTGTAATGCGGGTTTTAGTCTTTATGCGGATAATTTTATAGGTTTTAATAATAATCCATATGTTATGCTGATCTTAATGTTTTTGATTGTTTTAGGCGGGTTAGGATTTATCGTTATTTATGAGGCTGTCAGAATTATTCTGTTTAAAAGGAGTATTAGTAAAAAAATAAGTATCAGCCTGCATACAAAGATTGCTTTGACAGGAAGTTTGTTTTTTATTGTTTTCGGAGCAGTCATTATCTGGTTGCTTGAGAGTCAGGGTATTCTGCGGAGTATGCCATTATCGTATAAAATCCTCAATTCATTCTTTCTTTCAATAACTTCCCGTACCGCGGGGTTTAATTCAGTAAATACATCGTTGTTATCAAATCCTACTTTAATCCTGCTCTTGTTCCTCATGTTTGTCGGAGGATGTCCGGGGTCAACCGCCGGAGGCATAAAAATACACACTTTTTTTTCTGTAATAGCTCTTATGCGGAATAAATTGCGGGGATTAACAATGACAAGTCTTTTCAACCGAAAGATACCTGATGCTGTTGTAGGGAGAGCGTTAACAATATTCCTTGCCGCAATTTTTATTATATTTATTGCGGTATTCTTGCTTCAATTGACAGAGAATGTAACAATCCCCCATTTGGAAGTAAATCAAAAGGAAGCATTTTTGGATACTCTTTTTGAAGTTATATCGGCATTTGGTACGGTCGGGTTATCAACGGGGACAACGCTATACTTATCGTCTTGGGGGAAAGGCATAATAATCTTGTTAATGTTTGTAGGACGCATAGGGCTTCTTACGTTAGGGATAGCCCTGCAAATGAGGCAAAAACGTAAACTTATTTATGAGTTTCCTGTTGAGGAAATAATCGTAAGTTGATAACAAAGGAGATAGATAATATGCAAAACATACTGATAATCGGGCTCGGGCATTTCGGTTATTCGCTGGTGAAAGAATTAGTAAAGCACCCGGTGGAGATTATTGCTATAGAGGAAAACCAGGAAAGAGCGGAGCTCGTCAAAGGGATGGCGGGGCAAGTTATCGTAGCCAATGCAACAAATAAGGATCTATTGTTGAAGTTCAGCAAAGATGTAGATTGTGCGATCGTGTGTATAAGCGAAAAAATAGACAGCAGTGTATTAATAACGTATTATCTGAAAGGAATGGGTATTAAAAAGATTATCGCAAAGGCAACAACAATTGATCATGGTGAAATTTTAAAATCTATCGGGGCGAATGAAATCATCTATCCTGAAGAAGAAGCGGCAAAAAGGATAGCAAGAAACCTTGTTGCACCGGATATACTGGATGTGATTAAATTCTCAGATGAATTCGATATTATTGAATTTCCTGTTCCGGAAAAATTTTTAAAGAAAACCATCAAGGATCTTAAACTGCGCAACAAATACAATATCGAGATCCTGGCTGTCAGGAATCCTTTGACGGGTAAAACCAAAATTATGCCGACAGCTGATTATGAATTTACTCCGGATGATGTTATAATTTTTATCGGAGAAACTGAATCAATGAAAAAGCTGAATAACCTTTGATATTAATAATACTTTTAAAAAATATTCATTAATATGGGAATAAATCTGAAATAGGTTATAAACTTTAAAAACTTAAAGAGGTATTCTGCTAAGAAGTTTTTTGTTCGCACTTTCGGCTGAGCAATGCCTATATTTTACATGGACTTCATGTATATTTAATATATACAGAGTAAACTTAAAATAAATAGGAGAATGATATGTTAAAGAAATTGTTAGTTATTGTTGCGGTATTAGCCTTGACGACCCCGGCTTTTGCGGCAAAAAATAAAAATTCAATACAGGTCAAAGGATCTGACACTATGGTTAACCTGAGCCAAGCCTGGGCTGAAGAATTTATGAAGAAAAATCCCGCGGATTTTGTAGCGGTTACAGGAGGGGGATCGGGAACCGGGCTGTCCAGCCTCATTAGCGGCACTTGTGATATTGCCATGACCTCAAGAAATATTAAACAGAAAGAAATCTCCCTTGCTAATCAGAGATCAATAAATCCTCATGAAATAAAAGTCGCGCTGGATGGGCTTGCGGTTGTAGTGAATCCCCAGAATCCGGTCAGCAAGCTTACCAGCGATCAGTTAGCGGGAATCTTTACTGGTAAAATTGTTAATTGGAAAGAACTTGGGGGCAGGGATGAGAAGATCGTTATACTTTCGCGCGAAGTTAACTCCGGGACGCATGTCTATTTTAAAGAGCATGTACTAAGGAAAAATGACCCCAACAGCAATGAAGAATTTGCGCCGAGCGCTTTGCTTCTTTCATCTTCCCAGGCAATTGCGGATGAAGTAGCCGGGAATTCTGCTGCCATAGGATATTACGGCATGGGGTATCTTTCCTCTAAACAGAAGCCTATAGCCGTAGCAAAAGATGAGAATTCTGAATATGTTGCGCCATTAATAGAAAATGTTATAGACGGCAAATACCCAATATCAAGACCATTATTTATTTATACCAATGGCTTACCGCAAGGACTGGTAAAAAAATTTATAGATTTTGTGCTTTCTAAAGAAGGTCAGGATATTGTGTTGGCAACTGATTTCGTTCCGGTGAATAGATAAAATATGCGTAAACTAAAAGAACTTATTATTGAAAAACTCATACTCATCTGCGGCCTTGCTTCAATGTTTTTTGTGGTTTTGATTTTTCTTTTTCTGCTTAAGGAAGGGCTTGCGGTATTCAATATCGTAAATCCTTTAAAATTTCTTTTTGGCAAGAGCTGGTATCCTATTTCCGAACCGCCTCAGCTGGGAATTCTGCCTCTAATCCTGGGCTCTTTATTAGTTACTGTTGGTGCAGCGATCATTTCTATTCCTATAGGCCTGGGGTGCGCTATTTATATTGCCGAGATCGCTCCTTTAAAAATCAAAGAGATTCTTAAGGCCGGAATAGAATTGCTGGCAGCTATCCCAAGCGTTGTCTTGGGGTTTATCGGCATGGTAACGCTTGTGCCTTTAGTAAAGAACGTATTCCATTTACCGACCGGCTTAACCGGTTTATCTGGTTCAATAATGTTGGCATTTATGGCCATGCCCACAATAGTTTCCATTGCAGAGGATGCCTTATATTCGGTCCCAAAAACGTATAAGGAAGGAGCGCTTGCCTTAGGGGCGACACGCTGGCAGATGATATGGCGCGTAATGCTTCCGGCGGCATCAAGCGGATTGCTTGCCGCAGTCATGCTGGGGATTGGCAGAGTAATCGGCGAAACAATGGCTGTCATGATGATTACAGGTAACGCTGCGGTTATGCCAAATAGTATCTTGGCGCCAGTCAGGACCTTGACCGCTACAATTGCCGCTGAAATGGGAGAAGCGGTAGTAGGCAGCGAACACTATTTTGCTTTATTTGCTATTGGTTTAGTACTGTTTGTTATCAGTTTTGCTATAAATGTAACCGCGGATTTGTTTCTGCACAAAAGACAATAATGATCCATTCGACTTCGCTTAAGATTATCCTGAGCAGGTGACGAATGGAATGAGGAGCAGATAGAGGGATGAAGAATCCTTACAGAACGCAAAAAATTGCCTTTTTCTTCTTACTATTAGCGACACTTTTAATAGTGGTTCCGGTAGGGTTAATCGTTATTATTATTATTCAAAAAGGATTACCCGCGATCAGCTGGCAGTTTCTTTCCGATATTCCAAAGCAGGGCATGCGTGCAGGCGGCATATTCCCGGCGATTGTAGGGACTCTATATTTGGTTACCGGGGCTATCATCTTTGCTTTACCGATTGGTCTTCTTGCCGCTGTATACTTGAGTGAATATTCAAAAGACAACATGCTTACTCGGATTATAAAGCTGGCAATCGTGAATTTGGCAGGTGTACCATCGGTGGTTTACGGACTTTTTGGCTTGGCTCTTTTTGTTGTATTCTTTAAATTCGGAGCATCGATTCTTTCCGGTTCGCTTACCCTTGGGATCATGATTCTCCCTGTTATCATTACCACTTCACGCGAAGCCCTGGAAAGTGTTCCTTATTCTTTTCGTGAGGTAAGTTTATCTTTAGGTGCGAGCCGTTGGCAAACTATAAGACACGTTGTTCTTCCTAATGCAATCCCAGGCATATTGACCGGGACTATATTAGGCTTAGGAAGGGCAGCCGGCGAGACCGCGCCGATTCTTTTTACTGTAGCCGCTTTTTATTTGCCTCAATTGCCTAGTTCAATATTTGATCAAGCAATGGCATTACCTTATCATCTTTATGTGATATCAACTCAGGTGCCTAATGTTGATGAGAAAACCAGATATGGCACAGCACTTGTTTTATTAACATTGGTTCTATTCATGAATTTAATGGCAATAATTATCCGATATGAGTTTAGGAAAAAGAAAAAATGGTAAACCCCCGCACCAATTGTTCGAATATGTGCTATGGGTATGTCTTAAAAAGTAAAAAAGATCAAAATTTTTACATCGGATCAACTGATAATTTAGAAAGAAGGCTTAAGGGGAGTTTGCAAGTATGATAATTGGTGAGGGGATAAAGTTCGATATAAAAGACCTTAATATTTGGTTCGGCTCTGTAAATGCCTTGAAAAATTTGACTCTGGAAATTAAAGCTAAGGAAATTTTAAGCATAATCGGGCCTTCAAACAGCGGAAAGACAACTTTCTTAAGAATGCTTAACCGGCTGAACGATTTAAATCAAAATTTCAAGATGAATGGAACGGTGAAGCTTGAAAATGAAGATATTAAAAATATTGATATGGAATTATTGCGTAAGAGAGTAGGGATGGTATTTGCATTACCTCTACCGCTTCCTTTGTCTGTTTTTGATAATGTGGCTTACGGTGTAAGAATGCATGGCAGGGAAAATAAGAAGTCTTTAAAAAATAAAGTAGAACTGTCTTTACAAGAGGCCTATCTTTGGGAAGAGGTTAAAGACAGGTTAAACGAATCAGCCTTCAAATTGTCCGGAGGCCAGCAGCAGCGTCTTTGCATAGCCAGAACTCTGGCTGTTGAGCCGGAAGTGATCTTATTTGATGAGCCCTGCTCCGGGCTTGATCCTATTTCCACCGCGAAAGTAGAAGATGCCATGGTTAAATTAAAACAAAAATATACCATTGTTTTAGTAACTAATAATGTAAAGCAAGCGGCGAGGGTTGGAGACAGGACGGCCTTCTTTTTAAACGGTGAACTTATCGAACTGGACAAAACAGATAAGATGTTTACCGCCCCGCAAGATAAACGTACGGATGGTTATATAAGAGGAAAGTTTGGATAATGGCTAAGATAATAACTAAAAATTTAAATCTTTGGTATGGCGCGTTTCAGGCCTTAAAGAAGGTCAACTCTTCTTTTAAGGAAAATAGGATTACGGCAATAATCGGGCCTTCAGGCTGCGGTAAGTCAACCTTGCTTAGAGTTTTCAATCGCATGAATGATCTGATTGAAGGAGTACGCACAGAGGGAGAAGTTTTAATTGATACCAAGAATATTCTTGATTTAAATACAGACCTGGTAGCTTTACGTAAAAAAGTAGGGATGGTATTTCAGAGGCCTAATCCCTTTCCGCTGTCAATTTATGAAAATATTGTTTTTGGAGAGAAAATTCATGCAAATGCTATAACCAGGGACAAATTAGATGAAATTGTCGAGAGAAGTCTGGAAGATGTTCTATTGTGGGACGAATTAAAAGACAAGCTTAATCAGCCGGCGCTGAGGTTGTCGCTGGAACAGAAACAGCGGCTTTGTATCGCCAGGCTGATTGCCGTTAAACCGGATGTATTATTAATGGATGAGCCTTGTTCGACCTTAGATCCTCAGGCAACAGAAAGAGTCGAAGAATTAATGCGTGAACTGAAAAACAAATATACTATAATAATAGTAACACATAACATGCAGCAGGCAGCACGTGTCTCAGATGATACAGGTTTTATGCTTTTAGGCGAGTTAATAGAATTTGGGGAAACACAGAAAATATTCACGGCGCCAAATGATAAACGCACGGAAGATTACATTACCGGAAGGTATGGATAAAACCCTTCGGCAGGCTCAGGGTTTTATGCTGAGCGAAGCCGAAGCATAAAAAAGCGGAGGTTTAAAATGGAAAGACATGTTGATCAAGAGCTGCAGGAATTGAATAAGGATATTCTTGAAATGGGCGTTCTTGCGGAGGAAGCGATCTATAAATCTATCGAAGCATTAAAAAATCGAGATAAAGAGGTAGCAAAGAGTATTATTGCTAATGATACCACTGTTGATAAATTGGAGCTGGCTATAGATGAAAAATGTATTGATCTGATAGCACGCTATCAGCCTATGGCTCGCGACCTGCGTTTTATCACAACCGGGATGAAAATAAATGCTGAGCTGGAAAGAATAGCGGATCTTGCTACAAATATCGCGCAGCGGGTTCTTGAAATTGCAGATAAGCCCATATTGAAACCGCTTATTGATATCCCTAAATTGACTGATATCGCCAGGAAAATGGTAAAAGATGTTATTGATGCTTTTATAAACAGTGATGAGAATTTAGCAAAGAAAGTAATACTTTTTGATTCGCAAGCTGATAATTTGAGGGATTTGATCCAGGAAGAGCTGATCAATGATTATATGAGCAAAGATGCTTCAACCGCTACCCGGGCAGTACCGCTTCTTCTCATTGCCCGCCATTTAGAAAGAATATGCGATCACGCTACCAATATCGCCGAAGATGTTATTTATATGGTTCAGGCTAAAGTCGTAAAACATCATCCGGAAAAATTAGAGGATAATAACGCGTAATTAGTTTAGTTAATATTTAACTTTTGTGCTAATCACTCCGGATATGCTTTTACCTAAGTTGATATAGTGTGATGAGTTATCAGGCATAAACTTGACTAATAGTCCATGGCCGGCTGATAATCTCTTGCCTAAAATTTCCCCCCGATATACAATATATTCATCACAAATTCAGCCCTAAGCCTAAGCTGTAGGTTATAAGCTCTTAAAAACTTGTGCAATCTTAATGATGCGTTAACATTTACTTAGTCTTGGGTAGCGTAAACGGTAACGAAGCCCGTATCGTCTTTCGGTTTTGGTTTCGTCTTTATTATTAGTTTGTTCGAAAACACCAGACGCAACGAACGAACTGCGCAACCAAAACCTAAACCTTTAAACAATATTAAAAAATGTAAATATAGCTTAATGACAATACACAAAACTTGATGTTTAGTATGTTTATCTTAAAACAAAGGGAGTAGTTGGACAAAAACGCGGGATGAGTCTGAGAAATTTAATTTAGCGAGAACTCCCCACCTGTAAAGGTGGGGATGAGAGCAATTCCTGCATCTGGAGATTGATGGTATAATGAGTATGTGAAGCTACGAAAATCAGCGCATATCAAAGTATGTGAAGCTTCAAGGGAATGAAGATGCAGGACAAGCGGAGCTTGAATTGCAGGAAAGTTAAGAACCACGCCTGTAAAGGCGTGGGTATCTATATTAAATAACCAATAACAGTAGGAGGCATAATGGGGAAGGGACTGAGCTTAATCGTTTGTTGTTTTATTTTATCTGGATGCGCAACAGCGCAAAGATCCGCAGATCCAGACATGCAGAGCATGCAGAGCCGCATAGATCTTCTGGAAGATGAATTAAAGGCAAAGGAACAGGAGATCGGAAGTATGCAAAATGAATTAAAACAAGTTAAACAGAAATATGTGAGCAAACAGGATAATTCCGGAGTATCGGCAAAAAGGGGGAGTAATCAAACGTCATCTATAAGCAGGGCAAACAATGATGATTCGGGAGAAATTATCAGGGTTGACGGAGTGACAGCGGACCAGGTCCAGCTGGCGCTGAAGAATGCAGGGCTTTATAATGGAAAGCTTGATGGAAAGATTGGGCCTAAAACAAAAGAAGCCATTAAAGCATTTCAGCGGGATAATGATCTGAAAGCTGATGGAATTGTCGGAAAAGGCACATGGGCAAAATTAAAAAAAAATATTTAAAAATCAGTTGCGGGATTGAATGGATTAGGGTATACAGCCAGAGTCTGCAAAGGAAGATATCAATTCCAGCATGGCGGGAACAAAATATTGAAAATAGCAGCGGCGCGGGATGATGTCTTACGGTGAGATTTTATTTTAAAAAAGGATAAATATGTGTACAATGTTGACATCGATAGCCAAAGTTCCGCTTGGTTGGGTTCGTAAATTATATGATTGGACAGCACATTGGGCAAAAAGCCGTTAGGCCTATTGTGCCTTATTTGGCATAGCTTTTATTGAGAGTTAATTTTTTCCTGTTTTATGTTGATCACCTCCATGATTTCGCTGGTACTGATAGTAAAACCCTTATCACTAATATTTTATTGGGTACGTTTACTATTAACCCTATTGATGCTACGGTCATTATTCTTATGGGATTATCGATCGGAGGGGGTGTTTATTTTTATAAAAAAGAAAAGATGCTGTGCCGATTTTAAAACAGAAAAGATTTAAAAACTAACCACAACATTAATGGTAATGTGCATATGGACAAGAATATTTTTATATTAACAATTTTTATAGTGGCTTATGTTTTATTTATATTCTTGCCAAATAAAAGGACCTGGGTTGCCCTTTGTGCCAGTACGGTACTTGTCTTCACTGGTGCGCTCTCCTTAAAACAAGCTATTTTTTCTATTAATTGGAATGTTATGGGTATCTTCGTAGGTATGCTCATTGTAGCGGATGTGTTTATGGAAAGCCGTGTCCCTGCCTATATAGCAGAGGTGATTGTCGATAAGGCAAAGAATACTGGTTGGGCTATTCTGTCTATTTGTTTGATGACTGGTTTTATTTCAGCATTTGTGGAAAATGTGGCAACGGTTTTGATTGTTGCTCCTATTGCGCTTGCTTTAGCAAGAAAGCTTAAAATTAATCCCGTGAACATGATGATCGCCATAGCTGTATCCAGTAATCTGCAAGGTGCGGCTACGCTTATTGGCGATCCGCCAAGCATGCTTTTAGGCGGTTTTGCGAAAATGACATTTGCCGACTTTTTCTTTTATAAAGGAAAGCCGAGCATTTTCTTTGCTGTAGAGTTAGGGGCATTGACTTCTTTTTTTATTCTTTACTGCGTATTCAGGCGTCATAAAGAAAAAACCGTACTTGTCCCTATAGAAAAGGTCAAGTCGTGGATTCCCACCATTATTTTGGTTGTCTTAATTATCTCTTTGGCAGCGACTTCATTTTTTGATAAGGAATTTTCTTACAGCGCAGGCGTGCTTTGTCTGATTGCCGGGATAATTTCGATTTTTTGGGAGAAATTAGTCAATAAAAGTTCAATAGTAGAAGGATTAAAGTCATTAGACTGGGAAACAACATTTTTTCTGATAGGAATCTTTATTCTGGTAGGAAGTCTTACGCTTGCCGGCTGGATAGAAGCAGCTTCTGTTTTTCTTTCTCAGTTGGTAGGTACTAATATATTTCTGGGATATACATTGATTGTATTTCTATCAGTTTTGCTGTCTGCGTTTATTGACAATGTGCCTTTTTTGGCGGCCATGCTCCCTGTTGCTATTTTTATGTCGGATAAGCTTCAGATTAACCCTTCCTTATTTCTTTTTGGCTTACTCATCGGTACAAGTTTAGGGGGCAACATTACTCCTATAGGCGCCTCAGCAAATATCGTTGCCTGCGGACTGCTTAAAAAAGAAGGTTACACTGTAAATTTCAAGGAGTTCTTTAAAATAGGCTTTCCCTTTACTATTGCTGCAGTGAGCGCGGCGTATTTATTTATTTGGATTGTGTGGAGTCAATAAGTAAAGAAACTCATTAAAAAACCTGACTATTTATTAAATCAGGATTTTCTCTTGTTAAATGAGTTGTGTATGGTCAAACCTTGACATTCTACAAAATGGCTGGTGAAAGATATTTTTGGAGAGACTAATGAATATATTCCAAAAATCAGACCGCTTTTCCAGGTTGAGATTTTTGAAAAACAAACCATAAGAATATCGGTATTATTAGCTTGACGCTTCTTGTGGCGCAATTGGTCTTGAGATTACGGAGGAAAATATAATCGGTGAAATGGATTATTTTAAAACTTTTTTCTTAATGATTTTAACAAAACAAAACACCGTTAAGATAATGATCATCCCCCAGGTTAAACCCATCAAAATCCAGCCCTGAATTGTCATCGTTTCACGCCTTCTTGGTTACAATCGTTTTCTCTTCCAGGCTAACTTCACAAGGAAAGCCAATGTCCCAAATAATAAAAATAAACCAACACGCGTTCCCATAATAAAAATTTGGTTCGCTGCCGGGACATCTTTCATGATAATGATCGGCCACCATTCTTGCACAAACCACATCAATAAAATAAGGATCAGGAATCCTGGGGTGATAAACTTGATGATGAATTTATAATATTTTGGAATTTCAAGGTCTGCGCCATGATGGATTTCTTTCCAGGCATTCTCCATGCCGAATACCCACACAAACAAAATGGTCTCTATCGTAGCAAAAATAACCAGGAGAAAGGTGCCGCCCCAGAAATCCAATTCATCCACCACGCCATTCTTAAGAAAAAATATGGCTGGCTGGCAAAGGATAAACGAAACAATCCCAAAGATGGTCACAGCCTTTTTACGGGTGATATTAAACTCGTCTTCCAAGAATGCGACCGCCGGCTGAGCCAAAGAAACCGCAGACGTTATCCCGGCCAAGAACAGTAATCCGAACCAAAAGAATCCTAAAATTTCCGGAAAGGGCAGGCGGTTCAAAACCGATGGCATGGTTACGAATCCCAGATTGAAAATCCCTGATTTGGCGATATTTTGAATTTCCATGGGGCCGAAAAACACAAAGGCAGCTGGGATAACAATACTACCGCCCAAGATAACCTCTGCCAGTTCATTGAGACTAGAAGCGGTGAGTCCGGATAACGTTATGTCGTTGTCTTTCGAGAGATAACTGGCATACGTCAAAATAACTCCTATGCCGACGCTGAGTGTAAAAAATATCTGACCAGCGGCTTCTAGCCAGACTTTGGCGGATTTGAGCGCTGTGAAATCCGGATTCCACATGAAGCCTAACCCATTGTTGACATTCCAATCAGGAAATGCGGGGTTGGGTGTCCCTAACGTTAGAACTCGGATGCATAAAATAATTGCGAAAAGAAAAAGAAGCGGCATGGCGATCTTGCAGAGTCGTTCAATACCGCCGCGAATGCCATAATAGATAACTACAATATTTAGGGCAAATGTCAAAAGGAAAAAGAAATAAGCGTAGCCGATATTATCAAAATACTGGTTGGTTTCCAGCCCTTGAAAGCCACTTAAGAAAGTTTTCAACGACACCGTGTCTGTGAGGGTAACAATTTTTTTTGTCATAGAAAAAAAACTGTAAGCCAATGTCCAAGACTCGATGTAGGTGTAATAAATAAAGATGACCAAAGGTCCAAAGATGCCGATGACGCCGAAATATTTCAAGAAACGATTTTTCTTCCGGAGGCTGTGAAAAATACCCGGAGCTGTGCCGTGGCCGAATCCGCCACCGTAACGACCCAATGTCCACTCAATCCACATGAGCGGAATTCCAAGAAGGAAAAGTGACACAAGATAAGGGATCATGAAAGCTCCGCCACCATTGGCAACGGCCTTTGCAGGGAAACGCAGGAAATTCCCTAAGCCAATAGCGGAACCGGCAACGGCCATAATGATTCCTAAGCGGGACTTCCATGTGTCACGTAAGGGTTTCATAATAAATCATTATACTATTTCCCGGGTAATATTTCAAAAAAAAAGTGCGAAGCATACACCAAGTGTGAAGTACCCCCCGGGGTGTACTTTGGTGCACCTTCTTAGCTCTATAAAGCCGCTGCCGATTTGGATAGCACTTGCCTAAATCCTCCTCAAGTTATACAATAAATAGGCTATGCAAAGACATTCAAGGAAACGAAAGGAAGAATTGATTAAAATCTGGGTTAATGCAAAACTAAACGCTGGAGCACCCATGTGCAGGTTTTTACAAAATAAAGGAGTTCTGGAATGAAATTCTTTATAAAAACCTATGGCTGACCGTTGTCCACCTTATAGACGCACAATGGCGAGCTTGGCGGAGGCTTTGGTAGGCATAGATTAAAAGAGTTCTTATCGTGAGACAGATCAAATTCCTATGGCTACTCCGGAAGGCGTAGAAATAGGGATTTTTGCTTATGGGTCCTTGGGATGGGGTGTCGGGTGAGGGTCGGGCGAGGCGCGGGGAGCCAGTGATTGTGGCCAAAAAAATCGATGTCCATGTCCATCACTTTGGGGGTTTGGGCATCAATGATCAAACCGGCAGAAATAAGCGTTCCCAGACGGTAAACAGGCGATTTTAGGGGTGTTTTAGGTGCTCCGGGGAGGCCCAAAAAGGGCGTTTTGATGGACATGGATGGACATGAAAATGTCCATCGTGTCGAAATAGCCACTGGATAGTGAACATTTTGGCGAGGGCGTATTTACTAACCTACCCTGTAAAAATGGCTTGACAATATGTCGCAAAAACTATATACTTTTTGCGACACCATAGAATAGGAGAAAACGATGCAAAGCATTGTCGCTAAGCTAAAAAAACGAATATACAGTAAAGATAGAGGGTTTGTCTTTACAAAAAGCCATTTTCTTGACCTTGAAAGTCGTACGGCTGTAGCCAAAGGACTGGAGCGTTTAGCAGACGCTGGTGATATAAGGCGTCTCGCAAGAGGCTTGTATGACTATCCGGAGAAACATCCGACATTGGGCGATCTTCCAGCGAATTATGAGCGCATAGCTCAAGCATTAGCCGGAAGAGATAGCTTAAAAATTCAACCGTCTGGCGCTTATGCCGCCAATCTGCTTGGCTTGACTGAGCAGGTACCTGCGAAGATTGTTTTTCTAACCGATGGCGCGAATAGGATTGTGCAGGTTAAGAATCAGCAGATTGTCTTGAAGAGAACAACGCCCAAGAATATGGCAACTGCCGGAAATATTAGCGGATTAGTTATTCAAGCATTGCGATATCTAGGGAAAAACCACATAGATGATAAGGTGATCGGAATATTGAAAAAAAGATTAACAGGTGATAATAAACGCCAGCTTATGCGCGATCTTCGCTATGCTCCTGCGTGGATAGGATCAGTTTTTAAACAACTACAGGGATAAGAGAGTTATGGATAAATTCGTATCACTTGACGCAAAAGATAAACGCGCCTATTTCGAAGTGGCCGCGGCCAATTTAAACATAATGCCGCAATTGGTTGAGAAGGATTTTTGGGTTTGCTGGATTCTGAAAGTCCTTTTTTCATTGCCTGAGGTCGGAGAGCATTTAACTTTTAAAGGCGGGACGTCGCTTTCGAAGTGCTACAACGTCATAAAAAGATTTTCGGAAGACATCGATATTTCCATAGAAAGACATTTTTTGTCCAAGGCAAAGACAATTGAGCCGGACAAAGAGAAGAGCAACAAAGAAAATCAGAAACGGCTTAATGAATTGCAGGAGGTATGCAAAACGAAGATTGATGAGGTCATCGTCCCAAGATTAAGGCATGCGATCGCGACGGCGCTTCCTGATAAAAAAGAGTGGAAGATTGAACTGCATGCAGAGGATCCGGACGGACAAACGGTTCTATTCACTTTCCCTCATGCCATGATAAGTAATGCCGAGAGTTACGTAAGGTCATCGGTCAAGATCGAGTTTGGCGCTCGAGCTGATCACTGGCCGGTAGAGACTGCAACAATCGTTCCATATATCGTGAATGTTCCCGGGGAGCGGGTCGTTGAAGGCGTTTCTGTGCGTGTTTTAGCGGCGGAGAGGACCTTTTGGGAGAAGGCCACGATTTTGCATATGATCTATAATTATCCAACCGAAAAGAATGTGCCTCCGCGGATGTCACGTCATTATTACGACATATCCGCGATGGCAGATTCCCCAATATATAAGCGGGCTTTGGATAATATTTCACTGTTAAAAACTGTCGCCGAGCACAAGTCCTTATTTTTCAAGGCTAATTGGGCCCATTACGAAGAAGCAACTCCGGCAGGATTGCGGTTATTGCCGAGAGAAGATCAAATGAGCGCGCTTAAAAATGATTATCGCCAGATGCAACAGATGTTTTTTGAAGAACCGCCCACGTTCGATCAGATCATAGAAAAATTGAGGGGCATAGAAAAAGAAATCAACAGGATTTAATCATGAATTATTGGTGGACATCGGATTATCATTTTTCGCACTTCAATATCATCCGATATTGCAAGCGGCCGTTTGAGACGGCTGAGGAAATGAATGAAACGATTATCCGCAAGCATAATGAGCGGGTTAAGCCGGAAGATACTGTATTCTTTCTCGGCGACTTTATATTTAAGGGCGGCAAAGAAGGCGGAGTTGAAAAATATCGACAGTTTGAAAAGAGACTGAACGGCAAGTTTATTTTTATCAAAGGTAACCACGACCGGCACAACAGCCTCAATACGATTATTTCGAAGGTCTACATTCATTATGGATCTAAGGATATTTGTATGACGCACCGGGCGGAGGACGCTGATCATAACGTGCCGTGGAATTTCTGCGGTCATGTTCATGAAAGGTATAAGGTAAAACGATTAAACGAGGATTCCCTGATCGTCAACCTCAGCGTTGAAGTCTGGAATTATTATCCGATTTCATTTGAGGAGATTAGTTCTGCTGTCTCTGCGTTCTTGAAGGAAGAGAAGAAAGCTGTCGCCAAAGGGGATACAAAGGGGACAAGCGAGACTTGAAAAATATTCCTATTATCCACATTATTGGTCTTCCGGGCGCCGGAAAGACGACATTAGCGCGAAAATTAAGTAAGGTATTAAAAATTCCAGTCCTTCGTATTGGTTATCATTAGGAAGCGGTTTCCGCAGACGCCAATTGGTGAGGCTGATGCGTGGGTGGCATTATTTCGGGAGTTGTCTCGTCATAGATGGAAGAGTTGTATACTTGAAACTACCGGCCTCAATTCCAGAGAAAGATTCTTAAGGTCAGCATTGCCTTTCGAAACTATGTTTACAATAAAATTGGAAACGTCACGGAAAACGCTTTTCGGGAGAATCGGCAAAAAGAAGAAGAAAGAGCAAGGTGGTCAGTGGTTTTACAGCGTGGCATATCGCGATAAGTATGAATTTGTCCGAAAACTCTTTAAACATTTTTGCAAAATTCAAGCAAATATTTATCCCGCATGCTTTGAAAACCCCAGCTTTTAAGCTGGGGATGAAAGCAACTCTGCGGGATTCCGCTCAGAAACCCCGGGCTTTAGCCCGGGTGAGCTTCATATTAATACGGATAGATTGTCCAAATCAGAGGTGTACCGGCGGGCATTCAAAGAAATCGATTCTCTTAGGAAATTTATTAATTATGACTAAAAAGGTGTTCATCAAAAGTTTTGGCCGTTGCCAAATTAACAGTAGCACGATACGCAGTCTTGCCGAAGCGGCGGTGGGGGCGGATTAACACATGAGTCATCCCGAGCCCCTCAGGGCGAAGGATCTAGGTCAGCGACGGATTAAGTCCCTATGACTGTGCCGGACCGCATAGGTATAGGGTTTTTTGTTTACCCCGTTAGAGACTATGTGCTCTAACGGGATTTACGGGTCCTTGGAAGCCGGTGTCGGGTGGGGGTCGGGCGAGGCGCGGGGAGTCCAGTGATTGTGGTCAAAAAAATCGATGTCAATGTCAATTCAACGGGCATCTTAGGCATCTATGGTCAGAACGGCGCAAACAATCGTTCCTAGACGGTAGACAGGCGTATTCTGTGGCGTTCTACGGGTGACCGGGATGGTCAAAAAGGGCGGTTTTGAGTGACATGGATTGACATAAATCTGTCAGAAAAAGTATATAGTTATTCTGACAAGGTGACATTATGCATGCGGGCGTAACATTTATATTGACTCTGGATTGAATCATGGTAAAATGTCCACTAATAGGAAATGTCCACTATTTAGTGGACATTTATGGGCAATGGACATTTAGAAGAGGGAGTAA
>JAZDHG010000019.1:0-22634 GCA_043806135.1 Candidatus Omnitrophota bacterium
ACACCTTAAAAGAAAGCGCAAGTAAGAAAGCTACATAAAATAAAAAGTAACTTATCCCAAAAGGCGTAAAAAAAACAAGCGCCTTTTTTTATTTCAGGATGAAATAATCCGCCAAGGAGTATAGGAAGTACATTTTGCAGAGGATTTTCTGCGGAAAAAGAAAACTAAAAGTATATGTCAACTCAAAAAAGAAGAAAAGATG
The DNA here is from genome assembly GCA_043806135.1 of Candidatus Omnitrophota bacterium. Taxonomy (GTDB): domain Bacteria; phylum Omnitrophota; class Gorgyraeia; order B26-G9; family B26-G9; genus JAGLQQ01. The sequence goes on from JAZDHG010000019.1 coordinate 203, forward strand.
TAAGAAATCTGGCGATCATAGCTCATGTTGATCATGGGAAAACTACCCTTGTAGATGCCATGCTCAAATATACAGGAGCGTATGAGTTTAAAGCCGGTGAGTCTACCATAATGGACTCAAATCCTCTTGAGAAGGAAAGAGGTATTACCATTCTGTCAAAAAACGCATCTTTGCAATATAAAGGAGTGCAATTCAATATTGTTGATACCCCCGGGCATGCTGATTTCGGCAGTGAGGTCGAACGAATCTTGAAGATGGTTGATGGCGTGCTGCTGCTGGTTGATGCCTTTGATGGGCCAATGCCTCAGACGAAATTTGTTTTAAAGAAATCACTGGAGCTGCATTTAAAACCAATACTTGTGATAAATAAGATCGATCGTCATAATTGCCGCCCGGATGAGGTGGCGGATATGACATTTGATCTTTTCTGTGAGCTGAACGCTTCTGATGAGCAGCTTGATTTTCCGATCGTTTATGCTTCGGGAAAAGATGGTTACGCTATTCTTGATCTTGATGAGCCGAGAGAATCTGTGAAGCCTCTTTTAGAAACAATCCTGCATAGGGTATTGCCTCCGATCGCTAATCCTGACCTGCCTTTTCAGATGCTGGTTACAATGCTTGATTATGACTCTTATGTGGGGAGAATTGCTATCGGCAGGGTTTTCCATGGGGCGGTCAGAATTGGGGATCCTGTTGCGCTGGTCAAACGTGACGGAACTGTCACCCGAGGCAAGGCAACTAAGATTATGAAGTATCGCGGACTAGTTCGTGTTGAGGTCAATGAAGCGATAGCAGGAGATATTATATTGATCGCCGGGATAGATGATGTAGAGGTGGGAGAGACGCTTACGTGTATTGATAATCCAAAAGGATTGCCGGCGATAAAGATCGATGAGCCTACGATATCCATGAACTTTTCTCATAATACGAGCTCTCTTTCAGGCAAGGATGGAGGCAGATTTTTAACATCACGGCATATAAGAGAGCGTCTTGAGCATGAGGCGATGATCAATGTCGGCATTAAAGTTGAGGAGGTTGCGGGAACAGAGCGCTTAAAGGTTTCAGGCCGTGGGGAACTGCATTTGGCTATTCTTATTGAAACAATGCGTCGTGAAGGGTATGAAATGGAAGTCTCCAGACCGCAGGTGATTTTGAAGAAAATGGGCGGTCAAACGCTCGAGCCTGTTGAAGAGGTGGTAATCGAGGTGGAAGAAGAGTATCAGGGCTCTGTTATGCAGGCGCTGGGAACCCGCAAGGCTCAAATGCGCGAACTCAAAACAACATCTTCCGGCAATTGCCGCATGGAATTTGTTATTGCCTCCAGGGCATTGATCGGGTTCAGAGGCGAGTTTCTTATGATGACCCGGGGCAGCGGGATCATGTATCAAAACTTTCTGGAATATCAGACTTATAAAGGAGATATGCCTAAGCGTCAAAGCGGTGTGCTTGTTGCAGATAGAGGCGGTGATGCGGTAGCGTACGCGCTTTATAATTTGCAGGCACGCGGTGAGATTTTTGTTTCACCAGGAGACAAACTATATGAGGGGATGATCATTGGGGAAAACAACAAAGGCCCTGATCTTGTTGTAAACGCCTTGCGCGGAAAGAAATTGACTAATATGCGTGCTGCAGGCAGTGATGACGCGATCGCACTCATCACTCCGCGCCCCATAACTATCGAGTTCGCTCTTGAGTTTATTGAGGATGATGAATTGGTTGAGATAACCCCAAAGCATATAAGGCTTCGGAAATTGAATCTGACCGAAATAGGCCGTAAACGGGTAAGCCGCAGCGCACAATCAAAATAATAGCGCTGCAGAAGATAAGTACTGTAAATCCCCGGCAGGGAATGCCGGGGGACTGCTGCAGCAAGATATTTCTACAATTTAGTTGACAAGTAGAATAAAATAGAGCATACTTATTCTAGTAGTAAATGAGGGAATTGAAGTCTTGGTCCGTAAGGTAAAAGAAGAATTGCCTTGCGGTTTTTTTGTTTCGGCCATTATTTACCCCGTTAGAGAAAATCAACGAGGTAAATTATAGGTACAACAGATAACTAATGCTATGGATTTCGTACCCGTTTTAATAGAGTATTCTCTAACGGGGTTTACTATAATTCAATAGAAGGAGGTGTAGTAAGCAATGGTAAAAGGAACGGTAAAATGGTTTAATAACTCAAAAGGTTATGGTTTTATTACTCCTGAGTCGGGCGATGATGTATTCGTACATCACAGCGCAATTCAAGGTGAAGGCTATAAGTCTTTAGATGAAGGTCAGCAAGTTCAATTTGAAGTTGAACAGGGCCCTAAAGGCGCACAAGCCACAAATGTAGTGAAGGTATAACTTAGATGCAAATAAGGCCCGGCCAAAACTTCCAGGGCTTATTTCTGAAGGAGATGCAGCATGCATAAAGGAAAAATAAATAAACTGGTTCGGGATAAAGGTTTTGGCTTTATTGATGATACAGACGGTAGACAGGTATTCTTTCATCAGAGCAGTCTTGTGGGTATTGGATTCAATGATCTGCTTGGGGATGAAACAGTTGAGTTTGAAGTTGAAAATTCTCCCAAAGGGCCGCGTGCTCTTAACGTGAATATCGCGTAATAACGGCAGTTAAGCGGTTGAAAGTTTTTCTGAGCATATTGAGAAAAATGCAATCTAAAATAGTAACATAAACTAAAAAGTCTGCTTATTGCAGACAAGGAGGAAACATGGGATTTAAACAAGGTGGTGGCGGTGGCTATAGCGGGCGTCCGAGAGAAATGCACAAGGCAACATGCGCAGAATGTAATAAAGAATGCGAAGTTCCTTTTAAACCAAGCGGTGATCGTCCTGTATACTGCAAGGAATGTTTTTCAAAGCACAAAGATAGATAACTGTTAATAAAGAATAAAAATCTCGAATTACTCGATAAGAACTATATTGCTTCTTTTTGTGTTAGGCCACTAAAAAAGCATAAAAGATGAACGGCAGTAAGTTTTTATCCCGCATGCTTTGAAAACCCCAGCTTTTAAGCTGGGGATGAAAGCAACTCTGCGGGATTCCGCTCAGAAACCCCGGGCTTTAGCCCGGGTGAGCTTCATTTGTATCAGACAGTTGGGAAAATTATTCTTTTTAGGGATTTATTTTTTAAGCAAATACATCCGTCTCTTTGAGGCGGATGTATTTGCTTTTGTGGTACAATAAAGGGAATCAATATAGGATGGTCATGAAGGGAAATGTGCTTTCAGTTAAAAATCTGAGAAAAGTTTTTGGCGATATTGTTGCAGTTGATGATATCTCATTTGAGGTGGCAGGCAGTGAGATCGTCGGACTTTTGGGCCCAAACGGAGCGGGAAAGACGACGACTATTAATATGATTCTCGGCACCCTTGCCCCTAGCACAGGGTCGGTGAACGTATGCGGAATGGATATAGTGACGCATCGGTCAGAGGTTCTAAAACGCACCAACTTTGCCGCGGTATATGCTCCTTTGCCCGGTAATTTGACTGTATATCAGAATCTTCATATTTTCGCTTTGCTCTATAGCGTAAAAAATGCGCAGGAGCGCATTGATCTGCTGCTTAAACGCTTTGATCTTAAAAAATTCCGCAATACCAAAAGCGGCTTGCTTTCTTCCGGGGAGCAAACCCGTCTAAGCTTGGCTAAAGCCATGCTTAACGATCCGGACCTGCTTTTGCTGGACGAACCGACCGCGTCTTTAGACCCGGCCATAGCGCGCGATATTCGTGCTAATATTCGTGAATTTATAACCAATCTGAACTGCGGGGTATTGTGGACCTCGCATAATATGCTTGAGGTCGAGACGATTTGTGAAAAAGTGCTGTTTATGTCTGGGGGAAAGATCCTTTTATCAGGGGATCCCAAAACTTTGCCTAAAGAACACCGCAAGGCCAATCTGGAAGAACTTTTTATTATGGTCGCACGTGAGCCGCTTTCCCTGAAGGAGAATTAACAATGTGCTTTAGACGTGTGGGAGCAATAGTCCTAAGACAGTTTTATCTGATACGTGCGAGTTTTTCGCGTCTGCTGCCTTTGTTTATATGGGTAGGGGTAGATATTATTCTTTGGGGGTTTTTGACGCGATATCTTAACAGTGTTACATCAGCAAATTTTAATTTTGTGCCGGCAATGCTGGGCGCGGTTTTATTTTGGGATTTTTTTATCCGCATCATGCAGGGTGTTACCATGGCTTTTTTTGAAGATGTCTGGGCGCGCAATTTTCTGAATATTTTTTCGACGCCGATCTCAATAAGAGAATATATTACAGGACTGATTTTATCCAGTATTGCCAGCAGCTCCATCGGCATTGCGGTCATGTTTGTTCTGGCGATCGCGGTTTTCGGTTTGTCTTTTGCAAGTTATGGATTGCTTGTTATACCGTTTCTGAGTGTGCTTTTTATGTTTGGTATCGCGTTGGGCATAGCGGCCAGCGCTCTTGTGCTGCGGTTGGGGCCGGCGGCAGAATGGTTCATCTGGCCGATACCAGCCATCATTTCACCCTTTGTAGGAGTTTTATACCCTATTGCTATTTTACCGAAATGGATGCAGGCGATTTCGCCCTTATTGCCGCCATCATATGTTTTTGAATCTTTAAGGAATATTGTTTTGGGCCGGGACGTTTCCTGGGCGGGTCTTTTATGGAGCACGGTGCTTGCCGCAGTGTACATTTTTCTGGCTTTTTTGCTGTTTGCGCTTACCTATAAACATGCGGTTCGCACCGGGCTTATCGCCCGCTACAGCGCCGAAAGTTTAAGCTGAACAAATGAGTTCTCCTCTAGGTATCACTTATATAATATCTTATCGGTCAGTTTAAAATATGATCTAGCGGCCTTTTTAAGTAGTTGCGAAAATCGTATGAACAGGTATAGCAAAAAGATCAAAAATATTTTTTGAGACGCTTAATAAAAAAAATATTGACAAAATTTTATATTATAATATCATACATACGAATAAACGTTAAATAACAAACTATCTTTAAAGACAGAAATTTTGAAAGGAGAGGACGCTGTTTATGGAAAAAGACGCATTAAAGGGGGAAGCTCCGGAGAATGACCAACCTCCGGACACGGATGTCGAAAACAGTAAGTGTTTGAATGAAAATAATGTAAAAAGTACTTCGGCAGTGATGACAGCCGGGTCAAAATCTCTTCCTAAAAAATCGATTGCGACAGTGGAGCAGCTTGCAAAGTTTATCAATTTTGATCCTACGACACACAAAGCATTAAACGAAATCGTAAAGAAATATCACATGTTGATCTCGCCGTATTACTTTTCCTTGATCAAAGACCCCAACGATGAAAACGATCCTATCCGTAAACAATGTGTTCCGGCAATTGAGGAGTTGTTTTGCAATGCCGCAGAAAGGATAGACCCCTTAGGCGAAAAAGAAACATCAGTCACAAATATACTGGTGCACCGGTATCCGGACAGGGTGCTTTTGCTCTCGACTTCGAAATGTTTTATGTATTGCCGTCACTGCACTCGCAAACGTTTGTGGCAGAATAATGATGTTGAGCCGAGTTTGGCAGAAATACGTTCTTCCTTGGACTATGTCAGAAAACATGAATCAATAAGAGAGATTATTGTTTCAGGCGGCGATCCGCTGACGCTCAATCAAGAGAGGCTCGACTGGATATTAGAAGAGGCGAGCAGCATTGCGCATATTGAGTCTATACGTATCGGCACAAGAACACCGGTGGTTTTTCCGGAAAGGATAACAAAGAGTTTGTGCCGAATCCTTGGTAAATATAATAAGCTGTGGATGAATATACAGTTTAATCATCCTCGCGAAATAACACCCGAATCTACTGCAGCTTGCCGTATGCTTCAAAAATGCGGCATTCCCCTAAGTAATCAGACGGTTTTACTCAAAGGCGTTAATGATTCTGTACAGGTCATGAAGGAGTTATGCCAGAAATTACAGTCCATCAGAGTTAGGCCGTACTATATTTTTCAATGTGATGAAGTAGTGGGTGCCTCGCATTTCCGCACGTCAGTATTTAAAGGCATCGAAATAATAGAAAATATGCGTGGACATACAAGCGGGATGTGCATTCCGAGATTTGTAGTTGACGGGCCAAACGGAAAAGGAAAAGTCCCCTTGGACCCGCAATATATGATTTCCATGACGCCCAACAAAGTGATATTAAGAAACTACAATAATGAGGTTTTTGAATATTATAATCCGCAGAGTGAGTAGTTAGGTCATGGAATCAGCTAAAAATCATAAACTTCGTGCCGGAATATGCTTTAATCTTAAAAGAAATACAGACAGCGATTCTGATGAAGAGTATGATGAAATAGAAACAATTGATTTTCTTAAAGGGCGTCTTGAACATCTTGGTTTTGCGGTTCTGCTTGCTGAACAGGATGAGCGTTTATTTGAAAAACTTTATAGCGGTAAGCTTGATTTTGTTCTTAATATTGCCGAAGGCAAGGGAAAAACCCGCAGCAGGGAATCGCAAGTGCCGGGTATTCTGGAATGGCTGAAGATCCCGTATTACGGCTCGGATCCTGCGTCTTTAGCAATAACTCTTGATAAATGGCTCACCTATGTTCTCCTGAAAAATGCTTCTATTCCTGTTCCGCAAATGTTTTCGATAGAGGACTCAGGACAGTTACAGGAGATGTCCATTCCCTTTGACGGGCGTAAATATATTATTAAGCCGCGCTGGGAAGGATCGTCTAAAGGTATATTTAATGATTCGGTTGTAAACTCAATAAATAAGTGCCAAGATAAAGTCAGTCATGTTGTCAGCGAGTACCATCAGCCGGCATTGGTAGAAGAGTTTGTGGAGCAGGACGAGATTACGGTCGGGGTTTGCGGTAACGCGGAGCTTGAGATCCTGGGCATGATGAAGATTTCACAGCATGAGGCTCTTGAGACATTTGTTTATTCCATAGAAAATAAACGGGATTGGCGCTCTCGCATAAAATATGAATGCGCAGAAGGCGCTGTCAGGGAAAAAACATTAAAAAGCCTTAGACGATATGCAAAGCAAGCGTTTAAAGTCCTTGGGCTGCGTGATGTGGCGCGCATTGATTTTAGAGTTGATAATGAGGGAATCCCAAAAATAATCGATGTTAATCCTCTCCCCGGGCTTTCTCCGAAATACAGCGATCTTATGCTTATGTCAAAACTGTATAATAATAAATTTGTTGATGTGGTCGATAAAATCATAACGATATCTTTAAAAAGGAACAGCATTCATCCCAGGTGAAAGCACTCATAACTATTGCCAGAGAAAATAACGCAAGAGAGGACAACGCGGATGCTTTGCGCTGCGCCGTATCTATCGTCGAGGCTCTGGAGAAAAAAAACATATCCGCAGATATGGTGTTTATTGAGCCGGATGATTTTTTGAAAGCAGAAAAAGAAATAATAAGGCGGCTTAAAAAGAAAAACCCGGATTGTATTTTTAATCTATTCGAAGGATTCAGTGATGACGCGCAAAAAGAAATAACGTTTGCGAAGACGCTTGAAAACAGCGGGATCCCTTTTACCGGCAATAAAAGTAAAGCATTGAAGCGGTGCCTTAACAAAAATGATTGCAAAACCATTCTGGCAGAAGCAGGTATCTCTGTGCCTGCGGGTATTTATCTTAAAAAAGGGGAAGAATTAAGCGCGAAAAAAGTTGCATTGCCTGCGTTCATTAAACCCTGTTGTGAGGACGCAAGCGTAGGGATTGATAAGGACGCGCTGGTTTTTACAAAAGAGGATTTGAGCCGGACGGTAAGCAGCAAGCTTAAAAGTTGTCCGGCAGGATTAATGATAGAAGAATTTCTTCCGGGCAAAGAATTTAATGTGTCCTTTATCGGCAAGCCTCCATATGAAATGCTTGGAATATCAATAATGGATTATTCTAAGGTTAATGCGAAGAGGCCGTTTATGAGCTATGAAGCAAAATGGCTTAAGCAAAGCGCGGATTTTAACAAGCTTATTCCTAAAGTAATTGATAGAGAGAAATATGGTAAGTTTGAAAAAGAAATTATTCACCTATGCCGCAAGGCAGCAAAGGCTATCGGCTGTGAAAGCTATTTTAGAGTAGACTTAAGACAAAAAAGTGATAAAGTGTTTATTATCGATATTAATCCAAACCCGGACATAAATACGGACAGCGGATTTGTGCGGGAGGCATACTCAGCCGGATATACCTACGAAGATACCATATATAAAATTGTTTCTGCAGTTATTTGAGCAGCGGTAAAAATAACACAAAGTTTGGAGTTTGTTATGAAATACGAGATAAATAATTATCTGGATATTACTAGAAACACAGAGGTTTTTACAGAAGGCGAACTCGATACCCTGAAAGAAGTCCTGGAAGATTTGAAGCATAACAAAAAGACATCTTATAATTTAATTAAAGAAGAAGTTGAGGATAAGCTGGTTGGATTTGCCTTGTTCGGCCGCACGCCATTAACGGAGTTCACCTGGGATATTTACTGGCTAATCGTGGATAAATCTTTCCAGGGAAGGGGCATAGGGAAATTACTGCTGGTAAAGATAGAAGAGTTTATCAGGGAAAAAATGCCCAGAGCAGCGATAAAGCTTGAGACATCTACACGAAAAAAATATTCCGCAGCGCGCGGTTTATATAAAAGGTTCAAATTCCAGGAAGCAGGTAATTTGCCGAACTTTTATTCTGAAGGGGATGACATGATCATTTTTTATAAAGAGATTTCTGATCAGCATAAAGATGTTTGATTAAAAATAAGGCAAACAAAATACTACGCTTCTTTAAAACAGTAATCCCTGAATTTCTCTAAAAAACCGCGAAACTTATCCAGCGCAAGGGGTATGCGCAATATCCGGCGGTCATTAAAAGTAATAATTATGAGAACAATAATACTTTTAGTAATTTCCAATATCTTTATGACGTTTGCATGGTACGGTCATTTGAAATATAAGAATGCTCCGCTGTTTACAGTAATACTTATAAGCTGGCTTATCGCCTTTTTTGAATATTGCTTTCAAGTACCCGCGAACCGTATAGGGTACGGCACGTTTACGGGGAGCCAGTTAAAGACGATACAGGAAGTTATAACACTGCTTGTCTTCTGTGTGTTTTCGGTGCTGTATTTAAAAGAGGAAATCCGCTGGAATTACATCGTTGGGTTCACATTTATGGCATTAGCGGTGTTTTTTGTTTTTAAAAAATGGTAATGCCCGAATATTAATTTTTAATCTTGCGCAATTAAAGAAGGGAACATCAATATGCCGGAAGAATTTTCCGTTTTTCAATATGTTGTTTTACCGCTGCTGATATTTCTGGCTCGTGTCTGCGATGTTTCCATGGATACAATGAGGATCCTTTTTATCGGACGCGGCAAGCGGCTTATTGCCGCTATGCTCGGCTTTGTGCAGGTATTGATCTGGCTGCTGGCAATTCGCCAGGTAATTCTCAATATTTCCACTCCGCTATATTATCTGGCTTATGCCGGCGGATTTGCTACCGGGACATGGATAGGCATAATGCTGGAAGAAAAGCTGGCTATCGGCATACAGGTAATCAGGGTTATTACGCACAAGGAGGCAAGTAATCTTATAGAATTTTTAAAAGATAAAGGATACCGCTTAACATATGTTGACGGTTACGGCACTAAAGGCAAGGTAAGTATTATATATACGATCGTTAAAAGACAAGCCATCCGGGATGTTATCGATATTATTGTCCGGTTTAATCCGCAGGCTTTTTATACCATAGAAGATGTGCGTACGATGAGCATGCCGGATGCTGGGTTGGCGAAAAAACGCTTATTTAAAAGAAGTCTTTAATATTGTTACCCCACAGCATTACAATATTATTATGTCTACGCGTGTTTTTGCTAAAAATATAAAACCTTACATTAAGAGTATTGAATAACTGTCTTGTCCTCTGCAATTGAGGATGCTTTTTTTTAGGGTAACACATCTGCGCTGCCTGCTGCACTCGCCCTCTAAGTGCTATATTAATATATTGACAACAACTGCGGGACAATGTAAATATCAAAGAAAGGGTTTTTCTCTATCTTTGAAAAAATGTGCATACTTAAAATGACGGGAAAGTAATCATGAGAATATTATTAATTGAAGATGAAAAAAAGATCGCCAGTTTTATCGAGCGCGGCTTGAAGGCGCATCGCTATATTGTAGACATTGCCTATGACGGGGAAAACGGCTTGCAGCTGGCGGAAATAAACCCCTATGACCTGATCATCCTGGACATCCTTCTTCCCAAAAAAGACGGGATCACTGTTTGTAAAGAACTAAGGGAGAAGAATATCGATAGTCCGATAATGATGCTTACAGCCAAAAGCTCTGTTATCGATAAGGTGCATGCCCTGCAAACAGGTGCGGATGACTATCTGGTAAAACCGTTTTCTTTTGAAGAATTTACCGCAAGGGTAGCCGCCTTACTAAGGCGGAGCAGAATGGACAAGACGTCACTGTTAAAAGCAGGGGACCTTGTGCTTGACCAGATGATACATAAAGTAATAAAGGCCGATAAGGAGATAGTGCTTACCCCTAAAGAATATAGTCTCTTAGAGTATCTCATGCTGAATGCCGACCAGGTAGTAACCCGGACAATGATATCCGAACATGTGTGGAATGAGGATTTTGACAGCTTTTCCAATATTATCGATGTTTTCGTTAATAATTTAAGAAGCAAGCTTGACCCTGATCGGAAAACAGGCCTTATCCAGACTATTCGCGGCGTAGGATATGTTTTAAAAAGTCAATCTAAATGAAAATCAATTCTATAAAATTCAAACTTTGCGTATTATACGTCGGTGTCCTCGGGCTGATACTCGTAGCTTACCGCTCTGTACTTTATTATAATCTTTACCAAACACTGTACCGGGATTCTAATGCCCAGCTTATTGAAAAAGCAAAAGGAATGCAGGAAACACTGTGGCTTTTTACTTCACCGCTGAGAGAATCGAAAAGAGCGGTCATATTGGGTTTTAAAAGAATGTTGGGTGTGAACGTAGCCTATCCTGACACAGAGCGGTTGAAACAGATGGAACCTGATTGGATAGAACGTAAAAAAACGCTTGGCCTGAATAAAGACTATATTAATCTTTTAAATGAAGCCGGTAGAACAGTTGCAAGTTCATCAAATGTCGATAAAGGCTTGGGCCGTTTTATGGAAGACTATGCTGATACCAAAGGCAGGAAGATGGCTTTTTATAACATAGTCTATAAAGAAAGCTTGAACCTTAGAATAATTGTTATGCCTGTGGATTTCGCTAATCTTGGCAAGTATACGATCCAGATCGGTATTTCTACAGATCCGATCATCTATGTTCTTCGTGAACGCATCCAAGCAAGCGCGATCAGTATCCCGTTGATCATGCTGTTTGCGGTTATCATCGGTTATCTTTTGGTATGGCGTATCCTTAGACCGGTACAGCAGGTTGCTAAGACCGCCAATGATATCTCTAATGAAAACTTGAGCGCAAGGGTTAATGTTCAGAATGTTGATGAAGAAATGCAATATCTTGCCACATCCTTTAATGATATGATCGAGCGCCTGGAAGAATCTTTTTCCTATGTTGAGGAATTCAGTTCATATGCTGCCCATGAGCTAAGAACACCGCTTACGATCATCAAAGGAGAGACAGAAGTAGCATTGCAAACCGACAATACTCATGAAGAATGTAAAGAGGTTATGCGGTCTACTCTGCAGGAGCTGGATAAGATGCTTAAGACCATAGACCATCTGCTCTTGCTTGCCGATATAAATTATCGTAAGCAAGCTGTAAACTTTGAATGCCTGGACCTTGCGGAATTTTTAAAAGATATCCATGAAAAAAGCAGGATACTGGCAGCAGAAAAAGAGATCACGGTCAAACTTGAAATACCGCAGGAGCAGATCACGCTTATGGCTAACCGTACCGAACTGCGCAGGTTGTTCTTTAACCTTATTGATAATGCTATTAAGTTCACCCCTGAGAAAGGGATTATTGATATAGGTGTAAAATGCCATAAAAATAAAGCGCATATCAGCATTGTGGACACAGGTATTGGCATAAAAGACGAAGATATCCCTAAAATATTCAATAAATTCTTTCGCGTTTCCAGCGAAAAGAAGAAAAACCAACCCGGCAGCGGCCTGGGACTTGGTATTGCCCAGTCCATCGCCAGGATCCATCATGGACGCATTGAAGTAAGAAGTAAACCGGAGAAGGGTTCTACCTTCACGGTAATATTGCCTATCCAGTAACATTCCAAACATTAATAAAAATTAATCTTATCTTCATCTCCTCTTAATGGTCATTTATATATGCTTGGTGATCAAGGGGGAGTAAAATTGGACAAAGAATTATCTTGTCCATCTACAATTGAATACCACGCAAAGTATTTTCTTATCAACGGGGAATGAAATGACAAATATTTCAAGCATCAAAAAAACGATGAAAGTCTTGTGTATATTTATGATGATCTTAAATGTATTAGAACATGCGCAGGTATTTGCGGCTAATCAGATGCCGACAGACAGCTATTCGTTTCGGATAATCAGCGCACCGCTGGACACGATACCTCCTTATACGCTGGGACATCTGCCGGCAAGAAGTGCTCAACAAGTGAGTACAAATTCAAATATTATTCTGCGCATTAAAGATGATGGAGCAGGCGTGGATAGAGCTTCTATTAAGATGACGGTCAATGACCAAATAGTATCGCCGGTTATTACCGGAACTCCGAGTGAGTATACGCTGACCTATAACCCATCGGCAGAGTTTATCAACGGGCAAGAGGTCTTTGTGACTATCGATGCAAAGGATCTCGCTCCTTAGGTTAAGGATAAGAAATGAGGAATGAGAATTATTAGCAGAGAGAGTGTTTTCCATGGAGGGAGAATGTCATTAGCAAAGATAAAACAATCGATAATTGCCGCGCTTTATATAATACTTGCCTTGGGGTGTAATGCCTATGCGGCAAATGTAATGCCGCCAGACAAGTATACATTTTGGGTGTTAACAAATGAGCAAGACAATACAGCGCCCATACTGCTGGGATGTTCTCCTGAAGTAAATGCTAAGGATGTGCCGCGTTCGGCTAATATCCAGACCCGCATATTCGATGCGCAATCCTCAATAGATCGGAGCTCTATAGAGATGTCCGTAAACGGGAGAATGCTGATCAGTAACGGTATTGTACAGACCTATCAGGATGTAGACGGCAGTACACGCCAGTATCAAATAGAGATCATTGAAAAGACAGCTAATGAATATGTTTTGATGTATGACCCCGCGGAATATTTTAATTATGAAGAAAATGTGACGGTTACAATAAGTGCTGCCGATGTAGAGGGTAATCATCTTAATGGATCTAGTTATTCTTTTAAAGTACAGGATTTTCTGATCAGTTCTTTCAGTTCTTTTTTAAATGCAGAGCCTATTGGAATTACGGCAAGCGTGCAGACAACAGACACGGGATTTATGCAGGATAATTCCGTAATCGTCAGCTCCGCCGAAGGAAAGCATGTTTTTATCGCCTGGGAACAGCGCAGCATTAACGGAGTATGGGATATTTATCTTGTGCGGTCAAATGATTTCGGAAATAGTTTTGAATCCCCGGTAAGGGTAAATCCTGATGCAGCAGGAGTAGAACAGCGTTTTCCGTCTATTGCTTTGGATACTTTAAATAATGTATATATCAGCTGGCAGCAAAGGACAACATCAGGGGACTGGGATATTTATGTTGCTAAAATGGATACCGATCAGTTTGCATTTAGCACAAGCCGCCGCATATTTGCAGATCAAAATAGAACTGATCAGGTAAATCCGGCAATCACAGTTGGACCGGCGCTCAGAAGCGATGGGATATCTGCGACACAGGAACCGGCAACAATATATGCAGTCTGGGTAGAGAATAGCGGGACTGTATCAAGTTTGTGTTACACAAGAACTACATCATCCTACAGTGATGCGTGGGATGCTTTTGTCTCAAGCAGCATACGCATTGATAGCAGTCGCTTAGGGCAGCAGTGCACAGACCCGATCATAAAGCTTGATGCCAGCGGCAGAACTTTTGTTGCCTGGCGGGGGCAGAATGCGAACGGCACTTCCAGTATTTATTTCGATCGGGCAAATAAAACAACAACCGACGGGGCGGAAAAATTTGGTTCAGATATTGCTGTGAGTAACAGCGCTGCCGGAGCAATAGCTCCTGAACTGGAAATATCACCTGATGGAAATAATATTTATTTGCTTTGGAAAGAACTCATCCAGTCGCAGGCGAATTTGAAATTCTCCTATTATCGTTATACCAGCGGAAATTACGTGCTTAATACTTCCAGAGTGGTTAATACCGATATTTTGAGTAATGATGCTCTAGGCAGCTATGATCTTTCGGTAAATAATCGCGCTTATGCATCAGTAGTTTGGAGCGAGGTTCATAACGTGAACAGAGTTATTAATATGGCCGGTGCGGCATATAATGCCTATGAATTTTCTGAGTTTGCATCTATCAGTATGCCCGGAGTTCAGAAAAACCCCTCTCTGGGAATGGATGCCCTGGGAGGGCATTATTATGTGGGGTGGACCGATAACAGCAATGGCTATGATGCAATTAATTTTTGCAGAAACACGTATATAGTCACCGATGAAATCACCTCACAAAAGATCGAACACGACATCGGAGGAACGGTCACAGTGACCAAGGGAAATATCAGCGGGACCAGTATTGAAATCCCTGCAAATGCGATAGATGCACCGATCACAATAGTAATTGCCGAGTCCGTGGGAGCGCCGGATGCAGGTAATGGTATGACCAGGGTAGGCAATGTCGTTGACTTTGGGCCGGGGCAGACACAGTTTAATCTTCCGGTAAAGGTCACCCTGCCTTACAATAATAATAATAACTTTGACGAAGTATCTTTCAATATATTTTATTATAATATCGGCGCCCTGAAATGGGAGTTGGTGCCGAATTGTATAGTGGATAATGCAAATAAAACTGCTTCTGCGGATATAACACATTTTTCTATGTACATGGTTGCTGAGGGCGCAGCAGCACCAACTGTCAGCAGCTCAGCCGGCGGCTCAGGCAGCAGCGGGGGCGGCGGCGGATGTTTTATTGCTACAGCGGCATTTGGAACCAGCATGGCTAAAGAAGTCAATATTTTGTGTGAATTCAGAGACCGGTATTTATTGAACAATATTTGGGGTATAAAGTTTGTACAGTTCTATTACAAGTATAGTCCTTCGCTTGCAGATAAAATAAGGGAGGACGAGTCCTTAAGAGCGCTGATCAGATTTTGCCTTAACCCATTGATCTGGTTCAGTAAAGTAATATGTAAGTAGCTTGCCAACCTTTTGAAAATAGGGACAGCGACTATTTTAATTGACTTTTTCAGTAATATTGTTAATAATAAATACACGAATTGACTCATATTAAATGTTACCCAAAAATATTTTTAAGGTATTCGTTGACTCATAAATAATGTTACCCAAATAATAACCCTTGAAAGGGGGTTATTACAATGACAATAGGAGCCAAAATGGAATATCTTAAAAGTATTTTCTTACGCTACAAGAAAGCTGCTCGTAAACAAAAAACAACTATTCTAAACGAATTCTGCGCAAACTGCGGCTATCATCGAAAACATGCTATACGGACAATAAGAACTTTTAAACGCTTTACTAAGCCAAAACCGAAAAAGAGAGGCAGACCATCACTTTATAATAATCCCGCGCTTATCAAGCCTCTTAAACGCATTTGGTTAGCAGCTCATTTACCCTGCTCTAAACGTCTTAAAGCTGTTTTGCCTCTCTGGCTGCCCTATTACGCGTACGAATTCGAGCCATTAGAGCAACAAACACTTGATCTCTTACTGCGTATCTCTGCCAGCAGTATAAACAGAGCATTGAAACCTATTCGAGCAAAATATCGGGGTAAAGGCAGATCTCTAACCAAACCAGGTTCCCTTTTACGCGATCAGATACCAATTAAAACCAACCAATGGGATGAATTCCGTCCAGGTTTTATTGAATCCGATACCGTTCACCATTGTGGAGAATCTACAGATGGACAATATGCTATCACCGTCAATTATACTGATATCGCTTCCGGATGGACCGAACAACGCGCTGTTTGGGGAAAAGGAGAACAAGGTGTTTTTACTCAAACTAAACATGTTGAAAAATCACTTCCTTTTCCCATCCTCGGCTTTGACACTGATAACGGCGGTGAATTTCTTAATAAACACCTGTTTAAATACTTTACCGGACGAAAACGCGATTCTGTCCAATTTACCCGTTCCCGCGCTTATCATAAAAACGACAACGCTCATATCGAACAGAAAAACTGGACCCATGTCCGGCAATGGCTTGGCTATTCTCGCTTTGACAACCCTGAAGTTGTTGCCCCCATAAATGACCTTTATACCTCACAATGGTGTCTCTATCATAACTTCTTCTGTCCCTCGGTTAAGCTGATCGAGAAGAAAAGAATTGCCTCAAAAGTCATCAAGCGTTATGATAAGCCTCAAACGCCATTTCAGAGATTACTTGATTCATCGGACATCTCAGATACAATAAAACAAAAACTCAAAGAACAATTTAAAGGCCTTAATCCTTTCCAGCTAAGAAAGGCTATAGAAATTAAAATAGAAAAAATCCATGTTACTCAACGTAAATTTAACTTTAAAAATAAAGCAAAATTATCCACAAATTCACACTTATTAACAAAAAGAAAAAAAGAACCAAAAAAAGAAAAATGACTACTGCTACGGTAACATCTATTTTGAATCAACGACTATAGCTTTCGGTAACATTTATTAATGAGTCAACGGGTAAGCGTAATTATAGCGAGCAGAGGAGTAAAAATAGGAATTTCAGGGCTTGGAAAACAGGGTTGACGGGGAGGGGGCGAGTCGTTATAATAGGAACACTTAAAGACTGTATAAACTAACACAGATCCAGGATTAAATAATGTGATGAAGAACAAATTGCACTTGTTATAACTGGAATAGGCTGAAGGAAACAATCCTTCGGCTTTTTGTTTTTTGGGGGAGGGTATCGATGGATGAAGTAAATAAGATCACAGAAAAGATAAAGAAATTTAGGGACGATCGCGATTGGATGCAATTTCATGATCCCAAAAACATGGCGGTTTCTATAATGCTTGAAGCCTCCGAGCTTTTAGAACATTTTCAGTGGAAAACCATTGAAGAGGTAGAAAAATATGCAAAACAAAATCGCGCTGATATTAAGGATGAAATCGCTGATATTGCGCTATATCTTTTTGAGTTGGCCGACAATCTAGGAATTAACTTAATTGAAGCCATGGAACATAAACTAAAGAAGAATGAAATGAAATATCCAGTAGAAAAAGCTAGGGGTAGTCATAAGAAATATAATCAATTGTAAAATATCTTTCCTTACAGCGGAGCTTGTTAATGCGTTTTTACGATGGCACAATAAGGACATTTAACGACGATGTTATTCATAATCGGATAGCAGATAAACTTAGTTATGCTTATTCAAGGTACTATCACAAGACTCCGTCTGAATCAGAGTATAGATCCTGGAACCAATCATTAAACATTCTGAACAATTCATTTACGTTTTCTGGCTTGGCGGATAATAAGTTAATAGTAGAATATGAGCTACCTTATTCAACACGAAGAATCGATGTTTTGATATTTGGGAATGATCTTAAAGATAGGGGCAGTGTAGTTTTAATAGAGCTGAAACAATGGTCTAATAAGCATGTCTATGATTGCGAAAATGACGGCAATGTTGTTGTAGATTTTATCGGTAAAAAAGAAGTTGCTCATCCCTGCCTTCAAGTTCAGGGCTATCATTACGATTTGATAGATTTTCTTAAGGTATTTCAAGAAAACCCTTCGCCAGAATTAAACTCCTGTGCTTACTGTCATAACTATTCACGTTTTGGCAACGATGTTTTGCGGCTTCCTAAATTTAGCAAGGTAATCAACGCATTCCCTTTATTTACTAAAGAAGATATTCAAGAACTTGGCCAATATTTAAAAGATCGACTTAAAAGTGGTTCAGGGGTTGAGGTTTTTAATCGCTTTGTCGCTAGCCCTGCCAGACCGTCGAAGAAACTGCTGGACCATACAGGCGAAATGATTCATAAACAGCAAATCTTTAACCTAATTGATGATCAAATAGCAGCCTATAACGCAATAATACACAAAGCTAATCATCTTACGAAGACTGAACAAAAGTCCATAGTTGTAGTGAAAGGGGGCCCTGGTACAGGTAAGTCAGTTATTGCTTTAGAAGTAATGGGCGAACTCATGCGGCAAGGCAAGGTTGTTTATCATGCTACAGGTTCCTCTGCATTCACAAATACTTTGCGAAAAGTTGTTGGCAGAAGGGCATCAAATTTATTTAAGTTCTTTTTCAATTTCACAAACCTTAAAGAAAACGAAATTGATGTTTTGATTTGTGATGAAGCTCACAGGATAAGGGCACATAGTAATGATTATGGTGTTCCAAAACAATTTAAGTCCCGAAATCCTCAAGTCGATGATCTTATTAAACCAGCGAAGTTATCGATATTTTTTTTGGATGAACACCAAATCGTGAGGCCTAAGGAGATTGGCAGTATTTCTTTAATCAAAGATGCTGCACAAAAGTTGGGTATTAAAGATACGAACATTGCAGAATTTGAGCTAAAAACACAGTTTCGTTGTTCAGGGTCAGATGCATATCTTCAGTGGCTAGATAAAGCATTAGAAATACGCGATATCGATATGGCGCGGTTTGATCCAAAAATGGAATTTAAAATTTTTGATTCCCCGAAAGATTTAAAAAAGGCCATTGATGCGAAGAATACACAAAAGCTCAATTCTTCAAGAATTGTGGCCGGATTTTGTTGGGAATGGAGTGCTCCAAAACCTGATGGAACCTTGGTTGGCGACGTCAAAATCGGTGATTTTCAAATGCCGTGGGAGAACAAAAAAGAATTTTGGAAATGGGCTACTGATTCCAGCGGAATGGAGCAGGTAGGAACAGTGTATACGGCTCAAGGATTTGAGTTTGATTATATAGGAGTTATTTTTGGGAATGATCTATCTTGGAATGTGCAAAAGAAGTCGTGGGAGAGTGTTCCGGGCAATTCCTATGACACTCAAGTTACCCGAAATAATAAGGATTTAGTAACTCACTTAAAGCATGTTTATAGAGTATTACTTTCTCGTGCTCATAAGGGGGTTTATGTTTATTTTATGGATGAAAGCACCAAGGAATATTTTCAATCCAGGATGGCTGATGATTACGAGACTGATAAAACTATTATGTTTTCGGATATTATATCGAAGGAAGAAGAGTTTTTCTTGCGTATCCATGAATTAATTCCCCAAAATCTTGAATATAAAGAATACTTACCAGTTTTTGAACTTGAGGCTGCATGTGGATATTTTGGTAATGGTGTTGAAGCGGAACCATTAGGGTGGATAAAAACTCAGGGTATTCAATTGAATAAAAATATGTTTGTTTCCAAAGTGATTGGAAAATCCATGGAGCCATTTATTTCCGATGGAAGCTATTGTGTGTTTCGGGCAAACGTTGTTGGGTCCAGAATGAATAAATTTGTTTTAGTCCAACATAACAGCATTACCGATCCAGACACTGGAGGCAAATATACAGTCAAAAAATATACGAGCAAGAAGAAATATGCTTCTGATGGGACGTGGGAACATGAGGAGATAACATTATTACCATTAAATCCAGCTTACGCGCCAATTACTATTCCAGATGTTGATGAAGGCGAATTTATGGTTATTGCGGAATTTATTACTGTTTTAAATAAATAAAAGGGTTAGAAATGAATCGTGCTTATTATTCAGAATCAATTGTCTCTTTTTGCAAGTCTAAACCAGATGAAATTATTGGTAAACTTGCAATAAATAATAAATTTTCTTTAGAGCAAACCCAGCGTGATGCCTGGCTTGAGGAAATAAATATATTGCAGAAAACGCTTGTTTCCTATCAGGGATCGATATATTTCGAATATTCTATACCTAGAATGGGGCAAAGAATTGATGTGGTGCTTATTATCGGCCCAGTTTTATTTGTTCTTGAATTTAAAGTGGGTGAAAATGTCTTCACATCATATGCTATTGATCAGGTCTGGGATTATGCCTTAGATTTAAAGAATTTTCATGAGCCAAGCCATAAGCTTTATATCGCCCCTGTTCTTATAGCAACTAAAGCTGAAAGCCCATTTCTTAATATATCTACTACAGCACATAATGACAAACTCCTTTTCCCAATAAAATGTAATGTCGAATCGTTAGGTAGTGTTATAGAAAAGACACTGCAGTTTGTTGATGATGTTAATATTAATCATGACGAATGGGAAGCTGGAAGGTATTGCCCTACACCGAATATAATTGAAGCAGCACTAGCCTTATATAATGGACATGCGGTAACTGAAATCTCCCGTAGAGATGCAAGCGCTATAAATCTTAACCAGACAACTGATACGGTTTCCAATATAATTAAAATCTCTAAAGAAAAGTCGCAGAAATCTATTTGCTTTGTAACTGGCGTGCCAGGTGCTGGTAAAACGTTGGTAGGCCTTAATATCGCTACAACGCATATTGATAAAGCTAATGCTCTTTACAGTGTATATCTTTCGGGTAATGGACCGCTTGTTGATATATTAAGGGAAGCGCTGGCTAGAGATAAAGTTCATAGGGCAAAAGAGCGTAGTATTAGAATTAAAAAAGGTGAGGCTCTTAGTGAAGTAAAAATGTTTATCCAAAATGTACATCATTTTCGCGATGATTGCCTTATAGATGCGACTAAACCGCCGATTGAACATGTTGCTTTGTTTGATGAAGCCCAGAGGGCATGGAATTTAGAGCAAACAGCTAATTTCATGCGCAGGAAAAAGGGTAATGCGAATTTTAATAAGTCTGAACCAGAATTTTTGCTTTCTTGTCTTGATAGACATGAGGATTGGGCTGTTGTTGTCTGCCTTATAGGTGGTGGACAGGAGATAAATACTGGTGAAGCCGGTATTAGCGAATGGATTGAAGCACTTATTCGCTCTTTTCCCGATTGGTGTATTTATATATCATCCCGACTTACCGATAGTGAATACGCAGCAGGAGACGCGTTACAAAAGATATTAGTACGTCAAGGAGTGGAATATAAAAATGAACTTCATCTTGGGGTATCGATGAGATCGTTTCGTTCTGAAAATGTGTCATTATTGGTCAAGCAAATCCTTGACCTTGAAGTTGATCAAGCAGCTAAGACACTCAAAGAAATTAATTCAAAATATCCTATTGTTATTACAAGAGATATGCCTACGGCGAAAAAATGGTTAAAGAATCAGGCTCGAGGAAGTGAACGATATGGGATTTTAGTATCTTCACAAGCGGAACGCTTAAAACCATATGCTATTGATGTAAAATCTCCAATGAACCCTATACACTGGTTTCTTGGTGAAAAGGATGATGTTAGATCATCATACTATCTTGAAGATATTGCAACTGAATTCCATGTCCAGGGATTAGAACTAGACTGGGCATGTGTTACTTGGGATGCTGATTTTAGATATTCTAAGAATGGTTGGGAGCATAAATCATTTCGCGGAAACAGATGGATAAAAATTGGAAAAGAAGATAGGAAAATGTACTTAAAGAATGCCTATCGCGTTCTTTTGACACGTGCCAGGCAAGGTATGGTAATAGTTGTTCCAAAGGGTGATTTAGATGACCCAACGCGAGATCCAAAGTTTTATGATCCGACATTCGAATATCTGAAAGAGATAGGTTTGAGAGAAATTGCTGAGAAAATAAGGGAGTAAGGGGGACGTAGCTTAAAGATTAAAAGTTCGACTATTTTAAACCTTGACACATTTTGAGAGTAGGAGTAAACTTTAAATATATATAGAAAGTCCCGAGTTAAGAAGGAATAAATCCCGGACGTTAAAAATCCCGAAAGGGATAGCTCCACATAACGAAATCGTAAAGATTTCTATGCGGCCGAAAAGGTAGTTTTAAAAAACTAAGCTAAGTAAAACCTTCGCCAAAAAAGGCGGGGGTTTTTGTATTTTATGATGAGATGTGATTTTTTAACCCACAAAGCAAGGAGGTTGTTATGAGAAGGGGATTTGGAGCTATAGCTGTTGCGGTGATTTTGGGATTATCAATAATTGCTACGGCAAGGATATTTTCTGATACGGCAATTAGTATAAAAAATAAGGGATATGTAAAGGTAAAGGGGTATGCAAAGAAAACTATTAGTTCAGATTTAGCGGTTTTTGAGGCAACTATTTTTTCTGAGAATAAGGACCTGAAAGCTTGTTATGAGTTGATCAATAAGGACAAGCAAAAAACAGAAGAATATCTTAAAAAGTTTGGCTTTACGGATAAGGAAATAGAGTTTTCCTCTGCTGAAATCGGCGAAAGGTTTAAACTGAATGAAAAAGGCTATGAAACTGAAGAACGTG
>JAZDHG010000020.1:0-4915 GCA_043806135.1 Candidatus Omnitrophota bacterium
TTTACCTTTTTACTTTTTACTTAAAATCGCTAAACCCTATCCGCTATTTTACATCTCCAGCCTGTTCAATGCCCGATAACCTAAGGACATGGAAACAAAAATAATAGCCCCACTGAATACACAGACAAAAACAGAAGATAAAGCGATCAGCCTGTTAAAAACTACCTGGCTGATCTGATCTGTTGCTAAAAGATGAAAAGGCAAACCCAGCGCCGTTACATTTGCCGCGATATAAACAAGGCATAAAACAAGCGCCAGGGTACCGCCGAAGCCGGAGACTATCTGAGCGGGATTATCCTCTTTAAAATTAGGAAAAAGCGCCCCCAACCCAATACAAAGACTGGTCATGGAAAAACACATTAAGACAACAACCAAGATAGATAAGAACATTAACGACGCCGAAACATTGAGCATAAGATTTGAAAGGCTTATCAGAGGAAGGCTTATGCACAAAGCAACCGTGCTGTTAAGCCAGAACTTTTCTATTAAAAGATCCTTCTTTTTAATTGGGGCAAGCCCAAGTATCCAGAATCTTTTGCCTTCCAAACTCAGCTGCGGAAACACAAACCTTACCGACAAAGAAGCAAGCGTAAGATTTGTCGATGCCAGATTAAGAAAGCTGATCATATTTTTCCAAAACGGCAGTACATTTTGATATCCGAGGTTGCGTATATTAGCAAAATAAATAGCCAGCAGACCGAAAAATATGGCAAACTGAGACCATTGCATCGGGTCCCGGCAAAAGACCTTTACATCTTTTATTATTAGCGAGCGCATAAATGGCCTGATGAAGGTTAGCCTTCCGATCAGCCTTTCCGCAAGATCCTTACCCGGCAAATATATTTTTTTATCGCCAGAATTGGTAGTTTTAAGCCATCCGGAATAATAAAATCTGCCGGACATGATTATCACTATCTGAGATAAAAAAAGCGCGTTTGAAGTGAGTAAAAGCCACCATAATACAGCCTCCTTATATAAACCGGATATGATTTTAAAAAGCCCCTCGCTTATCCAGAAATTAGGCGCAAAGGCAAACTGGGAAAACCCGAATTGCGGCACTAAGTTACTCAGCAGAAACAAAACTTCGTTTTCAGACCGGGCAGCTGCTTTCCCGGTTACCCACAGCCAGCCGCAACCGGCCAAAAAAAGACCCGCCGCCAGCGATAACAGTATGCGCCGCATTTTAGCAGTCATAAACCTGACCACAAGCATGGTTATCATACATCCTATAGCCGAGGAAATAACGGCAAAAGGGATAAAAAATAAAACAAGCGCCAGATAAAATCCCGCGCCTAATTCACGTACAAGCGCATAAGCACTCAGGATCGGCATTAAAAAGCAAAGGAACATCCACGAACTCAAAAATATTGAATCCATGAATTTCACAAAGAATATCTGTGAATATCTGATCGGCAGGCTAAAGAAAAACTGCGTTTCATTTGTTTTGTAAGCACTTGAATAGCAGATTATACAGTTTGAAAAAATAAGCATCATAAACAGCCCCATAAAAAAAAGATACATCAGCCGGTCTATAATCACAAGCCCGAAATGCCCCATGGAATTAAGAAAAACAAACGCCTTAAACGGCACATAAAAAGTTCCGGCAAAAAGCCCGATAACCATCACCCAGACCACGATGATCTTAAGCCGTGAATGCCTGCCTATATTTTTCATCTTATTACGCAGGATATTAAGGCGGACATTCCATATATTAGAAATAATACCTGCAATCATTATTCTTCCTCTGTTATACGCAGGAAAACGTCTTCCAGTTTTCCTTTTATGGCAAAAGATGACTTCAGATTATCAAGCGTACCGATAGCCAGAAGTTTACCTTTATCGATTATACCGATCCTGTCTGCGAGTTCTTCAGCAACACTGAGTGTATGAGTTGAAAGAAAAATAGTAACGCCTTCTTTTGACTTATTTTTCAGGATATCTTTAACTACTTTTACCGAATGCGGATCAAGCCCGACCATGGGCTCATCTATGATTATTACACTCGGGTTATGCAGCAAAGAAGCGGCAAAAACCAGCTTCTGACGCATACCATGCGAATAATATTCAACCAGATTGTCTTTATGGGGCTCCAGACCAAAGATAAAAAGAAGCTCTCTCATAAGTTCTTCCGTTCTCTTACTTGCCCCTTCCGGATAAAGATTAACAATAAAATCCAGGAATTCCCGCCCGGTAAGCTTATCATAAAGGAAAGGAAAATCAGGGATATAGCTGATCAAAGACTTGGCCTTAATATAATCTTTCTGGATATCATAACCGCAGATACTGGCGCTGCCGCCGGTAGGTTTCAATAATCCGGTAAGAAGTTTTATGGTCGTTGTTTTCCCTGCTGCATTAGGCCCCAGGAACGCAAAAAACTCGCCCTGCGAGATTTCAATAGAAAGGTTATCCAAGGCTATTAATTCACCGAAATGCTTGCTTAGATTGTCGATTTTTATCATTTGTATTCAATTACCTCCAGTTTGATCCGCCCCAACAGCCTTACGATATCCAGCTGCTTATCAATATCTCCCTCTATAAGCTTAATATGCGTAACATCCGCTATGTCCTGCCCGAATGTCGGGTCCATATCCACCCAAACGCCTATATATACACTAGGCCAGGCATGGTAATAAAAACGCCCGCCGGTATAGGCAAGCCCGACATTGACCTTAACCGGAATTCCTATCGAGCGCCCCAGTGCCGCAAATAATACCGTATGTTCGTTGCAATCCCCCTCTTTTGTTTTCAGAACATCCACAGCCGAAGGAATGCTTACTACAGGAACTTTTCTTATATTCGCAAATATCCATTTGTTTATTTTTTTTGCCGCCAGATAAGCATTCTTCTCATTATTTATTATTTTAAGAGCAAGATTTTTTATTTCATCATTTTCCGATTGAATAAAGTCCGTAGCTAAGAGAAAATCAGAATTTTCTTCCTTTTCCTTGACAGGTATGGACAGGGTCTTAGTTAAATCCACCCTTTCCTTATTGATCGTAATGATCTTAGCGCCGTCAGTTGTTAAAACAACCTGCTGGCGCTGATTTTTAAGATCAAAATCATCATCAATGCCGCTGATTTTAAGTGAAAGTGAGCTCAGGCCTTCTTCGGGTAATATTATGTTTGATGCCACTGATACCATTTCCGCAAGTTCCAGATCTGTTTTTTCCATATTTTTATACATATTGGTCACATCATTAGCATCGCCTTTAACCAGCACCCACCCCAATCCGGTTTCTTCTCTGAGGATTTCCCCGTTTTCATTAACCCAGGCCGTCTGTTCAAGTCCGCGGTAATCGGATTTCAAAACATATGCTTCTACCTGCTTTTTATCATGCTCAATGAATTCTTTACCGCTAACTCTTATTTGTAGAGACTCCAGTTCAAGGCTGAACGGATTGAACACACTGAGGTTATATCGTTTGCCGACCTTAAGTTCACCAAAAGAACTAAAAGGACTGATAATATTAGCAATAAGCACACCGCGCTCATCATTAAGCTTTATTGTTTTTTTACTTACACTGCCCTGCGAAGTGATGCTGACTTCAAGTGACCTTGCATCAAGCATCTGTCCTTGGACATTCATGGTATGCAGACCGGAGTTAAGATCAAACTGGAAATTATTTAAACGGTAGTTCTCGTCGACAATAGCCTGAGCGTTAAACCAGACCTTATTTCTTTTTCTAAGCAAAAGAAAATTCATCCAGGTTCGGTTAACAATACGGTACCCGCTCACGCCCTTTTCGATCATATAGGGTTCAATAGAGGTATGCACAAAACCAACCGGTGAGTTATTAAAATATATTCCAAGCCACTGATCAGAAATAAGCGTATTTTTAGACAAAAACGGTTTATAAGCCGTAACTCTGCTCTGAGTTATTATCTGACTGTATACAAGCCAACCCATCATCATGAGCCAGAAAAGACTGACAAATATTACTGATAATTTTTTAAGTTTACTATTTTCATCCATGAAATCGCTCAAGACAAACCACAGTTACTCCTTATAAAACATCGAGGCCAGGCTTTAAAAATCATCAAGGTCATTTTTAGACATAATGCGCAGAAACTTTACGCCCATATCAAATTTTTTTTCCCCTTTGTCTTTCGATTCTTTGAGCCAAACTACCTCACCCTGGGCGTAATAAGGCCGCGAAGACCTGGGAATATGAACTTCAATATTCAATTTTGAGCCGATATCAAGACGCGTATCCGTGGTCATACGCAGTCCTCCGGCTGAAATATTTTTTGCCTGTGTCGCCTCAATACTCTTGGCTTCCGGCGCTTTCTGACGTATAGCAATCGGTTCCTGCAAACGACTGGTTTTTCTTTTCTCCTGCAAAACTCACTCCTCCTTCCTTATTAGCCATAAGCTTTAAGCTATAAGCCTCTAGTAAATTATATTAGAATCTATTCAAGAAATATTTACACTTTTAGGATATGAATAACTGTTTTGGACCTTGAAATACTTAACTCGGTCTTAGAAACTGTAAATACAGTTTCTGTGGCCGGATTTAACCCCTAAAGCGGGGGCAGCCCGGAGTCCCACGAGAATGCTTGTCCGCCAATCTTTGTGGCGGGAGTAAAAATAGTTTTCATAGCCGAACAACTCCTCACCCTTCACTTTATCAATTCATTATTGAGATTGCAAACTAAACTTAATCTAGATTTTGCTTTGGTATAAAATCTGGGTTCTGGGCATATAAGTTATGGTGATATCTTCGACAACCGGTGCCTGTTCAAAATCCGTATTGTTAATGACCGTCTCGCCTTTATCTGAAAATAAATAGGCCTGATATCCAATACTCTGGCTATTGGTATCTGGTATCGCTCCGCCGCTGGGTAAGATCACGGATGAAAGAGCAGGTTCAAAATCCGGTTCCGGAGCTGTGGCAACCGCGCTGTCAAATGCCTG
>JAZDHG010000021.1:0-29376 GCA_043806135.1 Candidatus Omnitrophota bacterium
ATTTCTTTGCTTTTGCGTTATATGTTAAAAGGTCACAAAAGCTATTTATTTTCAAGAGCTGATGAGCTCATGAGCCAACAAGAAACTATTTGTGTCCTGGTGTCTTGCGTCTTATGACTTGAAGCTTTTAATGATTTTCTCTGTATTATTGCAATTTGGTGTTGACAGTAATTCAGTCTTGGGTTGCGGTAAACGGTAGCGATGCCCGTATCGTCTTTCGGTTTCGGTTTCGTTTTTATTTTTGTTTCTTACGAAACCACCGGACGTAACCGAAACGCCTGTCCGCTATTTTTTGTGGCGGAGGTTGCGCAATCAAAACCTAAACTTTAAACAATATTAAAAAATATAAATACAACTTCATGACAGTACATATAATTGAATCAACACTGATGAAACGAGCGCATGACTAATAGCTTATGGCTTGAAGCAGCGAGCCGCCAGGTTCTTCAGGATAAGATGACTATGGCGAGCCTCGATAGCCTTGTTGCGGGTAGCGAGAAAAAATCGAAGTCCGAAAGAAGAAAGACGATCCTCCTTTGCTGAAGATATGGAGGACAGGCATCATTTAAAAAATGTACCGTGAGCACAGGATTTATTAAAATTTCTAAACATAATACGCAGAACGCAATACTGCTTTTTTGAAGGTAACTACTAGTAACCATCATTAACTATTGGTAACCGATAGTAACTGTGAAAAATATCAACTATTGCAGGATAATACAAGGATATGCTTTACGAAAGGAGTACACGAGTTATGACTGAAGAAAATAAACAGGAACAGCAAGAAGAGGCAGCCGTAGAGAAAACTTCACAGGAAGCAGCAGTCAAGGCACCTAAAGAAGAAGCAAAAGACAAAACACCTCAGAGGGTAGAAATACCTAAGAATTGCGGGGCATGTAAAAAGCCGGTAGCAAAGATGCGCTATTATCGCAATATGCAGTTTTTCTGCAATAAAAAATGCTGGAAAACTTTTAAAGACAAAGAAGTCAAAGATAAAGAAGAAGCAAAGCAGAAAGCCGCAACACAATAATTAAATCGGCGGACCTATGATAAATATTGCAATTTTAGGGTTACTTTTGCTGATAGCTGTATTTGTTGTTGTCTTAATCTCAAAAATCCAGAAAACTTCTAAGAATGATGCGCTTGGACTCATGCAGCAGCAAATAGAGAGTCTCAGGGGACAGATCAATGATTCCTGGGGGCAGTTGAGCAACAATATGGACCAGAGGCTGCAGGAAATAAATAAGCAGCTATTGTCTTCACAGCAAACTGTGGGGGCGCGTCTTGATTCGGCAGTCCAGGTTTTTGGACAGGTACAGAAGGATATAGGTTCTCTTTCCCAGGCTACTGAGCGGGTTTTTGATGTCGGTAAAGATATATCTAGTTTGCAGGAAATTTTGAAGGCCCCTAAAATCAGGGGGGAGATCGGCGAGTTATTCCTGAGCAATCTTCTGCTGCAGGTTTTACCGCCTGAACATATTAAGCTGCAGTACAAATTCAAAAACGGCAATACCGTAGATGCGGCAATATGCTTGGGTAAGGATATGGTGAGTGTAGACTCAAAATTTCCTTTGGAAAATTTTAAAAAGATCATGAGCGCTGACAATGAAGAGGAAAAGCGCCAGGCGCGTAAGACTTTTATAAATGATGTAAAAAAGCATGTAGACAGTATTGCCGAGAAATATATTTTACCGGATGAGGGCACATTTGATTTTGCGCTTATGTATATACCTGCTGAGAATGTTTATTATGAGTTGATAGTAAAAGAAAACATTGATGAAAAACAGACTCTAAGCAGCTATGCCATGGAAAAGAAAGTTATTCCGGTAAGTCCCTGTTCGCTGTATCTTTATCTCAGAACGATAGTTCAGGGGTTAAAAGGCATGAGGATAGAAGAGAATGTTCAGGAGATCATCAAACAACTGAACCGTTTGACCGGCGACATGAAGCGTTTCCGGGATGAATTTGATGTTCTGGGCAGGCATATTGTGAATATTAAGAATAAATACGATGAAGCTGAAAAGAGGGTGTCTAACTTTGAAGGGAAATTGCTTTCTATATGTCAGACAGGCAAAGAAAGCTCTTTATTAGAAAATGGCGGATAAGGACAGTCAACATTTTGAAAATAGAAAACATCCCAGATTTATTTTAATGATGCCTCTGGAAATCAGTTCCGGAGATCTATGCCTCCAGACACAGACCAAGAATGTGAGCTGTTCTGGTCTTTGCTGTGAAGTGGACAGGTTTATACCGAAGAAAACTAAAATAAAAGTAAGTATGAAAATTTCTTTTACAATTGACGAGTGCAAGGTAAATAAAACAATAAACTGTCCGGCAAGGGTAGTACGCATAGATCCGCCTAATCCCAGAAGAAATGGCAATTACAATATAGGAATTGAATTCTCAAGTCTGGGTGAGGCAGACAAGGATCTTCTTCTAAAATATATTCACAAAAAAAACATAAAAGAAGCAAAGGAATTAAAAAGAATTTATCTTGAATTGAAGCAAATGGCAGCAAGGCTTATAGAGGTAGAGGAATGCCATCCGACTGCAGAGCATTTTCGCAGGGTTATTGACCGGGCGGTTGAAGAACTGGATGCGGTAGCGCATATTCTGGATTTTGAAATAAACGAACTTAAAACTTTGGATTAAAATGGAAAAAAATCTCTTAAGTCATAATAAAAGAGCGGACCGAAGATATAAACTTGATTATTTTTTTGAGATTTCAGGGGATGATTTTAAGATTTCCTCCCAGATAAAAGATATAAGCTGCGGCGGAGTTTTTTGCCAGACAGACAGGTTTATCCCATTGAAAACGAAATTAAATGTTAAAATGGATATGCCTTTATTTCTCAATAGAAAGAAGGTAGACAATACGATCATATGTGCCGCAGAGGTGGCACGTATTGACCCCTTAATACATAAAAGCGAGGGTAAATACAGCCTGGGAATCAGTTTTTCTGATGTCAGCGAAGACGACAAGGCGCTGATATTGAAATTTATAAGGCAACGCAATTTAAGCGAGGCCAGGGAAATCAGGGAAATGTTTTTTCAGTTGAAAAAGATGGTAGTTGATCTTACCAGCTTAGAAGAGGCGCATATTAAGGCGGAGAATTTCCGCAGGGTTTTAAACCAGGCCATTGATGAACTTGAATCGGTTGCCTGTATTCTTGACGCTGAAATAGAGGAATTAAAACATCTAAATTGAAATGGGGGCAAAATGAATGATCGAAATAAAAATTTCGAGAGAAGAATCAATCAGCGCTATGATGCTAAGCTGCCGCTTAGTCTAGGTACAGAAGGGTTTCATTTTGAATCAACTACTAAAAATATAAGCTGTTCAGGGGTTTATTGTCAGATTGATTTTTTTCTGCCTTTGATGACAAAGCTGGAAGTAAGGATGAATCTTACGATTATTGAGAATAATAAGAAGGTAGAAAAGATTTTTACTACTAATGCGGTTATAGTCAGAATAGATCCGGAGTTTGATAAGTCTGGATGTGAAGAGTATCACATCGCACTTTTTTTTATGGGTTTAAAGGAAGAGCATCGTAATTATATCGCACGTTATATAGAACAAACATTTTTGGCAAGCAATAACTGAAGCAAGTAGCAAGTAGAAAAAAACCCAAGAACTAAAAAGCGTAAATAAGAGTTGCAGGTTAAAATAAATCATGTTTACTGTGTGTTAGCGCGTTTTTATGGTAAGTTTTTATACTGTTTTCTGTAATCTGTTGACTGATCTTTTTTATAAGGAGAGAATATTATGGCACGTGCACTTGTGAGTTATTATTCACGTTCCGGAAACACAAAAAAAATGGCAGAAGATATCGCTGCTTCTCTTGTGAGTGAAGGCATTAATGTCGATACAATCAATATAGAGCAGGTTAGCGTGGATACCCTTGTTTCTTATGATATTTTTGTATTTGGTTCCCCAACGTATTACGGTACAATGGCTTATCAGGTTAAGAAGCTGCTTGATGAGAGTGTTAAACTGCATGGAAAACTTGATGGAAAATTGGGTGCGGCTTTTTCTTCTGCTGCTAATATAGGCGGGGGCAACGAAACAACGATACTGGACATAATAAATACATTTTTGATACATGGTATGATCATTCAGGGTGATCCTAAAGGTGATCATTATGGACCGGTAGCAATTGGTGCTCCTGATGAACGGACTCGGATTAATTGCAAACGCCTGGGTAAAAGGATTGCTGCTTTGGCAAAAAAGCTGTTTTCTTAGAAGTAGAATAAATTTTAAGCTTATCAGCTGATGAACTAGTTAGCGCCTGTAGCTCAACGGATAGAGCATTTGGCTTCGGACCAAAGGGTTGGGGGTTCGAGTCCCTCCGGGCGCGCCACAGATTCGCCCAAACCGGAAAGGGGAGTTTGAGGGGAAAGATTTTTCCTCTCATGAAGTACAGTATAAATGAACTGCGGGGAGGGACCGGAGGGGCAGGGAGCCCATCCGGAAAAAGTGGCGTAGACGCTTTTTGGGTTGGCGGGTTCAATCCTTCGACTTTGCTCAGGATGGTTCGATTTATGGTGAGCGAATGGAATGAGTCGAACCAGTCCTTCCGGGCGCGCAATTTGTAAGATTGGAACACAAATATTGACCTAAATTTTGTTTTTTGTTATAATTACACTTTAATTTTGAGATACATATTTGGGCCATTAGCTCAGTTGGTAGAGCAGGACACTCTTAATGTCAAGGTCGAAGGTTCGACTCCTTCATGGCCCACCATTCGACTCGTCGCTTGCACTTCTCGCTCATGGCAAGCCATTGCGACTCGCAGAATGTACTGCTTGCTCATGGCAAGCCATGCGAAAAATAAGAGTAGAATGACCCCGAGCAAAGTTGAGGGGCCATAGAAAGAACATAGGATTTTCAGGGAGTGCGATTCGACTTGTAGCTTTGCTACTCGCTCATGGTAAACCATAGAGTCGAAGGAGTAAATTTAAATAGTTTGGGCGGATTTATCCGCCGTAGTTTTTCTACCTTTGAGGCAGGAAAAAACGTAGGCGGACGTGGCGGAATTGGCATACGCGTACGGCTTAGGACCGTATCCCTTTGGGATGAGAGTTCAAGTCTCTCCGTCCGCACCATAAACCATTCGCCATAGGGCTCAGGTTTATGGCGCAGCCATAGTTGATCAGAGTGAAAATAAACTTTGCGGTGGTAATTCAGTGGTAGAATGTCTCCTTGCCAAGGAGAATGCCGTGGGTTCGAGCCCCATCCACCGCTCCAAAAAATACTCTCCTAATTGGGCGAGAACCCAAAAAGGGGATTTTAAGGGGAAAGATTGTTTCCCCTTATCGGCGTACTTGGGCTTTTAGCCCGAATTTATTTAAATCCGGGCTACCCCAACAGCATGATTAAATTTTAAAAAATTTAATCAGTTGGCCCTTTGGGCAGATTTTGCTTTTAGTTTGGCAAAATCTGGGTATGCGGAGGGAAGGGAAATATTAAAGGGAAAACGTAAGGGTTTCCCTTTAAGGAGTGATCCGCCTGAGCACGGCCCTGTATTACAAGGGTTAGCGGAAGGGGAACACGACGTTCGAGCCCCATCCACCGCTCCATCATTCTCCG
Source organism: Candidatus Omnitrophota bacterium (assembly GCA_043806135.1). Lineage (GTDB taxonomy): Bacteria > Omnitrophota > Gorgyraeia > B26-G9 > B26-G9 > JAGLQQ01. The sequence continues at coordinate 5,591 of JAZDHG010000021.1, forward strand.
CCGATTAGGCGGTCACGAAGAAAGCAAGCTACGCCTGATTCTAAGGAAGAAAGCAATAGAGTCCGGCGAAGCTTAACGTGAAAAGTGTACTAAAGGAGCGAAGAGGGACACCGCTGCAAATATTCTCCCGCACTTTTTTTTAGCAAAGAAACCCTGTTCAGGCGGGAACACAGGTTAAGTGATAAGATACAATAAGGAGTGAGTATACGTGAAAGTAAAAGTAAAAGAATCTGCAAAATGTCAGAAAACACTGGAAATTGAAGTTCCTAAGGAAATTGTTCAAGAAGAATTCGTACAGTGTTATAAAGAGATACGAAAAACAGTACAAATCCCGGGATTTAGAAAAGGGAAAGCTCCCCAGGAAGTTCTGGAAAAGCATTTTTCCGCTAAAGCTAATGACCAGGTCTTAACCAATGTGGTTAACGATGCGTATCATGAGGCGATAAAAAAAGAGAATATCCAGCCTGTATCTATGCCGGATATTTCAGATGTCAATTTTACAAAAGATGATAAGCTTACTTTTAAGGCGAAGATCGACATACGTCCTAAGATCACTCTTAAAGATTACAAAGGCATAAAAGTTAAAAAAGAAAAAGTAAATATAAAGGAAGCTGATGTAGACAAAGTGATTGGATATCTGCAGGACCGTTATGCCCAATTTCTTTCGGTTGAGGAAAAAAGAGGCGTGAAGATCGGAGATTACATAATCTGTGATTACAGCTATGAAGTCGAAGGCAAACAGATTGATAAGAAGGAGCATTCATGGCTTTGGGTAGATAAAGAAATGTTTTTGCCCGACCTTTCTAAAAAAATCGAAGGAATCCAAGCAGGGGAAAATAGAAAATTCGACATCAAGCTTCCTAAAAAGTTTTACCTTGCGGAATTAGCCGATAAAAACGCCAAATTTGATATCACAGTGAAGGAGATCAAGGACAAGAAGCTTCCGGAAGTAAATGATGATTTCGCCAAAAAGATCGGCAAGAATTCTTTGGAGGAGATGAAACTTCAAATCAAAGATGATCTGGTACAGGAAAAAGAAATGCAGAATAAACAGGCCGCTAAGGCACAAGTGATCAGCTATCTTGTTAAAGTTATGCCTATAGATGTTCCTGAAGCAATGGTAGAGAAAAGAGAACAGGCTCTTAAAGAGATATCCAGTCAAAGACTGAAACAGCAGGGGCTAAATGACGTTCAGGTCGAAGAAGAACTTAAGAAAATGAACGATATGTTCAAAAATGAAGCTTTAAAGCAGGTTAGAAGTTTTTTTCTGCTTGAGGATATCGCCGCCAAAGAAAATATTGAAGTGAGTGAGGGTGAAATGACCGAACGCATTGAATTAATGGCGCGTATGTACAACCAGAAAAAAGAAGAGTTGCTTAAGTATTTGCAGAAGAATAAGATGCTTGAAAGTATACATTGGGATGTCTGGGAGGAAAAGATAATTGGTTTTCTTGTTGAGAACGCTGCGATTGAAGAGGTAACTGGAAAGTAAAATTTAGCCTTAGGAGGAAAGTATGAGTGTGAAAAATCAAATTTTGGTTCCAATGGTGGTTGAACAGACCAATAGGGGAGAGCGTGCGTTTGATATTTATTCAAGATTGTTGAAAGATAGAATTATTTTTATCGGCACAACTATTGATGATAACGTAGCGAATCTGGTTATTGCTCAAATGCTTTTTTTGCAGATGGATGATCAAAAAAAAGATATAAATGTATATATCAATTCTCCGGGAGGAGTCGTTACCGCTGGACTTGCCATCTATGATACAATGCAGTTTGTTCAATGTGATGTAAACACTTACTGCGTTGGTCAGGCAGCAAGCATGGGCGCGGTTCTTTTAGCCGCGGGGACAAAGGGAAAAAGATTTGTACTTCCTAATGCCCGGGTAATGATCCACCAGCCATGGGGAGGCGTACAAGGAGCAGCGTCTGATATAAGTATACAGGCTACCGAGATCCTGAAAATGAGGGATAATCTTAACGGGATTTTAAGTAAGCATACAGGAAAACCGATAGATAAAATCGCCACTGATACCGACAGGGATTATTTTATGAGTGCGGAGGAAGCCCGTGAGTATGGATTAGTTGATGTTGTTATCGAAATCAGCCAGCAAGAGAAAAAGAAGAGCTGATTTCCTGGCCTAAAGGATTAGTAATAAAAAAAATAGTTTATTAACTCTAGGGTCGAAGCCGGTTCCACAAGAGTTTTTGTTGTTACTGGCAAAGCCTACTATTCATCATCGCACCGCAGAATTCAGAAAGATATTTAAAGAAGTTAATAATAATCTGAAGTATGTTTTTAAAACACAAAATAATATCTTCACTTTTACAACTTCAGGCACAGGAGTATTTAAAAGGAAAGATAATCCGCATCGGCTCTATGGGGCATATGAACGAGTTTGATATTATTACCGGCATAAGCTGTATTGAGCTTGTGCTTTTAAAAATGGGGTATAAATTTGAACATGGAACCGGGGTGGGATCTGCCCAAAAGGAACTTTTAAAATCGGAGTAAATATTATGAAAATTTTAGTAAGTGATCCTCTTTCTGAAGAAGGCCTTAAGATATTAAGAGAAAGGAATATTGCTTTTGATGTCAAAACTAAACTAACTCCTGAGGAATTAAAACAGATCATTGCCGATTATGATGCTTTGATCATCCGCAGCGGGACAAAGGCGACCGCAGAGATCATCAATGCTTCCAAAAAGCTTAAAGTTATCGGCCGTGCCGGTGTTGGGGTTGACAATGTAGATGTTGAGGCTGCGACAAAAAAAGGTATTGTGGTTATGAATACACCAGGAGGTAATACTATTTCCACCGCTGAGCATACCGTAAGCATGCTTCTGGCTCTAAACCGTAATATTCCGCAGGCTAATGTTTCCATGAAAAGCGGCCAGTGGGACAAAAAAAAATTCATGAGCCGTGAATTGCACGGTAAATGCTTAGGCATTATCGGCCTTGGCAGGATCGGGATAGAGGTTGCACGCATAGCACAGGCTTTTGGCATGAAGGTTATTGCTTATGATCCATTTTTGTCTGAAAAAAAGGCTGAAAGATTTGAAGTAGAACTGGTGGAACTTAAAGCAATGTTTGAAAGAATTGATTTCTTAACAGTACATACTCCGCTGACCAGTGAAACAGAACATATGATCTCAAAACCGGAATTTTCCTTAATGAAAAAAGGCATAAAAATAATAAACTGTGCAAGAGGCGGTATTATTGATGAAAAAGCATTGCTTGAGGCCATAAAAAACGGGATTGTTTCGGGTGCAGCACTGGATGTTTTTGAAAACGAACCGCCAAAGAATAACCCGCTGCTGGAACTTGATTGTGTTATTGCTACGCCGCATTTGGGGGCAGCTACCGAGGAAGCACAAGTGAATGTTGCCATTGAGGTAGTAGAGCAGGTAGCGGATGTCTTAGAAGGAAAGGGCATCCGCAACGCATTGAATTATCCTTGTGTTGAAAGCGAGGCCTGTCGAATCTTAGAGCCTTATATCAGACTTGCAGAAAAGATAGGAAGATTTCAAGCGCAGATTATTTCTGGACATATTACAAAAGTAAGTATAATATATAGTGGTGAGATTATAAATCACGAAGTAAAACCGGTTAGTATTGCGCTTATTAAAGGATTGCTGGAAAATATCTTAGGAGAATCGGTAAACTATGTTAACGCCCCTTTAATAGCTCAGGAAAGAGATATCACAATTGAGGAAACCAAGGTTCTTGAAAATGAACAGTTTTCAAATCTTATCAGTGTTGAGGTCCAGACGAACAAAGTTAAGAGCCTTGTGTGCGGGACGCTCTTTACAAAAAGTAAGCAGAGAATTATCAGGATCAATGAATTCTATATAGATACAATACCTCAAGGCAATGTGCTGATTACACGGAACATTGATTCTCCCGGCCTAGTCGGACGTATAGGGACTATCTTAGGTGATAATAATATAAATATTGCGGCCATGAATTTCGGCAGGAGGGGGCCTGGGGAAGAATCACTGGTAGTGCTTAATGTTGATAATGAGATAACAGAAGAAGTCTTGGCGCAGATTAGACAATGTAAGAATGTGTTGGATGCAAAGGTCATTAAACTTTAAGTTGCGAAATTTAATAATACAAAATAGGGGGAGGGGCATGAAGAATAAAATATCAATTTTATGGATTTTGATTTTAAGTGTTTTTGTCTTTTTAAATCTTGCCGTAGCTGCGCCTGCAATTATTAAGGATATTGTTGTCGATACGCAGGATAGTTCAGTGAAGATCTCAATTACTTCCAACCAGACATTGCAAATTGAAACATTTAAAAACGATGAAAGTCCGGCGAATTATATTGTACTTGATTTCCTGGGTACTGTTTACACCAATCTTCCTTCTGTGATAGAAGTTGACAGCGGTCCGGTGGAAAAGGTAAGCCTGGTCAAAGGTGATAATGAAAAGATCACCTTAACAGGACAAGAGTATTACTCCCTTGATTTTTTGGCGATTAATTTAAATAAAGCCGCAGATTATTATATAAACCAGAGCCAGGCGGTTATTGATCTAAATATTGGGACGGCCGCAGGCGTAGGGGCAGCTCAACAAAAAGAAGCTGCCGCTACAGAGCAGAAGGCGGTTGAACTTACTCCGCCTATTGTAGTTTCAAGAGCAAAAGAAACTCCGGCTCCAGCAACATACAGTAAGTCAGAATATACCGCTTATTCCAAAGATACATATAGGCCGAGTACTTCGGCGGCAGAAGAAAAGAGTTATGTTTCAACAGAACTGATTAAGAGTGAAAAGCTTGTTGAGAAAAAAGCAGAGCTACAGCCGGAAAAGGGGAAAATCCGCCGTAAAACATTATTTGGAAAGAAAAAAACCAGTGTAGAGGAAAAAAAAGAGCCTACGCCCCAGATAATAAGTAAACCTGAAGTAACACAGGCACCTGTGGTAAAAGAGAAATCAAGACCTTTGCCTGCTGTACAAGGCAGCGAGTCAGATTATCTCATTGACAGAATTGTTAATGAAACTATAAGAGATAAGGAAAATATTGCTTTGCGGATCGAGGATTTGACATCTGAGCTTAAGAGAATGCAGGAGGAACTGTATTTATCTAAAGGTGAGAAGTCAAAAGTAGAACAAAAGATCAATGAAATTCTGGCTAAACTTGATCAGCTGCAGAATGCCCTGGATGAGGAGATCAGAAGACGCCAGGCATTAGGTGAAAAAGTAGAAGACCTCATGGCTAAAAGAGAAAAATATATAGAAGCGAAAAAACTTTATGAAGAATTCAAAAATAAACTGGCGCGGATTTCCGATCAAGTACAAAATATGACTGCGGAATTTAAAAACATAAAGATAAGACTTGATGAGCTTCAAGGTGAGAAAAATAAGCTTGCCGGGGAAGTAAATGTTATGGAAACTGAATACACACAGTCAAAGACAGAATATGATAGAGTGGTCAGGCTGAAAGAAGCTGTTTCTATGAAAGTTGATAAGATAGCACGTGAACTTGAGCAGCTGCGCCTTGAGCTTAACAGGCAAGTTGAAGAAAAAGCGCAGATAACCGCGCAATTAAAAGGGTTTGAAGATAGAAGCAAATACAGCGGGATGGAATTAGCTAGGTTGAAGCAGCTGCTTCAAGAAAAGGATGCAGTGCTGCTTGATCTTACAGGCAAGTATACCCAGCTTAAGGTAGAGCTTGATGCGGTTGTAGCCGAAAAGTTTAAGGTGGAATACTCATATCAGAATGCCAGAACTGAATTCGATAGAATTAAAGCCGATATTGAGAAATTTCTGCAGGAAAGCCAAAGGTAGATGAGTAAAAGCAAAACTGACACTAGAACTTATATTATATTTTAATTCCGGATGGGAAAGGGAGGACGCATGCGAAAAAAGAAGTTATGGCTGGTAATTACGGTTGCTGCGGTATTGTTATTGAGTGCAAACTCATTGCTTTTTGCGCAATCTGTTGTTTTGTCGGAAACTGAAATAAAAGAAGATGACAGCGCGGTTAAAATGCTATTCTCGACAAACCGCTCTATTCCTGTTGAATGTTATGACCTATCCGAGCCTCCTCAAGTAATCATTGATTTTATGGGCGAGATTTACACGAACAAACCTGAAATTATGATGGTTAACAAGGGTGTGGTCAAACAAATGCGGGTTATCAGGGGTACAAAGAAAAGCCAAGATCTTGATGATTCTTTTTATTCAGTAGACTTTATAATCATTGATTTGAAAGAATCAATGCGTTATGACTTTAATCAGGGATTGACCACATCGGTATTGGTAGTTTCAAAACCAGGAAAAATTTTTGATCCGAAAAAAGCGCAAAATGAAATCGCAAAAATAGAGCCAACTCCGGCGCCTGTTGCTAAAGAGCAGAACATACAGGCAGTTTCTTCTGCTTCTGCAGTAGATCCCCAAGTAAGTGTTGTGAAAAAAGCTCCGTTTTCCATGGAAGATAAAGAATATGAAATGCCGGTAAAATCTGTTGAGCCTGCTCAACCGGTTCAATCGGTTAAACCTATCCAGCCTGAAAAAACTCAGGAAGTTAAAAAAGCTCCGAAAAGAAAAATGTTTGCCAGTGCAAGAAAAGGCAGAGTAGAAAAACAAAAAAAACAAACGACCATGGCCGAAAAATCCGAAGCGGATGGGTCAACAAGTGTAGGCAAAATGAAAACGGGTATTAAAAACTTTTTTACTTTCAGAAAAGGCACGAAAAAAGAAAGTTCAGAAGCTAAACCGATAAAAGAGGCCCAGAAACCAAAACCTGAAGCTAAAAAAGAAGTAACGTCAAAGAGCGAGAGCAAAAAAAGAACTTTTTTCAGTAAAAGAAGACAACTCAAAGAAAGGGAAGAGGTTAAATCAGCAGAGAAGCCCAAAGTAGAGCCAAGAGTAAAGAAATCAACGAAGGCAACGGGTGAAGAATCTGTTTATACAAATACGATAGCCGAAGCTAATGCAGCCGTTGAAAAAAAAGCTGCTGAGCTTGATGCTGCTAAGAAAAACATGGTTATTGAGGCAGATAGTCTCAAGCAAGCTGATTCAGCTCGAAAAACCATGGGGCAAAGGATTAAGGAAAATAACGCGAAGCAGGCAGTGTTAAAAGCTGATTATAACGAAAGTCTTAAGCTTGCTACTTTTGCTAAAAATGCAGCTAACTCTACCTGGATGGAGTATTCTGAGGCAAAAACACAATTAAGCCTGTTTTTGAAAAATGAGGCCGAACCAAAGATCTTAGAAGAAGCTCAGAAAACATATGAACAGAAGAAAACAGAAATGTCCCAGGCGATAAAAGCGGCGGAGAGTGCTAAGAATGAAAGTGAAGCAAAATTATCTGCTTATGAAAAGGTAGTACAGGAAGGTAATGCTCTGCTGGTTGAGGATGAGAACCAGAAAAAGAATGTCGGCAAAGAGCAGCTACAGTATAATACTGCGGAAGAAACAGTGTATACAAAACTACAGGAACTGGCTAACGCTAAAAAAGAAGTTAAGAAAGCGGAAAGGGATTACCAGCAATATCAAATAGACAAGGCTGAGGAAGAGTATAGAAAATCTTTATTTAATATAGATCAAACACTGGCGCTGGAAGTGGAAAAAGAGAAAAGAAGAAAAGAAGAAGAAAAACTTAGAATGCTTGAAGAAGAAAGGGCAGAACAGATTAGAATACAGCAGGAAATGAAGGCCAAAGAAGAGGCTCAATTAGCAGCTCTAAAGCAGATCCAAAAGAATGAAGAAGAGGATCAAAAGCAGTTTTTGCGCATAAGACAAGAAAAAGTAGAACCTAAAAGAAGAGTAAAACCTTTGGCTACTACGGAAGTAACTCCGGAAGTGGTGCAGGTAAGAACAGAAGTTCTGCAGACTGCAGTAGAACTGCGCAACTCAGGTCTTGAGATGCAGCGTATCGGGGATTTTGACAGTGCAGCAAAATATTACCAGCAAGCATTGATAAGTGATCCAAAATATGCGACGGTACACAACGATTTAGGTATTTTGTATGAACAAAAAGGGCTTAATGAGAAAGCAAAGATGGAGTATCTTGAGGCCCTTAAAATAAATCCCCACTATGTAAGAGCACATTCAAATTTGGCTCTTTTGTATGAAAAGTCCGGAGATAATAATAAGGCCTATTATCATTGGAAACAGCGGGTGCAGTTAGGTCGGCCGGATGATCCTTGGACAGATAAGGCCAAACAGAGAATGGAATTATTAGAACAACAGAGAAAGTAGAAGAATGTCAAATACAGTTATTATTGGTGCGCAGTGGGGGGATGAAGGCAAAGGTAAAATAATTGATATCCTTTCTAAAGACGCTGATTATGTGGTGCGTTATCAGGGAGGAAATAATGCAGGGCATACTGTTGTTGTCGGCACAGATCAGATCATTTTGCATTTAATCCCGTCGGGAATCCTGCGTAAAAATAAAATATGTGTTATCGGTAACGGGGTTGTAATTGATCCTGAAGCGCTGCTTAGTGAGATAGCATATCTTAAAAAGCGAAATATCGATGTTGGCAATAATCTCAGAATCAGCGATAAAGCGCATGTGATCTTTCCTTACCATAAAATCCTTGATAAATTACGCGAAGAAAAATTCAGAAAAATCAAGATCGGTACGACAGGCAAGGGAATAGGCCCTTGTTATACCGATAAGTTTTCCCGGGGCGGAATAAGGCTAGGGGATCTTTTAAATAAGCGTTTATTTAAAGATAAATTAAAATGCAATATTGAAGAAAAGAACGCGATTTTCTCAAAAGTTTACAAGCACAAAATCTACCGTTTTGATAAAATATATCAACAATACCTTGATTTTGTAGATATTATCAAGCCTTATATTTGCGATTGCTCAGTGCTTCTTAATGAAGCGATAAGAAAAAAGAAAAAAATACTTTTTGAAGGAGCACAGGGAACATTGCTTGATATTGATCACGGGACATATCCTTTTGTAACATCCAGTAATTCTACAGCCGGAGGTGCCTGCGTAGGCAGCGGTGTAGGGCCGACCAAGATAAATAAGGTGATTGGGATTGTCAAGGCCTATACGACAAGGGTAGGAGAGGGGCCTTTCCCTACTGAGTTTTCCGCTCCTTTGATGAAAAAAATCCGCACCATCGGCAAAGAATTCGGAGCAACAACAGGCAGACCACGCCGTTGCGGATGGTTTGACGCGCTGGTAGTTAAGCATGCAGTTGCCGTTAACGGACTTGATGGAATTATTGTGACTAAACTGGATGTTTTGGACCAGATGCCCAAACTTAAGATCTGTACGGGCTATAAATACAAAGGTAAATTATATAAACATTTTCCTTCGGATATTGAAGTCCTCTGGAAAGCAAAGCCTGTTTACGAAGAATGTCAGGGATGGCTTCAAGATACAACAAAAACCAAGAAGTTTTCCAGTTTACCTGTTAATGCCCGCAAATATCTTAAGAGACTGTCTCAGTTGGTAGGAGCTGAAGTGAAAATGGTTTCCATAGGTTCAGAACGCAACCAAACTCTTATCGTTTAAGGAATACTAATCCGCCTACGCAGCCGCTATAAACGAGTTGGAATCACGGCCGTGATAGTGTGCATGCGGAAAACGTAAATGAACAGTTGTAATATCAGAGAAATGATGCTACGGTGGATTCCGCAGGAATTGGATACCCCTTAAGAGTTTTGGCTAAGGAGGGTATAATAATAAGGTCTCACAGACTTTTTAGCCTATGAGGCTCCATAAATAGGAGAAAATACGGTAATGTTAGATATTTATCAGATCACCTCCCGTTTAGCACTGGCAGTTGTTCTAAGCGGCTTGATAGGTTATGAACGCGAAGTGCATGGCCGGGCAGCGGGGTTAAGGACGACAATACTCGTTGGTGTAGGCTCCTGCCTAATCATGATTATTTCAATGTATTTGCATGCGATTTACGCCCACTCCGCTGATGTGGACCCGACAAGAATAGCCGCACAGGTGGTCAGCGGCATCGGCTTTCTAGGAGCAGGTACAATCATTCGCTACGGAGCTTCTGTGCGCGGATTGACCACGGCTGCGGGTCTTTGGGCGGTTTCAGGTATAGGTCTTGCCGTGGGATGCGGTTTTTATTCGGCAGCTTTGATGACCACAGGAATAATATTTCTGGTTTTAGTTGCTTTATCGCGATTTGAAAGAAAGATAAGAAAGCGATTTGACAAAACACTAATCGTGGAAATATCCGGCGGGATTGACAAATTCTGTTTAGTGACCAAGACTATTTCGGATTTTCAAACTGAAATTAAAAATATTGAAGTAACACCGGCTTCCGGTAAAAATGCATTTAGAATTACTCTGAATCTGGAAGTTCATGATCAAAAATTGAGCAATGAGATCACGCATTCCCTAGTAGAAGTCGAAGGTGTAACGAGTGTAAAATGGCTTTAAAAAAAAGAAAGAATACCCCGCCAAGGAATAAATTGAATCATATAAATCTGGGAAGCAAGAAACTCTGTACTGCCAGAATAGATATTTCAAGAGAAGAACGACGCGGGTTTCCTGAGGTTATTTATTGCCCGGGAAAAACAGCCGCACAGATAAAACAGATCGCTATTTGTATTCTGCGCCATAACGATACCCTTCTTCTGACAAGAGCAAGCCCGAAGATATATGAGCAGCTTAAGAAATCAATCCCTGATCTGAAATACAATGCTCAAGCTAACCTGATATATTTTTGCAAAAAAAAACAAAAAATCAAAGCAAAGGGAAAGATCCTTGTTTTAAGCGCGGGCACCAGTGATATCCCGGTAGCGGAAGAAGCAGCAGTAACAGCAGAGCTTATGGGCAATCATGTGGAGCGTTTATACGATGTGGGAGTAGCCGGGATCCAGCGTCTGCTGGATAAAGTTGACCTTATCAGACAGGCAAGTGTTATTGTAGTTGTTGCCGGCATGGAAGGAGCTCTGGCCAGTGTTATCAGCGGGATGGTAGCTAAGCCGGTCATCGGAGTGCCGACAAGCATAGGATATGGAGCAAGTTTTTCCGGGATAGCCCCGTTATTGACAATGCTCAACAGCTGTTCTCCTGGGGTAAGTGTGGTTAATATAGACAATGGTTTCGGCGCCGGATATATGGCGGGACTTATCAATAAGTAAAAAAATGGTTACTAACGGTTACCATAGGTTAATAGAGGTTACTAATAGTTGCAGAGTTAAGAAAAAGATAGGGTAACCAATAGTAACTTTTAGTAACTATTTGTAACTGATAGTAACAGGTTTTATTATGAAGATTGCCTATTTTGATTGTTTTTCTGGTATAAGCGGTGATATGGTCCTGGGTGCTTTTATCGATCTGGGATTAAAATTATCTGATCTTAAGAGGGAGCTTTTGAAGCTTAAGATCCCTAAATTTGAGATAAAAGCCGAAAAAGTAAAAAGAGGCCATATCAGAGGAACTAAAGTAAGGATCATTTCAAAGAAAAATTTCAGAGTCGCAGATTTGAAAAGTGCGATCAATATAATTGATAAAAGCAGTATCGATTTTGGGTCAAAAAAACTCGCTAAAGAAATTTTTACAAATTTGGCAAAAGCTGAGGCAGCTGTGCATAGGCAGCCAATTGCGAAATTACATTTCCATCAATTAGGGGAACTGGATACAATAATCGATATTGTCGGCTGTGTTTTAGCTTTAAAATTATTGGGCATTGAAAAAGTATATTCGTCAAGCCTTACCATCGGAACAGGCGCGGTTAATTCACACGGAGAGGTCTTCCCCTTACCGGCGCCGGCAGCCCTGGAACTAATAAAAAACCGAACTGTAAATATAGATCCTCAGATCACGTATGAGGTTATAACTCCGACAGGCGCAGCGATTATCGCGACATTAGCCCAGGAGATAAATACAGCGGTTAATATGAAAGTATTAAAGGCAGGTTACGGGGCAGGAACGCATACCCGGCCTAATTCACCCAATCTATTGCGCATTATTATAGCTGCTGATGTCTGCGAGTCTGACCAGGACAGTATTACTGTTATTGAGACGAACATTGATGATAGTATGCCGCATAACTTTGAAATGCTTTACGAGCGTTTATTTAAGGCCGGAGCTCTGGATGTCTATACTCACCCCGTGATGATGAAGAAGATGCGTTCGGGACTGTTACTTAATGTGCAGGCTGAAGATAAGGATGTCCAAAAAATAACGGATATAATATTTAAGGAAACCAGCACTATCGGACTTCGCCTGCAACGGGTGACCCGTCGGAAATTAATGAGAAAAATCTTGAATCTTAAGACGAATTATGGCATAATTGTTAAAGTGAAAATCGCCTATCTGGCAGACAAAATCGTTAATATCGCGCCGGAATATGAGGATTGCAAGAAAATTGCCGCAAATATGGCTTTACCGCTTAAAGATGTATACGATAGGGTTAAAGCGCAGGCAGTAAAGAAATTTGCCTGAGTTTAAATTTTAGACAATGATCCCGCCAAAATACATCCCCGCTTAAAAAGAAGCGGGACAGGCGGGATTAAATTCGGCCGTATTATTTACCTCATTTCATTCTGTAAATAATGGCCTCATTTAAGGAGGAGGAGAAGAAGATGTACACAGTATTACTGGTTATTCACGTTATTGTTTCATTGTTTTTGATCTTTATAATTTTAATCCAAAGCGGAAAAGGAGAAGGGCTTTCGGATGCTTTCGGCGGCGGGTCCAGCCAGACAACGATTTTTGGTTCAAGAACCGGAAACTTTTTGACCAAGGCAACGACTGCCTCTGCTATAATTTTTATGATCACCTGTTTAAGCCTCGCGCTTATTTCCAAGAGAAGCGGCGGTTCATTAGTGCAGCAGGAACTTTTAAAAGAGCAGACGGTTGAAAAAGTGCAGGAAATGATGGGTGATGAAAAAGCTAAAGATACATCAAAAACACCTGCGCAGCCGGCAGTAAAATAATCCGGAATAATGCTCATATAGATATTAAAAGATGGAATAAATCATTATATATATTTAACGGAGGATAGGAATGAAAAATAAAATACCGCATTTTGCGGTATTTTTTTTGTTTTGTTTGAGCTTAAGCGCCTGTTCAAATAATAATAATCTGGATAAGCCGGAAGGTAAAGACAGCGGTATTGCCGCCTATGGAGATACCATAATAGAAGCAGGCATTGGCGATGCCCGTACGCTTGTGCCTATTCTTGCCTCAGACAGTGCCTCCGGGCAGATATGCTCTATGGTTTTCAACGGACTAGTGAAATACGATAAAGACCTGATTTTAACCGGTGATCTGGCTGAAAGCTGGGAGGTCAAGGAAAATGGACTGGTGATCATATTCCATCTGAGGAAAAATGTCAGATGGCATGATGGTGCTCCGTTCAGTGCCGAAGATGTGGAATTTACCTATAAGGCTCTGATAAACCCGCAGGTGAGAACCCCTTACAGCGGTGATTTCCAAAAAGTTGAACGCATGGAAATTATCGATCCATATAAGATTAAAGTTACTTATAAAGAAGCGTTTTCTCCCGCGCTTTCAAGCTGGGGCATGAACATAATGCCGAAACATATTCTTGAAAACGAGGATTTGAACAACAGTGCTTTTGGCCGCAAGCCCATAGGGACCGGGTCCTATAAGTTTAAAGAATGGAAAACACAGGAATTTATCTCACTTGAGGCAAATGATGATTATTTTGAAGGCAGACCTTATATTGATAAATATATCTTTAAAATTATTCCTGATTCGGCGACAATGTTTCTTGAACTGCAAAGCCGCGGGATTGATTCCATGGGGCTTACTTCGCTGCAGTATGCCCGGCAGACAGACAACTCTTTTTTTAGACGTGTTTATCAAAAATTCCGTTACCAGGGGTTCAGCTATACCTATATGGGATATAATCTAAATGACGAAAAATTCAGCGATGTGCGCGTAAGACGCGCAATAAATCATGCTGTAAACAGAAAAGAACTTATAGACGGCATACTGCTCGGACTGGGGACTGAATGCACAGGGCCGTTTGCCGCGCGTTCATGGGCTTATAATACGTCTGTGAGTTCAGCGCAATATGACCCGGAAAAATCTTTAGAGCTTATGAAGCAAGCGGGCTGGGTGCCCAATAAAGACGGTATCCTGCAAAAAAACGGAAAGATATTTGAATTCACCATAATTACTAATCAGGGTAATGAAGAAAGAAAGCACGCCGCAGAGATCATCCAAAGGCGACTGCAGAAAATAGGCATGAAAGTAAAGATAAAGGTCGTTGAATGGAGCGCTTTTATAAACGAATTTGTGAATAAAAGAAATTTTGAAGCTATACTGATGGGATGGTCATTATCCCTGGATCCGGATATATATGATATTTGGCATTCAAGTAAGACAAAACAGGGGGAGTTTAATTTTGTCGGTTATTCAAATAAGGAAGTTGATATTCTGTTGTCCAAGGGGCGCAAAGAATTCGATCAGGAAAAAAGAAAAGAGATTTATCACCGTATTCATGAGCTTATTTATGATGATCAGCCGTATTTATTTCTGTATAATCCGGACAGCCTTCCGATCATCAGCAGCCGCATTAAGGGCATTAAGGCAGCTCCTGCCGGTATAAGCTACAACTTTATTAAATGGTATGTTCCGCGTTCACAGCAACGCTATTTGAAATAGTAGCAAGTAGAAAGTAGCGAGTAGCAAGTGAAAACCAATTAAACTTTAAGATGCAAAAAATAATTTTAAATTGAAGCTTCTGCTTTAAAATCATAGGTTTTTAAATCTTTTATTCTTGCTACTTGTTTCTTGTTACTTACTACTTATCATTTACTAAGAAACACACATTGAGATATTTTAAGTTTGGGTATATAATTAGAGCAGCATGAAGATAAAATATTGGTTTTTAACAACAGCGGTTTTAATGCTTTGCGGCTGTATGCAGCGCTACTATAATACGGCAACGAATGAAGAGGAAACCTATTTTTACTCAACGGACAAAGAGGTTAAAATAGGAGAGTCCCTGTCCAGGCAGATCGAGCGCGAGTTTAAACCTGATAATGATATTCTGATACAGCAGCGTATTGATCAGATCGGCCAGAAACTTGTACTTGGAAACGAAAGAAAAGATCTAAAATATCACTTTAAAGTGCTTGACGTGAAAGATATTAATGCCGTTGCCTTGCCCGGGGGATATGTTTATATTTTTAAGGGACTGTGGGGGAAAATTGAAAAAGATGACGCTAAGATCGCGGCTGTTCTGGCGCATGAAATCGCTCATATTTCCGCGCGGCACACTATTAAAAGATTACAGGCGTCTTTGGGGGTTAATGTTTTGAGTGTGCTCATAGCGGTCTCTCCCAATCCTGACCCTTATTCCAAAAGCCAGGCTATGGCCGGAATCTGGGAGCTTATGCTTGCTTATTCAAGAGAGGATGAGCTGCAGGCGGATTTTCTGGCAACAAAATATATGCAGCAGTCGGGATATGATTTGTCAGCAGTTCTTGACGTTCTGCAGGTTTTGCAGGAAGAACAGAGAAGCAGGCCGGCCCGCAACACTATAGTACAAACGCATCCGTATATCAGCGAACGCAAAAAAGTGGTGAAACAGCAGATAAATAGAGGCAATATCGGTTTTGATGATTATATTAATACCAGCAGTGATTAAGGGATAAAAGAGAATAGAACACTCAGGAAGGAGATCGTCGCATGGATGAAGTTATTAATAAACAAGTCTCGCATGAAGAAATCTGGCGGGTTTTTCGGATCATGTCTGAATTTGTCGAAGGTTTTGAAACCCTTTCTACAATTGGCCCGGCGGTTTCGATTTTTGGCTCAGCGCGCCGTATGAAAAGAGATGAAAAATACTACAAAATAGCCGAGCGCACAGCATATCTGCTCTCTAAAATGGGGCTGGCTATTATTACCGGCGGAGGTCCGGGGATAATGGAGGCGGCAAACCGGGGAGCGAAAGAGGCAGGCGGACAGTCGATAGGACTGAATATCCAGATACCGGTTGAGCAGAAGCCAAACCGCTTTACTAAAAAAGTATTACAGTTCCGTTATTTTTTCTGCAGAAAGTTCATGTTTGTAAGATATGCCCAAGCCTATGTGATCATGCCCGGCGGTTTTGGTACGCTTGATGAGTTTTTTGAGGCGATTACTTTGATCCAGACAGGAAGAAGCGAGCCTTTTCCCGTTATACTCGTCGGAAAAGCATATTGGCAGGGGCTGATCCAGTGGTTTAATACTACGCTGCTCAGAGCCCAGAGCATATCAGCAAAGGATCTGGCGATATTTGAGTTGGTAGATACTCCGGAAGAGGTTGTTCAGATAATAAGGAATTTTAATCTGAAAAGTGCCAAGGAAAAAAAGAAAAAGAGTTTGTAAACCAAAGTAATAAAAAGAGTTAATTACTTGCGTATATCGGTTAAATTTGATAAAATTAAATAAAAAGGGACTATTGTGAAACACAGTCCCCACAAATTAACACAAATTAAAATACGAATTTAACAAAAAGTATTGACAAGCTATTCGTGAACATTTGTTAAATATTAGTGATAATTCGTGTGGCTTTGTCGTTTTGTAACAAAGCCAAAAAGGGGTATTTTTAATGCCGCAATATGAATTAAACTTACGTGATTATATACGGATATTTCGCAAACGCAAACTGCTTATCATCTCTACTGTAATTATTATTACAGCTGTCAGTGTTTTCTTTTCCATGTCTAAAACCGTTGTTTATGAGTCAATAACTACGATAAAAGTTGAAGAACGCAAAACAATAGCCGGTTTATTAACAGAGTGGATCGCCTACAGCCCCGGTGATACTATGCAATCCCAGGCAAAATTAATAACCGGTTATCCTGTAATTAAAAAAACCGCGTTGATGATGCGCTTGATCGACGGAGACTCATCGGAATTAAAGACAAACAGTGTTATCAACACACTGCAGGGCCAAATTAAAACAGAACAGATAGGCAATACAAACCTTATCCGTATTATTGCTACCTCACAAGACCCTGAATATGCCAGGGAACTTGCCAATGCGGTTGCCAGTGTCTATATCGAGGAAAACCTTCTGGATAAAACAAAACAGGCCAGGGCAGGGCGTAGTTTTATCCAAGAGCAGATTGTGTCACTGCAGGATAGACTGCAGGTAAAAGAAAACAAGCTGAAAGAGCTATCTGATGATAGCCGGGCGATCACACTGGCTGAGCCTATACAGGAAAAGCTTACTGAATTGCAATTTGCTTTAAATAAACTTCTGCAGCAATATACGGAAAAACACCCGAATGTTATACAGCTTAAAGAAGAGATTGCGAACCTGGAGAAAACAATTGAGGGATTTTCTGAAACAGACCTGATCTATTCAAGACTAAAGCGTGAGGTTGAAGCGGACCGAAAACTTTTTGACATGCTTAAGGAAAAGCTGGAGGAGGCGCGCATTACTGAAGCGCAAAAGATCGGGGATGTTTCCCTTGTTGACCCTGCGGTAACTGCTGTTGCCATTTCGGCGCCTAATCAAATCCTGGGATTTTTAGTCGGAGGTATTCTTGGTATTGTCCTGGGGTTTGCCTTTGCCTTGATAAGTGAAAGTCTGGACACTTCGATCGCCACCATTGAAGATGTCGAGAGTTTAATGAAAGTATCGGTTTTAGGTGTTATACCCTCTGTATTATGGAACAAGGACACCTCGCTGAAAAGGACGTTCTTCTCCAGATTTAGAAAACAAATACTGCGACAGCCGCAGACAGAGGCTGAGGAAAAATATATTCGCCTAATAGCTTATCATGAGCCGACATCGCCGATAACAGAATCTTACCGCAATATTTACACTAATCTTAAAATCGGCAAAGAGAAAAAAACGATCCTGATCACAAGTACAGGGCCGCGTGAAGGTAAAAGCTCGGTTTTGGTCAACCTTGGGCTTGTTATTGCCCAGAGCGGGCTAAAGGTTTTATTAGTATCTTCTGATATCAGGCGTCCGGTGATATGTAAAAGCTTCGGATTAAAAAGAGAGCCGGGTTTAACAGAGGCTTTGCTGGGGATGGTGCCTCTAAATGAAGCGCTTAGGAATATAAGTGATTATATGCTGGGAGATCTTAAATTTGAGGAGATAATGAACAGCCCAGGCCTTGATAATCTTTGGGTTCTGACTAGCGGAAAGCTGCCGTTTAATCCGGCTAAAATCCTGGAATCAAAGGAGCTTGAGAACCTGATTGAAGAGCTTAAAGCAAATTTTGATCTGATGCTGTTTGATTCTCCTCCGGTATTACCGGTAACGGATGCCAGCATCCTTTCTACAAAAATAGACCAGGTTATAGTCGTTTACGAGATCGGACGTACAAGCCGGGATGCATTGCTTAGAGCAAAGAGCCAGCTTGATTCCGTTGGGGCGCAAATAGCAGGAGTTGTACTCAATCAGACCCGTCATGATATGGATGCCAGCATGATTTATCCGTATAATTATAAATACAGATATTACGAATCAATCAAGGAAGATGAACAAGCAAAGCCCTCTCCGGTTACTACCTGATTGATTAACTGCATATATAACTTAACTTTTAAGTTCAGATGTTTAAAATCGGCAACAATGTTCTAATGCTAAAGACTGAAAAAGAAAAATGCCAGTTAAAAATGAACAACTTAATTTTACAGTAATAACCATTTTATTGTTTTTTGCTCTCACAGCTATATTCTTTATTATAAGACCGACTTCCGTTTCAGCTTTTCTTCCCTACCTACTTATTATCGCTCCGGTGATTTTTCTGGTTTCTCTGTTTAATACGGACGTTGCCCTAGTCCTGCTTATTTTTTCCATGCTGTTATCTCCTGAACTTGACCTGGGAGGAGTAAAGGGCAGAACAGTTGTGCTGAGACTTGATGACATATTTCTGTTTCTGATATTTTTCGGTTGGATGGCTAAAACGGCTATTAACAAGGAATTGGGACTTTTAAAAACTTCTGTTTTGATGAAACCGATCTGGGTTTATATTTTTGTGTGTATCCTTTCTTCATGCATTGGAGTTTTAAGAGGGACAACCAAACCGCTGACCAGCTTTTTTTATATTCTTAAGTATATTGAATATTTTATGATTTTTTTTATGGTATCAAATAATATAAGAAGTCAGAAGCAGGTAAAGGTTCTTGTTATGTTTATGTTTATTACGGCCGCTATTGTAGGATTATACGGCCTGTTTTCTGCTTTTGTTCTGGGAATGAGAGCAACCGCACCTTTTGAAGGTAAAATCGGAGAAGCAAATACTCTAGCTGGATATTTACTGCTTATAATGGGAGTAGCCGGAGGCATATTTCTTTATATTAAAGAAAACAGAGTGAGGTTCCTACTGGGCGGATTTCTTCTTTTCTCGATATGGCCATTTTTTTATACATACTCACGCAGTGGATTATTGGGATTTTTTACTATGTATTTGGCGATAACCTTTCTAGTTAAAAGACATAAAATTTCTTTATTATTGTGTTTTATAATTCTGGCTATAATTGCTCCAATTGTTTTTAAAAAGCCGATTTTCTTTCGTGCACGTCAGGCTTTTACACAAGGGAAGAAATATGAATTTTTAGGAGGACAAATTACGCTTGATGAGTCCGCATCTGCCCGTATAAGATCATGGCAGGAAGCTAAGCGGGCTTGGGCAAGGAATCCAATTATAGGCGAAGGTGTTGCCAGTGGAAGGGTTATGCAGGATATTCAATATGGCAGGGTATTAAGAGAGGTCGGATCAATTGGTTTTATAGCATTTGTGTGGCTTTTAATAAGACTTTTGAAATTAGGTTGGACAGTGATTAAAAATGAGAATCTAGACAGTTTTTCGCGAGGTCTTGCCTTGGGATATTTCTGTTCCCTTTTGGGGCTTATTGTCATGGGGCTTGGCGCAGAGGTTTTTATAATTATCCGTATTATGGAACCGTTTTGGTTCTTAACGGCAATAATAGTTATGCTTCCGAAAATTAGCACACAAACGCTAACTGAGGGATCTGTCTTATAAACTAATAGAAAGTTTAAATACTGTGGTTAAGAAGTGTAAAAAAATAATTATAAAAATATTAGCTTTGATTTTGGTATGTTTTATTGAAATGTACCGTAAAATAAAACCCATACCTCAGCGGATATATTTTTGCTATAATCAATCTATTCATCATATCTATTATTCGATATTTATTGCTGTAGAACTCTCTAATATTCAAAAAGAATATGAAGTCGTAGTTTTTAGTACCAGTTCTAAGGCATCTGCAATTATTGAATCAGAATTAGCTTCTATCCCGAACAATGTCAGATTCATAAAAATTTATCATCTGGGATATAATAAAATCAATTTTAGTGTAAATTGGTTTGTGTTTTTATGCCGATTGCGGATGTACAGACCAAAAGCAATAGTAGTAACGGATTATTTTGATAATGTTTTTCACCAGCTTTTACTTAAAACATCCTGGATTTACTGTTTTCATGGACCTGAGAACAGAGGATATACTCATCCGCATGTAAAGGATTATGATTTAATAATTTTGCCAGGAGGCAGAGAATTAGATCGCATAGAAAACAGGATCGGTAAGATTAATAATTATGCTGTTGTTGGTTGTTCAAAATTCGATTATTTATATTATCATAAAGTAACTCCGTCTAACTTGTTCAAAGAGAAAAACCCGGTAATAATATATAATCCTCATTTTGAGAAAACACAGAGTTCTTTTTTGATAAAGGCTTGGAGCTCCTTGAGGCATTATCGCAAACTGGTGAATATAACATAATTTTTATGCCCTACTCGGATTTAGTGCGTAGTATTTTTAAGTATAGCAACAAGAAAAAAGTTTATCAGAATTGTTTTGATCAGGTGTTAGCTTATTTGGGGCGCGTAGAATTGTTGAGGAAATCTTTGCCGGTTACACCGTTTAGGATCAGGCTTTTGTTTGAGACGTTTAGCCTATGGCTGCTTAAAAAACAAGTCTATTTAAAATAGCACGATGGGTATACAGAAAAATAATTAAACGAACCGAACCCAAAAAATAGATTTAAAAAGGGAACGATGGGACTTTTATATCAGGAATCAAGTTTATCGGAAAAAGCAGTAAAAGGTGGGTTCTGGATTTTTGCTGCGCGTATCTTTGACCGGTTATTTGGAATAATTAGTAAAGTCATATTAGCTCGGCTTTTAGCCCCGAATGATTTTGGATTAATGGGCATTGCTTTGCTAACTTTAGGAATATTTGAATCTTTTTCAAAAACCGGATTTCAGAATGCACTTGTTCAAAAAAAAGGGAGAATAGATGAGTATTTAGATACAGCATGGACTTTGCAAGCGATAAGAGGTGTTATACTTTTTGCGACCATTTTTTTCGCCGCGCCTTTTTTTGGAGCATTTTTTAAAACGCCGTTAGCAGTTAATATCATTCGTGTTATCGGGCTGGCTTTTCTTTTCGAAAATCTTACAAACATTAAGGTTGTTCTTTTTAGTAAAGAGTTAGAATTTAATAAACAGTTTTTTTACCAAATCAGCGGAACGCTTGCCAATTTAGTAACAGCGATATTTTTAGCTATTACAACTAGAAGTGTTTGGGCGCTTGCCTGCGGATTTCTTATGGGGCATTTTGTCCGGTGTATAGTATCATACTCCATTATTGCATATCAGCCCCGTTTTAAAATAGATTGGGATAAAGGAAAAGAATTGTTTGATTTTGGCAGATGGGTATTTGCTTCAACGATTCTGCTGTTTTTTACTTCACAAGGCGATGATATATTTGTCGGAAGGTTAATTAGCGCGACCGCACTTGGTTTTTACCAGATGGCCTATTATATATCTAATACCCCAGCCACAGAACTTGCCCATGTAATCTCTACGCTTGCTTTCCCCCTCTATTCAAAATTGCAGGGCGAATTTAAAAGACTGCAGCGAGCTTTTTTAATAATAGTTAAACTGACGGCACTGACTTCTTTTCCTTTGGCCGGAATGATTTTTATGTTAGCACCAGATTTAATAAAGATATTTCTGGGGGGGGAATGGCTGCCGGTAATTGCTCCTACACAGATATTATGCATTTTCGGATTATTGAGAGCTAATGCAGCTACAGGAGGCCCGCTGGTATTGTCTCTTGGCAAACCAAAGATTCAAACTATATTTACTTTTATCCACGCAGTTGTTTTATTTAGCATATTGTATCCTCTCACGCTAAAATATGAGATCGAAGGTGCATCCGTGGCTGTAGTAGTAGCCTTTGCCGCTGTTTTTATCCCGGGGACAATAGTTAATTGCAGATTAATAGGTGTAAAATTTCTAAAATGGCTGCAATATTTAATTTCTTCTGCTGTAGGATGTTTAATAATGATGGGGAATATTTATATTTTTAAATGGTACATTTTCCGCGGAAATATCCATTGGGTAGGTTTAATAGGCCTAGTTCTGGTAGGTTTGTTAACATATCTTATAACCATTATTTTTTTGGAAAGGAAATTTATTAAAAATCTTAGGGAGATTTTGAGAGAAATCAAAAGTCAACGATTTTAAACAAAAATAGCAGAGGCAGTTTTATGAAAGTATGGATTAAAAAATTTATTAATAAAATTATAGGTAAATTTGGGTATAAGCTTAACAAAGTACAGGAAAAACCTAACCCTATCCACCTATGGGAGGAGGAGAGTCTTTTCAATGATAAGATGAAGCAAATCAATGGGTTTACACTTGTTGATAAAACAAGATGTTTTATGCTTTATCAGTTTGCAAAGCAAGCTAGTAATTTGCGAGGTGACGTTGCTGAGGTGGGCGTCTACAAAGGAGGAACAGCGCGACTGTTGGCTAAAATGTTTGATCAAAAAAATTTATATTTGTTTGACACTTTTACCGGGATGCCGCCAACAGATGTGAATCTGGACATTCACAAAGAAGGCGATTTTGGTGACAGTTCGTTGCCGGACGTTAAAGCCTACCTAAGCGATTGCAAGAATATTTATTTTTATCAGGGGATATTTCCTGCGACCGCAAAACCTATTGAAAACTTGACATTTTGTTTGGTTCATGTTGATGTTGATATATATAAATCAGTCAGGGATTGTTGTATATTTTTTTATCCGCGCATGGAAAAAGGCGGCTTAATGATTTTTGATGATTATGGTTTTTTGAGTTGTCCCGGAGCCAAAAAAGCTGTTGATGAGTTTTTTTTAGACAAACCAGAAAATCCGTGTTATTTGCCGACCGGGCAGTGTGTTGTTATTCGGCTTTAATAAGACTGAAGGCCATGGCTAGATATGTGGGATATTAAATGGGATTTATAATGATAAAAAGATGGTGAAAAAATGCAAAAAGTGTATCATAAAGTACGAATAATACTTTCACTGGCAAAAAGAATAGTAAAACAGAAATTACTTCAAGTAATTATGTGTCTATATCCTCATTCCTGGCACGAAAAGAAGCATTTTATGCAAGATACTAGAGGGGATAGTGACTTAGTAACAGAAGATAGCCTCGCTGACAAGTTTTTTATAATTTTAGAGATGGCAGAATTAAAAGATAAAATAAAGTGTTTAGTTATAGAAAGCGGCTGGGGGATTATAGGCTGTTTAATAAAGGAGAAAGGGTGTTTTTCTTCTGTAATCGGTTTCAACAAAAATGCCGTAGAACAAGCCAAAGAAAAATGGCCGGGCATAGAATTTATAAGTATTGATCCTGTCAAATTCTGCCCCCAGGATAAGTTTGAGCGGATATTTATGATTAATGTCGCAGAACACCTTCCTAAAAAATACCTAATGAAGCTTCTTGAAAAATGTTCCGATTGGCTGACCGATGATGGTGTTATTATCATTCACACTTCTGAGAAGAAACAAGAATTAAACGATTTAGCGCATTTCTATCCCGAGCATATAAATCT
>JAZDHG010000022.1:0-12179 GCA_043806135.1 Candidatus Omnitrophota bacterium
ATTTCTTTGCTTTTGCGTTATATGTTAAAAGGTCACAAAAGCTATTTATTTTCAAGAGCTGATGAGCTCATGAGCCAACAAGAAACTATTTGTGTCCTGGTGTCTTGCGTCTTATGACTTGAAGCTTTTAATGATTTTCTCATAAGCTATTAGCTATTGGCCACTATGCTTTTAACTTGTATTTGTAATTTGTCACTTGTAACTTTAAATATGTTCAGAACTTTAAAATTCTACCCCAAGCAGTATATAAATATCGAAAAGACATTAATGCAGTTAGTTGATTTCGGCTACGCGGCTGTCGAAGCTATTGCCGAAAAAGGCGAGTTCGCGCACCGCGGCTCGGTTATCGATATCTATCCCATTAATTATGAAAGCCCTGTGCGTATTGAGATCGATTTCGATAAAACAGATAAATTGTTTACCTTCTCCCGTGTAACCGGAAAGAAAATATCCGACCAGAGCCCGCTGATAATCCTCCCCTTCAGCTTGGCACCCTCAAATCTGAAAATAGAACGGCTTTCCATAAATAAATTTGAGGAGCTGGAAAAAAATGATTTTCTAGTGCATATGGACCACGGCATCGGCAAATACTTAGGTCTAAGCACAATAAAAGAAAAAAAACATATAAAAATAGAGTATGCAGACGGCGATAAACTTTATGTGCCCATAGAACAGAAAACTTTATTGCAAAAATATATCGGCTTTACAGGCCATACACCGCGCCTGCACAAACTCGGAGGAAAACTCTGGCAGACAACCAAGGCCAAAACCAAACAAGGCATTACCAGTTTTGCCCTGGATCTCTTAAATATGCAGGCAAAAAGAAGAGCCCTTTCCGGCTTTGCCTTTTCGGCTGATGCCGACTGGCAAAAAGATTTTGAAAAAACCTTTCCATACCAGGAGACAGTTGATCAGAAAAAAGCCTGGCTTGAGGCAAAAAACGATATGCAAACCGCACGCCCCATGGACAGGCTTCTTTGCGGCGATGTCGGATACGGTAAAACCGAAGTTGCCTTCCGCGCCGCTTTTAAAGCGGTTATGGATAATAAACAGGTGGCCATGCTTGTGCCCACAACCATTCTTGCCGAACAGCATTATCATAACTTAAAAGAGCGCGTTAAGGATTTTCCGGTTGCAGTACAAATGCTCAGCCGCTTTAAAACTGCCTCCGAGCAGGACAAGATAATAGAACAGCTGAGTATGGGAAAAATCGATATTGTCATCGGCACGCACAGGCTGCTCTCAGAAGATGTCCGCTTTAATAACCTCGGGCTTGTGATCATCGACGAGGAACAGCGTTTCGGCGTAAAAGCAAAAGAAAAACTAAAACATATAAGAGAGCTGGTGGATGTGCTGACTTTAACAGCTACTCCTATTCCCCGCACCCTTTATATGTCTCTCTTGGGGGTCAAGGACATGTCCACGATCAATACTCCGCCGGAAAAACGCAGGCCTATTGAGACTTTTGTCTGCGTTTTCGATGATGAGCTGCTGAAAAACGCGATTAATAACGAGCTTGAACGCAACGGACAGGTATTTTTCATCCATAACCGGATCCAGGACATTGAAGATATGTACGAACGCATAAGCCATCTTGTTCCTGAAGCAAATATCGCCATCGGACACGGCCGCTTGCATGAAAAAGACCTTGAGCAGGTAATGATCGACTTCATTGCACGTAAAATCGATATCCTTGTTTCCACGACCATTGTCGAATCAGGCCTGGATATCCCTAACGCCAATACCCTGATCGTCAATAACGCGCACAATTTCGGGCTGGCTGATTTGTACCAGCTGCGCGGCAGGGTCGGAAGACTGGATAAGCAGGCTTATGCCTATTTTCTCACGCCAAAACATGCCACTTTTAATCCCGAGGCAAAACGGCGTTTAAAATCCATACGCAGGTTCACGGCCCTCGGCTCAGGATTCAAGATCGCCATGGAAGATCTGGAAATACGCGGCGCGGGAAATCTGCTGGGCGAGCAGCAGCACGGGTTTATCATGGCCGTAGGTTTCGACCTGTACTGCCAACTTCTTAACCAGGCCATCGAAAGCCTGAAAGAAAACCTCGATTGAATTTATTTGTCTCTTGAATTATGCACACTCATATGTTATTATAATATTTCATATAACCTCATTTTTAAAAGGACTAATACTAATGAAACGAATTTTTACTTTTCTTGGCGCCCTTATTTTATATTTATTATTTTGTTTTCCAACTGCTGCACAAGAAGCACAAGAGAAATTTACGCAGCAGATCCTTGCCGTTGTTAACGGCGAGCCGATCACTCAACTGGATGTTGACGAGGTCCTTACCCCGATATATCAGCAGTATAAAAACACCTATTCCGGCAAAGAACTTGAAGCAAAACTGGAGGTTGCCCGCACGGATATTCTTAACCAGATGATCGGGGACAAACTCATATTGCAGGAAGCAAAGAAAAAAGAACTGACGGTTGATCCAAAGGAAGTCGATAAACTTATTACTGAGCTCAAAGGTAATTTCCAGACATTAGAAGAGTTTGATAAAGTTCTCAAGGAACAAAAAGTAAGTTTAATTGACCTGAGAAAACGTTATGAACAGCAGCTTTTGATCAAGAAAGCCGTGGGACGCGAAGTGCTGTCTAAAATAGTAATATCCCCTGCCGAGATCTCAAACTACTATGAAAAAAACAAGGAAACATTCACCGTACAAAAACAGATACGTTTAAGAAATATATTTCTCAGTGTTCAAAATAACGAAGAAGAAATATTGCAAAAAGCAAATAACATTTACGAGCAGCTGCAAAAAGGAACACCCTTTATTGAACTTGTAGAAAAATACAGCGAGGCCCCGAATGTGGTGGATTCCGGAGACATGGGATTTATAAAGCACGGGTCTTTCCGACAAGAGATCGAAGACATTGTATTCAATACGAAAGTCGACGATTTCACAAAACCCTTAAAAACATCTTCCGGCTATTATATATTTAAAGTAATCGAAAAAAAAGAAGCCTCTATACCTGCGCTGGAAAATGTACAGGAAAAAATACACAATCAGCTTTTCGGCAAAGCCGTAGAGAAAAAAATAAAAGAATGGGTAAATGAACTTAAAAAATCTGCTCTTATCGAGGTGAAGAAAAATGAAAAAGAAAAATAAAGTTAAAATCGGAATTACTTTAGGTGATCCGGCCGGCATCGGAACGGAAATAACATTAAAAGCCCTGCATGATAAAAAGATCAGAGAGGCAGCTTCTTTCCTGCTTATCGGTGATTACGGAGTGGCTACGCACACCCAAAGACAACTGGGAATGAAAGCGTTTAATTATCACATACTCGGAGATATCGGCAAACTCAGATTAAGCGAAGAGTTAATCAATTTTATCAATCTGGGAAATATCACCTATTCTATACCATACGGAAAAGTAGATGCACGCTGCGGTAAAGCAGCGTATGAATATATCAACATGGCCTGCCTGCTACTCCGCTCCCGCAACTCACTTGACGCGCTGGTAACCGCTCCGATCAATAAGGAATCTCTAAACCTTGCCGGTTATAAATTCCAGGGGCATACGCAGATCCTGGCGCAGCGTTTTAAATCGCGTTATGTGCGTATGATGTTTTCCGCGGACAAACTGAAAGTTGTA
The DNA here is from genome assembly GCA_043806135.1 of Candidatus Omnitrophota bacterium. GTDB lineage: Bacteria > Omnitrophota > Gorgyraeia > B26-G9 > B26-G9 > JAGLQQ01. The sequence goes on from JAZDHG010000022.1 coordinate 3,627, forward strand.
CTTGTGACCATACATATTCCGCTAAAGAACGTTTCTGCCCTTATCACAAAAAAAGAGGTCCAGGATACGATTTTCGCCGTGAACAGAACAATGAACATATATTTCAATATGAAAAAACCGCGTATTGCCGTTTGCGGTTTAAACCCTCACGCCGGTGAAGACGGTTTATTCGGCAGTGAAGAAAAAGAGCATATCATTCCGGCCATAAAAAAAGCCCGTGCGCAAAAAGTAAAAGTTGACGGGCCTTTCCCGGCCGATAGTTTATTCTGGAAAGCCAGGCAGGGTGAATACGATGTAGTTATCGCCATGTACCATGATCAGGCGTGTATTCCTTTCAAAACATTATATTTTGACAAAGGCGTAAACACTACTTTAGGATTGCCTTTTATCCGCACGTCTCCTGACCATGGCACGGCTTTTGACATTGCCGGCAGAAATCAGGCTGACCCGTCCGCCATGAAGGAAGCGATCAAATTGGCGATCGAAATGGCCTCCAATATGCCCCGAAAGCGCAGAAAAAAAAGAGTTTATGTGCCGCACAATGAATCATCTGAGTGAATATAAGGTCCGCGCAAAAAAAAGACTGGGACAGAACTTCTTGAGCAATGAACAGGCGCTTGGATCAATAACCCGCACGGCAGACCTTAGTATTTCAGATTGCGTTCTGGAAATAGGCGCAGGAATCGGAAATCTGAGTTCCCTGATCGCCCCGCGGATAGGCGAGTTTTATGCGCTGGAAAAAGATATTTCTTTCAGAAAGATCCTGAACAAAGAATTAAGCGGCTTTGAAAATACTACTATCATATTCTCTGATATTCTTAAATTTGACCTGGGCAGTATTTTCAGCGGCAGAAAGATAAAGGTGATCGGCAACCTTCCCTACTATATTACCTCGCCCATTCTCCTGCATCTGCTCGATCAAAGGAAGTACATAGAAAGCATTGTGATCACGGTTCAAAAAGAAGTTGCCGAGCGCATTGTTGCCGCACCCGGAAGCAAAGATTATGGAAGACTGTCCTGTTTACTGCAATACCATACAAACGCAAAATTAATTGAGATTTTTCCCAAACATTTTTTCATACCGCGGCCTGAGGTTGATTCAGCGCTTATCAAAATGGAGATCCTTGATAAACCGTCCGTTAAAGTTAAAGATGAGAAAATATTTTTTAAGGTTATCAAGGCTATTTTCCTGCAAAGAAGAAAAACCCTGCTCAACGGCTTATCAAATGCCGGATGGAACTTAAGCAAAAAAGACATTGAAGTTATTCTGGAAAATCTGGATATCGCACCTTCTATCCGGGGAGAAAAACTGTCGCTTTCGGAGATAGGAAGAATATCTGATGCACTCTGTAGAATTATATAACCAGCATTGATATTAGATTATTATTATTTTACTTTCTGTCTTATGTTAAATCGTTATTCATATTCCCTGATAAATAATCTCCGTATCATCCAGTCGTCCGCATTGCAAAGGGACATCATACCGCCCGATATTTGAAGGTATCCTGTCATTTGTGTAGATACCCCCCAAACATCCTATCAGCCCTTTTAGAGCAGCCATTGAACTCACCGGCTCTTTTAGCACGATTAATTTATCCGGCATTAATCCATTGTCTATGAGCTTTGCGATTGTTTTTGGAGCTTTATTTATGATAATACGTCCATCCGGCAGCTGAATGAAGTTAGCAGGATTGAGATATTCCTCTTCTTTTTCAACGACAACTATTCTCACATTATACTCTCTCTTGAGTTTATCAAGAAAAGTTCTTGAGTCCTCTCTCATCTGTAATTCAGCATAATACCGAGGATCAATAATGAGTATCGGTTTACCGTGATAAGTGATCTCGGGAGGTATTCTTTCTATTACGCAATCGATGTGAGAAGTCCCTATCAAAACATCCTCGCCATTTTTAAGTTTGTAAGTAACAAACCCTATGGGTAAAAGAGTTATGTCTATATCCGGAAACTTTTTACTCAGAGGGACCACTACTGTACTGAGACTTTCCGATAAAACCAACAAGGGATTCTTGCCCGGAAAGATAACTGTTTCTCCCCGGACAGGAAAGCTTTCTTCAGCAAAAGCATAAGGGATATACCCCTTATGCATAGGTATCAGAACGCTGCCGTCTTTGCTCCATAAAGCCAATTTATTATCTTTCCTATTTACCATCATAAGACCGTTTTTGGAACGGTAAAAATTTATATTATTTTCCGCAAGTACATTCAATATCTTCCGCACATCGGGATGCTCTTCATTATCACCCAATATCCTGCCTGATTTTTCCAGCAATTCCTCCGATTCTTTTGCTCCCAGATAACGTACCGCAATATCTGGATTTTTCCAATAAGAAACCCCTTCCCTTTTATTCCAAGCTTTATATGCTCCTCTAATCCTTTTATACTGCTTTAAATAAACATCTTCGTTTATTGACACTCTCACATCTCCAAGCACAAATGTCCTTCCTGCGCTGCGATTGCGGATTTTCTCAGCTGCCGAAGACAGAAAAAGCCAGTGAAAATACTCAGCATTATCTCCAAACCCTTCCCTCTCCTGCATTTCATCAGATTTTGTACGTTTTATGATTTTAATCTTATTTGTTACATCCTGGATCCTTTTAATGTCACCGACCCCGGCGATATATCCCAAAGATACAATAGCTTCCTGGGCCGCCATATTTTGCTCGCAAGCGCTGAACTCCATCAGTGCCTCTACGGCTCTTCTGTCTTCATAAAAACCCAGACTTCTGCTAGCCCGTTTTTTTATAATAACATCGCTATTTTCATCTCTGATGATCTGAATCAGAAAAAGCATTGCTTCCTCTGATTCGCTTGTCCCCAACGCTTCTATAACTGCAAAGCAAACATCCCTAAACCTCATCTCATCTTTATTTTCATTATAAAGTTTAATAAACCTGCCCACCGACTTTTTACTTTTTATGCCTTCCAGCGCTTTTATTACTGCTGAAAGTAATCTCGCTTTGTCGCTTTCAAGCAATTCTATCAAGATCTCCTCTGCTTCAATAATATTTTCACGCATTACCTCTTCTGCAGCGTCTCTTGCCTGCACCCAGTTACTGCTTTTAAGCTTTTTAAGAATAGTATGGCGCTTTATCGAAAAAAACGAATCCTGGAAAGCATTTGCATTTAAGGTGACTTCCGGAGATAGGTTGGAATGTTCAATTGAAAACAAATGCCCGAAAATATTGTCATTTGCCCAAGCAAAGTTTGTAATTAATAGTAACCCTAAAATTAAGAAAACTATTTTCTTTTTAACCATACTGTTCCATTGACTAATTCTGCATTGCTTATTTAACTTCATACCGCCTGCTCTATCAAAACAGCATAATTTTCTGCTTTAAGATCTTTTTATTGCATCTGCTACATTAACACCTGAATTTACAACTAGTTCCGTCATAAAATAATGACTGAACAAAGGCTTAAAAGTATACCATGGAATTTCTCATTTTGCAAAAAATTTTGGGTATTTTCATGTAAAGTAACATATTGAAAATAAATAAGATATGATACTGATAACAGCTTCTTTGAATTTTTAATGAACCTGAAGGATCTAAATCTCTAATAAGGAAAAGATTTTTAAAGCTATTGCAGAAGCCGAATCTGGCAATTCGGCCTTGATCCAAACTATATCTTTTTCCGCTCTGAACCAGGTAAGCTGGCGTTTGGCAAAATGCCGTGTATCGCGTTTGATCAGCTCTTTGGCCTTATCAAGCGAGCATTCTTTATTAAGATACGCTTTGATCTGTTTTATACCCAGCGCCTGAATCGCTGTAGGGCTTAACGGCAGGTCTATCAATTTTTTCACTTCATCCACCAAGCCGAGTTTAAACATTTTATCTACTCTAAGCTCAATACGTTCATAGAGCTCTTTGCGGACTCTTTCAATGGCAAATATTTTAAAATCATAATTCTTATCAAAACCTTCAATTTCTGTTTTAAGCTCAGAAATAGTCCGGCGGCTTATCTCAAATACTTCAAGCGCACGGATAACACGGCGCATATCATTAGGATGGATTTTTTCCGCGGCTTTAGCATCAACAGCCTTTAACCTTTCATAAAGATAGTCGTTTCCCCTGTGTTTGGCTTCTTGAGCCAATTCCTTGCGCAGCTGTTCATCTTTACTGTTATCTGAGAAAAGTCCCCTGGTCAAAGCTTTTACATACAAGCCTGTACCGCCGACAAGCAGCGGTATTTTTTTGCGTCTTATTATCTCTTCAATGATCTGGAGCGCTTTTGCGCGAAAAATCGCCGCGCTATATTTTCCCGTCGGCTCTAAAATATCGATCAAATGATGCGGTACTTTTTTTTGCTCATGGAGAGTCGGCTTTGCGCTCAGGATATCCATGCCCCGATAGACCTGCATGGAATCAGCGGAAATAATTTCCGCATTGATCTGCTCAGCAAGCTTCTCAGCAACGCTTGATTTTCCGCTTGCCGTAGGCCCGACTAAAAATACAACCAATGGTTTATCTTTCATTTATATTACTCGCTACTAGCTTCTCGCTACTTTTTTATGGAAAAATATGTGTAGGTAACTGCTCTTGTGATTGGAGCACTGCTTCAGTATGTTCAGCCGCAAGCCGGCTCATAAACTCACCCACTCTCACCCGGTAAAGCTGCTGGCCGTTGTTATTAAACGGAGTGACATACACATCATAGCCCTTTGCTTTTAAATCACTTTGAAGCTTTTCCGCGTTTTTCAGATTAGAAAAACACCCCACCTGTATGGTAAAAAAATTCCCTCCTACAGAATTTTTTTTCACCAGCTCTAATTCAAAACTATCCGGGTATTTCGTCTTAAGCAGATCGAAATAATATTTTGTTTTAGCCCATTCACTTTCATTCTGATACGACTTGCCTAGTTTGTAATAAAGGGCAGCAAGAAATTCCTCGTCATTTTTTGTCTTGTCAATAATCTGTTCGTACACTGTGACCGCTTGGCCGTATTTCTTCTGCATAAAATAAGAATCGGCAATACCCATATAAACTTCTGTAACAAGATTCCCTTTCGCAAAAGGAATGGCCTTTTTAAAAACCTTTCTGGCATCTTCATACATATCCAATTTCATAAAGCAGGTTCCCTCTAAATAGAGAATCTCGCCTTTTAGCTCTTGTTTTGAATAGCGCTCCAGTCTTTGGCATTCATCTATGGCCTGGGCATAGTCATCCTGTAGTATCAGGGATAAGGCCTCGTCAAGAGACCTGCTGTAATCATACGCGAATACTTGAGCTATAAAACAGCTCAGTATACACAAGACACAGGTCATACCCCAAAGGGCACATGCAAGACACAGGTTTTTAAAATTTCTCATGATAATTATCCTTCTTTAACCCTGGATACTTAATGCTAGATTTGGGATTTTTGTTTTATGTTTTTATTTTTGTTCTTAGTTACGTGTTTTTATTATCTTTTATCAACAACATATTTATTGTCCGTATTTTACTTGCTACTTTCTACTTGCTACTTCTTGTGCTGTGGAGCTTTCTCTGATAGTTCAGCAGAATTTGGTTTCGTTCTTTTTTCACTTCTTTCGGCACGTCATCTTCAAGCTGTGCGGCCTTGGTAAACGGCCTTGGCGAATATTTAAAAATATATGCCGCGCTAAACTGCGCCTGTTTCATCAGCTCAAATGTATTTTCAAAATCCTTTTCCGTCTCTGTAGGAAAGCCGACCATGACATCCGTAGTCAGCCTCAGCTCCGGCATGATCTGCTTTGCTTTTTTTACCAGATCCAGGTATTTACTGCGCGTATAACCGCGCAACATCATCTTCAATATTCTATCAGAGCCGGACTGTACTGGCAAATGTAAAAACTTCCTGCACTTGGGCAGCTCAGCCATAGCCTTAAACAGCTTAGTATCGGCATCCTTGGGATGTGAAGTCACAAAATCAAATTTCTCCAAACCCTCAATGTCATTGACCATTTTAAGCAAATCCACAAAATTAATAGTATTGCGTATAGCGTATTGCGTATTGTGTTGGCTATCTTGAAGCTTATAGCCTATAGTTTGTGTCTTTCTTCCCTCGTCTTTCGTCTCTCCTCTCTCGTCTCTCGTCCCTCGGTACGAATTTACATTCTGCCCTAAAAGCGTGATTCCCTTGACTCCTTTTCCCACCAGGGTTTTTATCTCTTTTATAATATCCTCTGCCGGCCGGCTTCTTTCCCGCCCTCTTGCATAAGGTACTATGCAATATGAGCAGAAATTATTACAGCCCTCCATGATATTCACATTGCAATGCGATTTTTCCGCGATATACTCGGTGTTGTAGGCTATTGCATCCCGCTCTGATGCCCCCACAGCCAGGCCCTTTGCATTAATTGATTGCATATCTTTTAAAAGCTTTGGGATTGCCGAAATATTGTTCGGCCCGACCACTAGATCTACAAAAGGCGCCTTGTCAAATACCGCCTGCTGCCAAACTTGTGCCATACATCCAATAAGCCCAACTATTTTCCGAGGGATGATAGACGACCGCTCATCGCGTTGCTCCTCGCTTGGACGAGAGACGATTTTCTTTTTTGCGTCCTTCGTCCTTCGTCCTAACAAGCGGAGCGAGTGATCGTCCTTCCCCAATTTTAAACGTCCGATCTCACTCCAGACCTTATCCTCTGCCTTTTGCCTGACACTGCAGGTATTAAACAGCACAATGTCCGCCTGCTCAATAGATTCGGCAAGCTTGTATCCGGCTTTTATAAGCATCCCGGCCACCAACTCGCTATCCCGGTCATTCATCTGGCATCCGAAAGTCCGGATGTAGACTTTTTTTGGCATATTTTTGTAAGTTTTTGATTCTTTTGACATTGCAGTTTCTTTTCTGTTTCTGAAAACAAAAAATTAAATGGGGCAAAAAGAAAAAAAGAAATTCTTTTCGGGGGCAAAGCACCGCCGACGGCGGGGGCGATTTTGATGTTTTTAAAAAGCAGCCCGGCGAGCTCTTTTTTGGTAGCAAAATCTATGGTTGTTTTGCTGTCATCATAGCCATCAAGAAAGCCTTTTACCCTGTTTATATAGCCCTCGGAGCGTTCTCTTTCAATTTCTCTAAGTTCATATCCTGCAAGGAGTTTCTTCAAAGATTCTTCTTCATCTCTAAGGCTTGAATTTTTCTCGCGATAGACGTCTTCGCCAAGCAAATTTTCCAGATAAGCGTCTGTAAGTTTTGACTGTTTTTCTTGGTTAATTTTTAGCTTATCCTTGACTTCGGAGAAGTCAATTTTGGCGTTTTCGCCAAAATAAGGAAAATTTGCGCCGTTTTGCAAAGTCCCTGTCGTCCATCGGCTCTGTTTCAGGCGGTCATTTTGGATCAACTGAACCACTATCTTTGTTGCTTCCGGTTCTATGTCCTCAGCCTTCACTGCTCTATTTGTACAGTTGATATGGCTTGAATGAGGACCGGAGCACCGATACCAGCGTTTCTTTCTGTTTAGGCGATGGTTTGATATGGATGATACGCCTGTATATCTATGATTGCACTTTGCGCATGTTATAAGGCCTGTCAAAAGATACTCTTGATTCTTCTCTCGTGGTCGCCATGTCCGTGTCTTATTCGCTAACAGCTTCTGAACTTCTGCAAAATCTTCTTCATCTATTATCGGCTTATGTCTTCCCTGAGCAATAAGAATCTTTGAAGGATCATTCCTAATATACTTGTAATGCTTCTTGGTCTTCTGGTTTTTATCGTAATGCTTTTTATTCCAGACAATCTTTCCGATGTAGATTTGGTTTTTAAGGATATCGCAAATAAACTTGTTGTAAAATTGCTTGCCTGTCCTTGTCTTGTATCCTTTCTTATCAAGATATGCGGCTATATCGTGTGTGCTCTTGCCGGAAATATACATCGTATAAATCAGCTTAACGATACTGGCCTCCCTTTCTTCAACCTCTAATAGCTTCTTGGCCTTGTTGTAGGTATAGCCAAACGGCGCAAACCTTGCACCCTGCCAGTTGCCCTGCTGAACACCTTTGATCATTCCGGGGAATACACGTTCTGCAATCCGGTTACGCTCAAACTCGGCAAACGAACCAAGCTGTTGAAACATTAGCTTTCCGGCTGATGTAGTAGTATCAAAAGGTTCTGTTGCTGACTTAAAAGCAACCCCATACGATGAAAGTTCATCCACCAACATAAGCAAGTCTTTAAGGTTGCGACTAAAGCGATCAATCTTATGGACCAACACAAGCTCAAATCTCTTTGCCTTTGCATCAGCAAGCAACGCCTGTAAGGCTGGACGACGTGTGGAATATGCGCTTATACCATCATCGCAATAGATCTTGAAAACCTCGCATCCTTCATGCTGGGCGAAAGATTCAAGATATTCTCTTTGGACCTCAAGGGAATACCCTTCTTTTGCCTGGTCCTCTGTTGATACCCTAATATATATGGCAACTTTCTTCAGAGTCAATGCAAATTTTAGTTGAGAATGGCAAAATTCCCCGCATCGGTTTATCCTAAATTTCAAGAGTAGCTGTATGTATTTCCGCCGGGAGATCGTCGCTTGTTAAGCCTCTGATGGCATGTTTTTCCTGCCGTTTTTT
>JAZDHG010000023.1:0-2161 GCA_043806135.1 Candidatus Omnitrophota bacterium
GGCGTTGACAATCAGGCCGAAGACGGCTTGCTGCAGTAATTGAAGATCTCCCTGAATCTGGAGTAAATCCGGATGCAACTCTTTTTGAAAAGTAATATTTTGCAGTTTCAGTTCTTGTAAAACCAAATCAATGGTTTTTTCCGCAATTTCGTTTAAAGACAAGGTGGAAAATTCGCCTTTTGCAATATGGGTAAAATCCAAAAGAGATTTGGTTATTTTTTTGCATCTTACGGCGGAAGTTTCCACTATGTCTAAAAGTTCTTTAAAGTCACTCAGTTTGAAATCTTTTTTTCCCTCTGCCACAATTTTAAGCAACTGCACGTTATTTAATACGCCAGTCAAAGGGTTATTGATCTCATGCGCAACGCCGCCTGCAAGCTGGCCCAGGGCTGACATTTTACTGGACTGAATTAGCTGAGACTGGGTCTCTTTGAGATCTTTATACGCGGCCTTAAGTTCTTCAACCGCCTTTTTGCGGTCGGAGATATCCCTGATGATCCCTACAATAAACTTATTCCCCTCTTTATCGGTATATAATGTTTTTTTAGTAACAACAGTGCGCAGGCGGCCAATGGCATCAGTGACTTCTTCTTCATTGATATTCTCCTGCCCGAAGTCAAAAACTATCTCATCAAACTTCCAGAAAATGTCTGTTTGTTCTTTAGAGAAAAAATTACGGTCTGGCTTTCCTATCAGCGAATCGCGCGAATACCCATGGAATAGGCAAAAGGCATCATTGACTAAGACCATCTTATGCTGCCGGTCTTTGACAAATATGGGGTCGGCAATGATGTTCAGAAGCGCGTTTAAGTAATCCCTGGTATTTACCGCCGCCTCTTCCGCCTTCTGTCGTTTAGTATCCAGCCTGTTCAGATAAACAGAAAAGATGTATACGGCTAAACTGATTACCAGTAGATTCAAAGTTGCCACTAATGATGCCCCGAACTCATCAGTAAACAATCCTGCCCGCTCTCCGATAATTTTAAACCAGCTTAAAAATAGCGGAATAAAAATGACAACCGGCAGGATGCGCCGCATCATAATACCGCCTGAGTTACAACTGCTAATATTCTTCATCACCCCTTGTTCAGGCCTGGAAAACAGGTAGCAGATACAGGCCATTATGAATAACACCGTGGTCTGAAACGCCATAGCGGTACTAAAATGCAGGCCGATATATAACGGGCCTGTCCCATACAGGTATCCCACAAATGATAAAAGACTAATGATACCCACCGGAATAACCAAAATCTGAGCCAGATAAGACCAAAACACGGTTTTCGCCCTGGCTATAAATAACACAATGCCTATTAGTATAAAATTAATCGCGGTGTTAAATGCTATCCTGCCCGGTGAATTTATCATGATAGCAGTAGCCGGTTCTTTAAATAAGCTCCGGTCAATGCCTAAATCCCAATTAAGCAGATATTCCCAGAACGTCAAAAATCCAATCAGGAAAACGATCAGAGCACAGAGCCAAGCAATCCCGCGACCCGGCCGGTTGCTCAGCCGCTTTTCCTGCGACAGCCAGAGCGATAAACCGGTCAAAATAAAACAGACCGCTGTATTTACTTTCATCGGAACGAATTTAGGCGAGATGCTTTTTAAGGTGGGGATATCGAGGATCCAGCCGGCCAACACGACTAAACCGGCCAAAAATATACAAATGCTCAGTATTTCTGAGGCCCTTTTAAACAAATTGGTTGTTTTCATTTTAAAACACCAATTATATAACTTTTTTCCTTATTTTAAAGCAAATTTCTTTTTGCAGAAGGTTGATTATACATCTGATCGATTCCTTTTCAACTTTAACAAAGTCTATGCCTACTCTAAAAAACTTCTTATCTTCTTTTTGTATTTCCTTGATGTATATTATTTTCCCCTCTCCGATAATTGGCGCATTCCATAATTTGGTCATTAATTCAAAGGCAACATTAGTGCCTATCTCGATGCTTTCCCGCGTAATTACGCCCATGCCTAAACTACTGATATCGATTAAATCTGCCTTAATACTACGGGAAACGTTATACTCTAACATAAGTATCACGCTCCCTTTATCGATAAATCTTGTATATTGTCTTCGTTCTTCCATAGTTAATTAATTATACCACTTTCTTTTCGGAATAAAACTGCTTTATTCCCATCTAAAATACAAATAAAT
>JAZDHG010000024.1:0-19645 GCA_043806135.1 Candidatus Omnitrophota bacterium
ATTTCACAGATTAAAACAAGATTACACAGATTCATGGGCCATTCTTGCTTTGATCTAACCACTTTACTCTTATTGTTTTGTCAAAATTCTTTCACCCTATATAAGAATGGCCCCAAAATACTCTTATTTAAAAGGACGGTACGGGACATTCCATATATCACGCGCATATTCGGAAATTGTCCTGTCGCTTGAGAATTTTCCTGATTTAGCCACGTTAATTATTGATTTCTTGACCCATTTTTCCTGCTCGTTCTTATATTCATGGGAGACCAGATTCTGCACTTCGCAATATGAATCAAAGTCGGAGCAGATCATGAACGGATCTTTTTTTATCAGATCATCCACTATCGGATCGAATAATTCCGGATCCAGATGCGTAAAAAAATGGCTTTGTATCAGATCAAAGACCTCTTTAAGCATGGGCGAGCGGTTGATATAATCCTGCGGGTGATAACCGTTCTGCTTAAGTGTTTGGACCTCGTGTTCTCTCATCCCGAAGATAAATATGTTTTCATCTCCAATCGCTTCTTTTATCTCTATATTTGCTCCATCCAAAGTCCCTATGGTCAGGGCGCCGTTAAGCATAAACTTCATGCATCCCGTACCCGATGCTTCGGTCCCTGCCGTGGATATCTGCTCGGACAAATCGCTTCCGGGGAAAATCCTCTCGGCAAGAGAGACGCGGTAATTTTCTAAAAACACAACCCTTAGGATATCTTTTACCCCTTTATCATTATTTATTATCTCCGCTATCCTGTTAATAAATTTAATAATCAGCTTTGCCTTGAAGTAGCCGGGAGCTGCTTTTCCGCTAAAAATAAATGTCCGCGGAACGATAAAAGCACTCGGGTCATTTTTGATTTTCAGGTATTGAGAAACAATATATAATCCGAACATCAGCTGGCGCTTGTACTCGTGTATTCTTTTTATATGCACATCGAATATTGAATCCGGATTTACAATAACATTAGACGTTTTCAGGATATAATCGGCCAGATCTTTTTTATTATCTGACTTTACTCCTTTCCATTCATTGCGGAAGGACTCGTCTTCTATAAGAGGGAGCAGTTTTTCAAGCTCATAAAGATTTGTTATCCAGCCTTCCCCGATTTTATTGGTGATCAGATTAGAAAGTTTAGTATTAGATTTTTTAAGCCAGCGTCTCTGGGTTATGCCGTTAGTTTTATTATTAAATTTTTCCGGCCAAATATCATAAAAATCTTTGAACAGCTGTGTTTTTATAAGCTCAGAATGCAGCAAGGAAACCCCGTTTACCGAATGACTGCCCACAACGCTTAAGTGTGCCATGCGGATATGTTTAGGTTCCCCTTCTCCGATGATCGACATACGCGTCAAACGGAAACTGTCCCAGGGATAACGGTTAGCGACTTCCCGCAAAAACCAGTGGTTGATCTCATAAATAAGCTGCAGATGCCGCGGCAGAAGCTTTTCAAAAAGAGTAACGGGCCACATTTCAAGCGCCTCAGGCATCATGGTATGATTAGTGTAAGCAAATATACGTGTTGTAATATCCCATGCCCTATTCCATTCAAGCTCTTCCTCGTCAATTAAAATGCGCATAAGCTCCACAATAGCCAGGGACGGATGAGTATCGTTAAGCTGTATGGCTGCTTTCTCCGGAAAAACATTAAAATCAGAGTTATCGATTTTAAAACGCCGGATAATATCTGAAATGGATGCGGCCGTAAAAAAATATTCCTGCTTAAGCCGCAGTTCCTTGCCCTGTATGATGATATCGTTGGGATAAAGTACTTTTGAAATATTCTCAGAGAATACCTGATCAAACACAGCGCGTTCGTAATCCCCGTCATTAAAATATTCAAAATCGAATTCTTCGGCACTGCGTGCGGACCAAAGCCGAAGGGTATTGATCACATCATTTTTATAGCCCGGTATAGGCATGTCGTACGGAACGGCAAGGACATCCTTTGTACCTGCCCAGACAACTCTCAGTTGTCCGTGGCGGTCATGGTAAGAGCGGGTTTTACCGTAAAAACGCACTTTAACTGTATATTCTGGCCTGGCAAATTCCCAGGGATTGCCCAGTTTCAGCCATTCATCCGGAAGCTCAACTTGATATCCATCAACAATTTTCTGATGAAAGATCCCGTAATCATAGCGGATGCCGTAACCATTTGCGGGAATTCCAAGCGTAGCCATAGAATCAAGAAAACAGGCAGCTAAGCGGCCTAATCCGCCGTTACCCAAGCCTGCATCCTGTTCCTGATTATAGATATCATCTTCATTAAGTTCTAGATCCTGCAGCGCTTCTTTGGCTTCATCCCACAAGCCAAGGTTCAGGATATTATCTCCCAGAAGCCTTCCGATAAGAAATTCAAGCGAGAGATAGTAAACTCTTTTCCGGTTTTCCTTATGATAAGCTTGCTGCGTCATTATCCAGCGTTCGACTATCCTGTCTCGAATAGCCATGGCCATAGCCATAAAATTATCATGGCATGTAGCAGAATACTGGTCTTTGGCAAGAACATACTGTTGATTATCTTTAAAAGAAAGCTCAATCCCTTCTTTGCTCATTTCTCTTTTGACTGCTATCCAATTGCTTTTTTTCTTAGTCATATCTTTCTGCTCCCAGAGCAGTGCTTGTATTCACTTTTGGCGCCGCTCAAATAAGTTATATTAGAATTGAAGTGATTGGCAATATTATACAGAATTTAGGTGAAGGAAGTCAAAAGTAATCTAAAAATTATGGTTCTTTCTTGTTTAAGGTAACGAAAGAACCTGATTGCACCGATTAAAAGCCCGATTACACTGACATGCTAACTGAAATTATTCGCGCCTCTAAAAGCTGCCCGGTTACCCAATTCTTTCCCAAAAAAACACTACACAGCGATGATCATTCTTGCCGTGTAGTGCCTTAACTTGTTTGTTTAGATATAGATAGGTTACTTCTTGTTTTCTTTTGCCTTTGCTGTTTCCTCGATGATCTTCTCGGCAATTGCAAACGGAACTTCAATATATTTTTCAAAATGCATTGAGTAATTAGCCCTTCCGCTTGTCAATGACCGCAATGCGCTGGCATATCCGAACATATCAGAAAGAGGTGCTTCAGCTGATATGATCTGCTGCTTATTCTTTATTTCCATCCCCAGAACCTTGCCCCGTCTTGAGCAGATATCACCGACGACAGAGCCTGTATGTTCCTCAGGAACAATTACTTCAAGAGACATGTACGGCTCAAGTAAAACAGGCGCGGCATTCATAAACGCGCGCTTAAAACAAGCAGCGGCGCAAATCTTAAACGCCATTTCAGAAGAATCAACGTCATGATAAGAACCGTCCACCAAGTCAACGCGCACATCAACTACAGGATATCCGGCCACAACGCCCTTTTGCATTGCGCTGATCACGCCTTTTTCCACAGCCGGGATATATTCTCTGGGAATAGATCCTCCCTTAATTTCGTTGTTAAATTCAAATCCCTGCCCCGGCTCTGCGGGATATATTTCAAGCTCCACGTGAGCATACTGCCCTTTACCGCCTGTTTGCTTAATATGCTTATAATTTTCACTCACATGATTAGTTATAGTTTCCCGGTAAGCAACTTTAGGCTGTCCGACAATAGCTTCTACTTTAAACTCATGCTTAAGCCTGTCGACAATAATTTCAAGATGCAATTCACCCATTCCGGATAGAATAGTTTCTTCTGTTTCCTGATCTGAAGAAACCATAAAAGTAGGATCTTCTTCCGCAAGCCGCATAAGACCTTTACCGAGCTTATCCTGTTCTGCGCGGCTTTCCGGTTTAATACTTAATGACATAACCGGTGACGGAAATTCTATTGCTTCAAGCACGACCTGATGATCAGGATCGCAGAGAGTGTCGCCGGTAACTGTATTATCGAGCCCGACAGCAGCCGCGATATCTCCGGCGCAAATAAATTCCCTTACTTCCCGGTCATTTGCATGCATTTGCAGAAGCCTTCCGACACGCTGCTTTTTCCCTTTTGTCGCATTATAGATATAAGTTCCGGCTTTTATTACGCCTGAATACACACGGAAGTAAATCAATTTGCCCATATGCGGATCAGCCTGCACTTTAAAGGCAAGCGCGGAAAACGGTTCATTATCATCCGCAATTCTTGAGATCTTCTTTTCCGGGTCATCCGGGTCATGCCCAACGATTGCAGCAAGGTCAGCAGGTGAGGGTAGATATACCGTTACGGCATCAAGCAGTTTCTGCACTCCTTTATTCTTAAATGCAGAGCCGCAAAATGCAGGGACTATTTTATTGGCTATCGTGCCTTTACGTATCGCTTTCGTCAGTTCCTCTTTGGTAATTGAGTTTTCATCCTCAAGATACTTTTCCATTAGACTGTCTTCAAGTTCCACGGCTTTTTCAACCATAATATGGTGAAATTCCAGCGCCTTTTCCTTATACTCAGCCGGAATTTCCTCCACATGGAAATTTTTTCCAAAAGAATCATCATCATAAATAACCGCTTTCATTTCCATTAGATCGATTATTCCGCGGAAATTATCTTCTACTCCTATCGGTATCTGCAGCGGAATAACATTTGCGCCCAGGTCATCTTCAATGTTTTTGATCACAGCAAAAAAGTCAGCACCGATGCGGTCCATTTTGTTCACAAAAGCAAGCTTTGGGACTTGATACTTGTCAGACTGTCTCCATACCGTTTCTGACTGAGGCTCCACCCCTCCTACAGCGCAGAAAACCGCTACTGCCCCGTCAAGAATACGCAGGCTTCGCTCTACTTCCACCGTAAAATCAACGTGGCCGGGCGTATCGATAATATTTATTTTGTGATCTTTCCAGAAACAGGTTGTTGCCGCGGATGTTATCGTAATACCGCGTTCCTGTTCCTGCTTCATCCAGTCCATCTGCGCCTTACCGTCATGCACTTCGCCCATTTTATGCGAACGTCCGGAATAAAACAAAATTCGTTCTGTCACCGTGGTTTTCCCTGCATCAATATGCGCCATAATGCCGATATTTCTTACCTTGCTGAGTTCTATAGATCTTGCCATTTTTATCTCCCGTGTTATTCGTCTTTATTTATTACCAAAGTTTATAATTATAACAAATTAAATTATTAAAGCAAGAAAACAGTTATTTTTTTCTCGCCTGTCCAACTATTTTTTTTAAAAAACGGTTCAATATGCAGGTGATAGAAAATTATTTTGGCGGATTTAAATTGAAGACATCACTTAAAAGAATAGTCATACACAAGTGCATTTCCCCTTGTCTTGTAGTGTACTCCTTTTTACATTTTATGCAATATGTTTATTCCTTATGGGATTTATTTCAGCAAAACAAAACAGGCAGGCAAATATTTCAAATCGCATGTTCTATAAAAGAATGGCACTTACTTATGGGAACCCTTTTCCCTGCTTCGGCAGAAACAGGCCGTATTCCTTTTAATTCCTGCAGCTCTTCCTGCATTTGCGTTATGGCAATATTAAGAAAATCGTCTCTTGTTAACGGCTCATTTTCCCATATTTCCTTTTCATACCAGCCCTTTATTTCATCTTCGACCAGGGTCATTGTCGGCGGATGGTCAATTATTTCCTTAAATTTCACTCCGCCGAAACCGCGCAGTTTAATTCCGCCGGTTTCTACCTGCACATACCCCCCGACATCCTTAAACTTCTTCCAGCTCATACCTTTATCGACGCTAATATGAGCATAATCACCCTCTTGCATTTTAAAACCAATGCCGTAGAGTTGAAGTTTATTCAGCGGATTATGGCATGTAAACCAAAGATGCGCTCCGATACTCTCCTGTATTTTCTCTATGCCCCATTTATCGATATATCCTTTGATATTTTCCGGTTTTATCGTTGTTGTCTTATCCGCGTACCAGGACATAACAAGATTAAAAGCTTCCTTCAGCTCATCCAAGGGTTTGTTCCTGACGTCGCTTTGCAGGATCTCCAGCCCTTTCCACAGATCTTTTCCCTGATACACAATATCCTTGTAAGTAAAACCTATTGTCCCGTCAAGCGAACTTACCGGAAACCAGCCATGCGTATAATAATTACCGAATTCATCCTTAATATACAGGGTAAAGTTTTCGCGGGAGAATAACGCGAAATTTTTTATATGTTTATTATTCATAAAATTCGCCGCATTCCAGCTTATCTTTTCATCCGTTTCCAGCTCGTTCAACTCCGCGATAACACTCGTCCCCCATCCTGAATGGAAGATCCAGTCCATTGCATACCACTGAGGCGAAGCATATGCCTGATGATTAATATCATTAAATACCTGGTGCCACCATTTACCCTGCCCCTTAGCATCATCCGCCTGCTTTTTGACAAGCAAATAGGCAGCATCAGTATATTCTCTCAAATATTCCCATATGAGAATCTGATGTTGGGATTCTTTTTTGGTCTCCTGGTTTTGAGCCCGCTGACGCGCTGCTTCTAAAAAAACATTTACCCGTTCTGAGCGCTGCTGCCACCATTCTACAGACATCATGCCCACAGCATTAAATCCTGTATATACATCAGTTGAACCAAAATAAAATCCGGTCAGATCTTCCCAAAGCGCGAGTTCCTCATCATCAAGCTGGTCTTTGATGCGCATATAGATCTGCTTGAGCTGTTTGCGTATTTCTTTTATGTCAATTTGTCCGTTGATCAGGAATGATCCCTGCTGTAGGGCCAGGCGAACTTTTACATATTCAGCAAGCTTTCCGGACCACCAGCCGAATCTGTCCTTACTTATCTCCTCATCATTCCAGTGCTGCTCGACCAGTTGTTCGGATATAACGCTGCCGTAAAAATCATATCCTTTATAAATCGGCAGATGGTATCCGATGGATGCCAAAAATTCCAGAAGATCGTGATTGCCGGTAACCACCTCGGCGATCCCAAGCTGTTTTAATTCCTGAGCGGCCCGAACGCACTTAATCCCATAACGGCCTCTGTCAGAAAAATCTCCCAGCAGATTAAACCTCAAATTGGAAATATTTTTAATGTCTATGCCTTGGAATTTCAGCTGTTCCTCTATGGAAGAATCGGGAAAAACAGAATGATCAAGAAAAATCTGCTGTTTTAAATGCTGCGATATAGCGTCTGCGACATAGGTCAGGAACAGGTCGATCTCTCCGTGGAAATCAGACATAACTATTATCCGCGGCAAAACAACCGTGCCGGGATTATTTTTTTCTTCTATCAGCTTTGCAAGCAGAGCGCTTTTTTGGTGTATAGAGCGTGTTATCCCAGGCTGCAGCACCTCTGCTGAGTTAAGACTTCTTTTTTCATCTGCTTGGCGTAATTCAAAAAAAGACCGGTTTTCAGCAAAACGGAAGAACCCGTTCTGTAAAGCCGTACGCTCAATCTGCAGGTAAGGAGCGAGGTGTTCATTATTTAGATAATATGCCTGCTTGGGCGTGATTGCCAAAGAACTGCCTGAAAGCAAACATCCCTGGATCAGCAAACAGCATATTAGATAGAAAATTGTTTTTCTGGTGCTTTTCATTATTATCTGTATTATTCCTTATGATATCTTTTACCTGGATCTCAAGACACAACTCATTTATACAAAAGGTGTCAAAGTATAGCACACTCATGCCGTTTTTGCAATAAAGCAAGAACTTTTCCCCCTACACAACTACTTGCAATAAAAATAGTTGCAAAAAAAGGAAAAGACCCAAAAAAGGAATTATTTTTGTGTTATTAAAACCGCAGGCTGGCCTTATATTTAGAAAAAGTGCAAAGAAAAACATATGCTGATTTACAATAAAAGCATTGACTTTAATCTCTTATGTATTAAAATCAAATAAAGAATACTAAATACTCTGATTTAACTCAAGGAGGTTATTTATGATGAGCATGAGAAAATTCACTTTAGGATTTATGGCAATTGCTTTCTTAGGGTTTATTTCCGGATGCACGGCATTTTTAGCCGGCGCGGGGGCCGTCGGCATAGGTATGGATACTGTGCGCCTGGAACGCTATACGGATTATAACACCGCCTGGAATGCTGCGATAGAGTCCTTACATGACCTTTCCGCAAGCATTGAGCTTGAAGATGAAACAAACAACGAGATAAGAGCAAGCATGTCTGGATACAAGATCAAGATTCTGGTGCAGAAATCATTAAAGGAATCCATATTGGTGGACGTATCTGTAAGAAAGAAAGGCCTGCCTAATTTAAAATTGGCCGACAAGATCCTTGAACAGATAAACATAAAGCTCCGTCAAAAAAAATAAGCTGAAGGCGGATAAAGACTGAGGGATGAAGGATGACCGCTGCGCTATGACGACAGACGCGGTCTTAAGAAAAAAGAAAAAAGGAAAAATAAAAAGAGTTTAAAAGTTAGTTGCTGCAGCATTTCAAAGAAAAAGCGGATGAATTTTGTGTAAAATAGTTTTTTAAGCGAACGAAGAAAGCGTTCGTCCTTCATCTTACTGCCTGCGCGCCAAGTATTATGGGAGGGAATGGTCAACTGTCTTCTTTCGTTCTTAAACGCGATACTGTTTTTTATAGCTGAAAGCTGACAACATTCCGCGTAACTTTTCCTAATCTCGTAATACTTTGCCGGCAGCCTCCAGGATTTCACCCTGCATAAAAGGCTTATAAAGATAATATGCCTGGCCTCCTGCTTCTATAAACTCTATTTCCTTAAAGATCGGGTCTGTTTCCAGCATGCCGGTCATAAAAACCAGTTTTACCTGCGTGTCTATTTTCCTTATTTCCTTGCACGTTTCAACACCGTTTTTCCCCGGCAGCACAAAATCAACAAAGATAAGGTCATAATGGCCTGCTTTCACTTTTATGAGCGCCTCATCACAGCTTCCGGCAGAATCCGTTTCATATCCCTTTTCCGTTAATTCTCTTTCTAGCCCGCGGCATATTATCTGTTCATCATCTATAATCAAAATTCTTTTTTTGCTCATCAACAACCGACCCCCCTTTCAAAAAAATCATTGGTGATATTTAAAATCTCATCTCCCCCGAAAGGTTTCTCCACAAAATGTGGGCAGCTTTCAATAGACGCAAAGGCCTCCTTTATTTCATGAAGCTTTTCCGTATAGCCGGACATCAGCACCAGCTTCATAAGCGGTGAACACTCTTTAAGCTGCCGGCATGCCTGCAAACCGTCAATACCGGGCAGAACCAGGTCAACCAAAGCCATTTGAAAGTCTTTCTCCTGGGCAAGTTTTACACCTTCCTCACCGCTCAAGGACACCTCAACCTCATATCCCCGGCTTTGTAAAATCCGGCTTATCGCCCTGCCGACTATCTTTTCATCATCAATAACCAGAATCCTCTTATTCATTAAAATCACTCTGCCCTCGTTCTATCATAATTGTCCTTATTGTATCTGACAACTCCTGCTCGCCTAAAGGCTTTCTCAGAAAAAAATCGCGCCCGCCTGCTTTTATAAACTCTATCCAGTTTTTCTGCATTTCATCTACATATCCGCTCATCAGAACAACCTCAGTATCCGGGCTGATAGTTTTAACTACTTTGCAGACTTCCACACCGCTGCTCCCGGGCATGACCAGGTCAACCAGAATAATGTCTATCTTTTCTCTCTTTACTATCTCTATGGCTTCCTGGGCCGATGTGGTCTCAAGCACGTTATATCCGCTGGCCGCAAGTTCTTTCTTGTACGCTTTTAATATCAGCTCTTCATCATCCACAACCAGAATTTTAGCTTTGCTCATTATTTCCCTCCCCGCTTACAGGCAGCCGGACTCTAAATACAGTTCCCTCCCCTTCTTTACTTTGCACTTTTATCCTGCCTTTATGATTTTCAACTATCTTATGCACTATAGAAAGCCCCAGGCCAATCCCTCCGCCCGGGCGTTTTGTTGTAAAAAAAGGATCAAATATTTTTTCCAAGTTCTCTGGATTCATTCCGCAGCCTGTATCCCTAAACTCCATTTCCACCCACTTATGTTCTTTCTCCTCTATATTTCTTGTTGTAATGGTAAACTTACCTTGTTCAGGCATCGCGTCACAGGCATTGGTTACCATGTTTACGATCACCTGCTGGATCTGATTTTTGCTGGCTTTGATAAGCCAAAGATTATGGGCATAATTTTTCTCTATTTTTAATTTATCACCTTTAAAATAATACCCGCTGAAGCTAAGCGTTGTTTCAATAGCCTCATTACAATCAACAAGTTCCAGCTGTTCCATTGTCTGCCGGGAAAAAGCACTAAGGCTTCTGACAATATCCGCCATATGCGTACAAGCCTTTTCCATTTCTACAAGATCTATATACTCCTCACTTGAGGGGTCTTTTTCTTTTTTATATGACCTGAGCAGGCTCAAGAGCCCGGTCAAGGGGCTGTTTAGCTCATGTGCTATACCTGCGCCCAGCTGACCGATACCGGTAAGTTTTTCCGCTTGTATCAGCTGCAGCTGCGTATCCTTTAACTCCTGATAAGCCTCTGCCAGTTCAAGCGCTTTTTGCTGTGCCGCATTAGCCGCGGCTTTTTCCACCACAAGAATTTTCTCTTTTTCTTCCATTTTTTTCTTTTCCGTTACATCATCATAAATAGCTACAATCTCACCACTGTTCAGCTTGTAAACATAGTTTTCTCTCCAGCCGCAAATACGATTATCTTTATATTGTTTTACAGGGAAATATTCCTCCTGGCCTGTTTCCCAGACGCGTTTAAAAACATCAAAGATCCCGAAATCCTTTACCCCGGGGAAGACCTCCGTAACCCGCCTGCCGATGATATCCTGTCTAGCTATTTGTTCCGCTTTTTGCCCGGCCTTATTAAAATCCACAAAAACAAAATCCTCGCCGTTATCCACGGCATTATATATTGCCACACAGCTGCTCATATTATCAAAAAGCTGCTTAAACATGTTTTTAATTCTTATGACTTCCTGCTCTGCTTTTTTACGCTCTGTAATGTCCTGAATGGAAACAATTACTTTATGATCGATCCTTTCCCATTTCAGGATTGTAAACAGCTTTTCTTTATCAAGAGTCTGAAAAACACATTCAGATACAAATGACTTTTCCCCTTTAAAAATACTTAAAAGCGACTTTTTAAATACCGGCAATGTTTCATCACTAAAAATATTTTGGATCGTCGACATTAATGCGTCTTTGGTTTTGGCTTTAAACAATATCATGCTTTTCTGATTCACATCCAGCACCTTGATCAGATCCGAGCACTTAAACAGTTCCTCAGGATGCTCATTTAAATAGCCCTCAAAATCAGTCACCCCGGATTGTTTAATTTTTTCCAAATAATCAATAATCTCTGTATAATCCTCCACCCATATCGATATCGGTGCATTATCAAACAGATGCTTATACCGTTCTTGGCTTTCACGCAATGCCTGCTGTGTCTTTTTGTGTTCTGCAATATCCTTATGCGAAATTACAATAACCCTGCCGTGTCTTTTGTCATGGGACATCTTCCCCTGGGCATATGAGATAAAGCGCGTACCGTCCTTTTTTATATTTTCAACCTCTCCTGACCATCCGCCTGTTTTCTCTATAACCTCGATTATTTCTTGCGCTGTTTGTTCCGGAGTTTTGTCTGTGGGAGCGTTAACAATCAAAACCGGTTTGCCGATCATTTCCCCCGGAGCATAGCCGAACATTTTTTCAAAAGCAGGGTTTGCATATAGGATATTACCTGTTTCAAGGCTGACAAGATAAGTAGCCTCAGTAGTATTTTTAATGATTGCATCTTCAAAGATAAGTTTTTCTTTGCCGCTCATTTTTACCTCTTTAAAAATTATTTATTCTTAAACTGTTTTTCGATGACCCTGATAAGCTCTGAAACAGTTGTCGGCTTGGCAATAAAAGTCTTGCCTCCGATTATCCCGCCGCGGGATGCCTCTTCTTCTTTTTTCACTACAGCCGTCAGGAATATTACAGGTATATTTTTGGTCTTCTCTTCCCGCTTAAGCTGTATCGCGATCTCATCGCCCGAGATATCCGGCATGATAATATCAAGCAGGACCACATCCGGCTGGAATTCTTTGGCCGCTGCCAGTCCCTTTGTCCCGTCCGATTCAGTCCTGACGATATAATTGCCTGTGCGTTCCAAATTTATTTTTACTATATCTATAAAACTGGCCTCATCGTCGATAATAAGTACTTTCCTTTTCTCCATATTTTTCTCCCTTTCCATAAAACAATCACAAACCCCTAGATCATAAGTTTACACCCAAAATATCACCTTTACAATAGCGCCGCTGCTCTGGGGCTTATTGCTGATGTTTATCTGCCCCTTATGCATTTCTATAAGGTTCTTTACTATAGACAGCCCAATCCCGGTGCCTCCGCTATTGCGCCGGGTCGTAAAGAACGGCTCAAATATTTTAGTTAATATCTCATCCGGGATCCCGGTACCGGTATCTTCGATCTCTGTAACCACTATCCGCTCAAAAGGATGAGGGTCTTTATCTTTGACCCTGATGGCTGATATCGGGTCATCCGTAACTATTTCTTCATATGTCCTTATGGTTAATGTTCCGCCTTCTGGCATAGCATGCGCAGCGTTCAAGATCAGATTGACCAGCACCTGCTCAATTTTATTTCTATCCAGCTCCAGTTCAGGAAGATTTTCCTTCAAATTCTGAACGGCTCTAATATGGCATTTATCCAGCTGATGCTTTGTCAATAACAGCGCTTTGGTTACGATCGTATTGATATCACAGGAGCTGACTTCCAGTTTGGCGACACTGGAAAAATCCAGCAAACCGCGGATAATATTATCCGCCCTTTTTACCGCATCGCTCATATGCTTCAATACTACAGGTGAATGCTCGTCTGCATTTTGTATGGTTGTATTGAGGAAATCCAGACCCTGCAGAATAATTGCCAGCGGATTTTTCACCTCATGCGCCACGCCGCTTGCCAGACGCCCGACAATCTGCATCTTTGCCGCTTCGATTACCTGCGTTTGAGCAGCCTTCAACTGTAAATATGCCATCTGCAATGCCTGCTGCGCGTTTAGCCGTTCATCTACCTCAATTTTAAGCGCATCATAGGCTTTGGAAAGCTCCCGCGTTCGTTCATCCACTCTTTTTTCCAGTTCCTCCCGCGCTAAACGCAATTCCTCTTCAACCATCTTGCGCTCGGTAATATCTTCAAAGCTTTCCACTCCGCCGATTATATTCCCCTTATCGTCTTTAAGCAAGTCCGCGCTTTTTAACGCGATAATGTCCTGTCCGTCTTTTCTGACCAGGATACATTCTTCCTCAATGACCGGTTTCTCAATGTTTTTATCAAAAAGATGGCATGAATCCCGGCAGGGGAATTTAGTGAATTCCACGCATCTCTTACCGACCATTTCCCCGGCTGAATAGCCGGTGACCTCCTCGGCATTCTTATTCCAGCTGACAATATACCTGTTTTTATCCACAGTGAAAACCGCACTGGGCACAACCTGAAAAATCCTCTCGGCATAATCCCTGGCCTTTAACAGCTCTTCTGTCCTTTGCTGAACCCGTATGCCCAGCTCATCATGTGCGGTTCTTAATTCCTGCTCCCCTTTTTTTCTGATCAGCATTTCCTGTTCAAGCTGTACGTTGCTGATTTTCAGTTTTTCATGCAGCAGGAGCAGATAATTCTTATCTTTTACCTCCTGTATCCACAAGTAGGCCACAATACTCAGCATGATAAACATTAAAATCTCGTCAGGAAGTATAAAATTTTCCGGGTAGTAAATCTGCATGACTGTGCGGAAATAAGTAAGGAAAAAAAGCATGATCACCATAGCTATTTTAAAGTTACGGCTGCTGCCTTTATTCTGACGGGTATGGGAAAGAGTTGTTTTTTTCATGGCAAATAATCCTTAACGCCATTACTGAGCATGGTAAGTGCTGAATCTTGCGT
Organism: Candidatus Omnitrophota bacterium; assembly: GCA_043806135.1. Classification (GTDB taxonomy): domain Bacteria; phylum Omnitrophota; class Gorgyraeia; order B26-G9; family B26-G9; genus JAGLQQ01. The sequence goes on from JAZDHG010000024.1 coordinate 13,835, forward strand.
GAAAAATATGGTTCTTTCTTGTTTAATGCGGCAGAAAGAACCTGATCCCACAAATTAAAAAAGATTACACAGATTCATGGGCCATTCTTGCTTTGATCTAACCACTTCACTCTTATTGTGTTACCAAAGTTCTTCCACCCTAAATAAGAATGGCCTAAAAATATAGAATTTTGGTCTTAACCCTATGATATATTATAAGTTTTATAATATATGATAGCAAGCTGTTTTTCTTATTAGCTAAAGCAATGGTTGGATTTTAGGGAAAATAAAAATGCCTCCGCCGAAATCACTGAGGCATTTCTATTGACAAATAATCAAATTACCGGAAAGTTTTCAAGATCATATAGTAACCATTTAAATAACAATTAGTTATGATCATATAAAGGTCATGCTAAGCTTTATCCCGCATGCTTTGAAAACCCCAGCTTTTAAGCTGGGGATGAAAGCAACTCTGCGGGATTCCGCTCAGAAATCCCGGGCTTTCCCCGTGGAATGTAAAGCATTCCCGGGACTAAGTCCTCGAAATTTCTGCGAAATTTCAGAGGGAGCCCGGGTGAGCTTCATTTACAAGAGAAATCGTAAAGATTTTTTTGCCTTCTATTTTAACATGGCCTTCGCGGGCCAGCCACCCAAGGCTCATCAGTACCAGCTCTTTAGGCCTGTTTAATTCTTTAACGATCTGGGTAAGCTTTGTTTTCCCGTGTTCATCCAAAAAATGCCAGATCTCTCCGGCTATTATGCCAATATCATTAATCATATTTACCTTCCTGTATCCGTCAACAAGTTTAATACTCTTCATCTTCACTAAGATCATCACCGACCTGTGAATAAGCCCCCAGGGCTTTTAATTTTACAGGTTCCAGCTTAACAATTTCAAAGTCCTTATCACATCTTGAACAATAAACAAACTCTCCCACATTAAAATTATCACTTTCATCCAGCACATTATTGCAGAAAAGGCATTTAATTAACATCTCGCTCTCCTTCAAATTTTAAAAATTTTACATGTCGACATACTCATAATCAACTACAGTTTTTACTCCGTCAACTTCCTCTATGGTCACCTCTACTTCATCTCCGGCCTCTATATCCATATAATCCTTTACACCCTCACCTATCATTAACTTCGCTTCATTTATAAGGATATAGCTTCCGTCCTCTGCAACCTGCGTAACTTTACCTTTTAACATAGTTTCTGTCTGTTCTTGAGCCGCGACTATATTTACAAATACCATCATACAAATAACCAGACCTGCCAACAGCTTAATTCGTTTAAACATTATTTTCTCCTTAATGAAACTCAACTTCCTTCTATTGTTTTACCTTTTAAAGGCTGAACGGTTAAAGTCAGTCTTTTAATGTTGATTCCTGATTAAAAATTGATTATTTTCACTTGGCTTGGGGCGATTTTTTGCCAGCCGTGTCACCTCCTCCTGCCAACATTTAGGTTAGACTATAAATGAATATGCTCATGTCGGAATATTTTCATTCCTTAATATATTCCTAACAAAAATTTTTGTCAAGAGGAAAAATTTTGTTTGAAAATGCCTTTTTTAAAAAAATAATTATTCTTATTTTAATACCTGGCCAGGCATCTTTTTGCCGTTTCTAGATAAGGGGCTTTGCCGGCATGGGCCATGGAAGAATGAACTGATTTTATATCGAAAAGATTCTGCATTTTTAGGCGATAACAGTACTATGTTATTTTTTGACTTCTTTTGCGGCTTTCAAACATACAGACAATTACTTTACAATAAGCTATGATAATTTTATGCGCTGTTCAAAAAATACACACAGATAAAATATCAAAATCTGGGTTTATCTATTTTTAACAAAGTCCTGCGGCAATAGATGATATTCACTTTTCAAAGCCACTTTTTCCGAGCAAAAATCAAAAACTGCTTTATTGCTCCTCCTGTTTTGCTTATGTTTCATATTTTGGTTCTTTGCCAAGCTCTCTTAATAACTCGTTTATTTCTTTTTTTAATTCAATCATTTTCAATTCTCTGCCGACAACTATTTTGTTGAAACTTTCCAATTCCCTTATTTTCTTCCTTAACTCCGCATCTGATTCTCGCAGCATTTGTTCACTTGCTATCAGCTGCTGATTAGAAGCTTTCATCTCATCCTCGTTTGCTGCTAAGTCTTCACTCATGTCATTAAATGTGTTGAACAGCTCGCCGAATTCGTTTTTTGATTTTGTCATTATTTTAACGCCTACGTCTCCTTTACTTATTTTTCGCGCTGCGTTAATCAGCTGTTTTACCGGCATTGATAACGCGTAATTTATAAAAAAAGCAGCCAGAAAACCGCAAAAAATCCCTATCCCTAACATAAACCAAATAATTTTTTGATACTTTTTTGCCGTAATAAGCATGTCGACATCTTTTACCCTTATGTCCGTGCTGATTTCCTCATTCATTTTCTGAAAAAATTCTTCCGCTTCACGGGCTATTTCATGAGCGTTTTGCTCCATGAAAAGAACCGAAGCGCCGGTAGGGTCAATTTCACTTTCAGCCGTATAAGAAAAAATAACTGTTTTAAACCGTTTGACAGCAGTTATAAATAACGCTACTTCATCCTTTTTTGACTCGTCAACCAACTCTTTTAAATCCGAGGTTTCTTTAATTACCTGGTTAATCAATGTTATTGCTTTTTTATTATCGGTTTCTTCTTTTCTGGTGATGGCAAAAAAACTATCCCTGGCGTTGATAAAATCTTTATGTATTTTCTCCATCAGATCTAACTTTGGCCTTTGATATCTTATAACCTCGGTTGCAGTCTCAGCGATTTGACCCATGCTCAGAAAAGACACCAAGCTTACACATAATATTATGGCCACTATAAAAACCAGGCTTAAATTACGGATCAAACTATATGACATGATCTTGCTTATCCTTTCCTGCCTTAACTATTTTTCTTAATAAAACCGTTCCGCTATTGCGTCTATATCCACGCTGACCGTAACCGCTCCGATAGCCTTTTTTGTAGATGGATCAACAACCGGCACAGATACCTGTATCGAATACATCCCGGAGCTTTGATCAAAAGCAGGCGCATCAATAAAAATAGCGCCGTTTCCATCAGCAAAAGATTTTACAAATTTGTCCTCATCACCCTGCCAGTAGTCTGAGGTCTTGTTTGTTTCGGCAACAATACATCCCTGCTTATCCATAACAAATATCTCGGCATAGAGGCTTCTGCTGATCTTTACAGCCGCTTTTTGCATTTTCTTTAAATATTGCGCGCAGGGGTTAGTTAAAAAGCTTTCTATCCGCGCATCAATCCCGTCTGTTGCCTGCCATTTCTCATCCAGCTGTTTTATCTCATCTAGAGACTTTACCGCTTCTTTATTGGCTGTTTTCACGGCATTAACCACTATCGGGTCACTGGCCAAAGCGGTTATTTTTTCTTTTGCTAATCTTTTGACAAAATTCATTACCTCTGTTTCTTCTGCCTGAGCTGTATTCATTATTGCTAAACAAAACACCATTAGGGTAAAAAATATTACTCTTTTCATGATTTCTCCAAATTCCTTGCTATTGGGCAAATTGTAAAGTCAACTCTTCACTAATATCCCCGGCTCCATAAAGAGGCTGCTCAAGCTTAGGGTCAGCCGGCCTGCCGGCTATTTCATGCCTGCTTACGCCGAACAAATAGGTCTTGGCGATATCAAACTGAACATCATCCTCATGTTTAGTATCCAAAACCCTTTTAAACTCTATGGTCCATTTGCCGCCAGACCACACGCCTTTTGCCTTTATATCGGCAAGGCTTCCTGTGGGGACAACATTAGTATAACACGCGGTCTTTTCTCCCGCATATTCACCGTATATATTTTCTTTAAAGGCCGGCGTTCCGCTGTCGCCTTTTCTTATTAAATACATTTTTTTTCCGCTTTCCAGGTTTATGATATTGCTTTTAGGCATTTCGCTGTTGCTGAAACGCTGGTACTTATCATCTGCATAGCCCACCGGGTCAGTCCTGCAGGCCTTCCAAAACCAAATATCTGCCATGTAAGAATTATTGGTTTTTAAAGATAAATCTACCGGATGATCCTCCATGTTCCATTTAAAAACAAAAGTATCCTCCCGGTCAGGACCTACTCTATAAATTTCCTCGGTTTTATCCCAAAACCAAGTTCTGTGCGTAAGCGACGCCTCTGGGTCCGCAAACTCCACTAAGAAGAATATCTCCGTGTCCGTATATACTGCCTTAAGCGTCATATCAATATTTGCCGTATTATCATGCGTGATTATCGGCTGTGCCTGCGCCCAGGCAGCATCGCCGGTTGCCCCGTCAATTACAGGTGCTTGTGCGGTTTTCCGGGCGATTATTGTTTGTCCTGCAGAGCAGATAGTATTGAAGGAAAGAAAAATTACAGACAAACCCAATATTAAAAAAGACCTTATTTTCATTTTATCCCCTCTTTTCTCTGGAATATAGAATTTTGACTACCCCCTTGAGACATTATAAAGTTTATAATATTGGATAGCAAGCACCAAATCGGGGTCGAATTGACTCATATTAGAAATAAATAGCAAATAAATAATAAATAGACTTAAATAGGGACAGCGACTAATTATTTTTTCTTATGTCTTGGCCGGCTCTTGGATTTGGCATCATTATTCCCCTTTTAAAAATTCGCAGTATTTTTTCTTTAATTTAAAAACGAAGTTTTTGTCGAATAGTTTATAGCAAAGAGGCAGGGACCAGACTTCGCTGCTTAAATCCCCTCAAAGATGGTAAGCTTCGCCGGTCTACTCCACTCTACAGCTTATCCGGCGTAATTTAACTTCTGTGGTTGCACCACAGAAATGAAGACGGATAGCAAAGAGGCAGGGACTTACTCTGCTGATCCGCTAAGGCGGATCAAAACGCGAGCACAAGTTGTCCCCGTCGTGTTACACCTTCCGTTTATAATTTTACAAGTGAATTTTTCAAAATCTGTTTTAACGTGGTTTTGCCTTTAGCGGTTTTAAAATACCTCTCCCGCTTCATGCATCCTGCTTAGATAGTTCCCGATTCACCGTTCGGCTTCTGTGGACAGAAGCCTCGCTGGGCGGCCGCCTGAGGGCGGCCTTCTTGCGTGTTCAGCTTTGCTTGTGTTTTGCGTCTGTGTGTGGGCAGCCGCAAAACACAGCGTCCTCACACCAACAAGTTTTACCAGCTAAAAAATTTTTGTTTCTAAGACTAGTTCGTCCGCCTTGCCACTGCTATCCCCTAAAAACTACACGGACGCGGCAACGCAAAGCCTCTCCCGAATAATGCTTGAGAAGCGCAGGCGAAATTTTGATCGCACCAAAATTTTGCCAAAAGAAAACCGATATTCCAAAGGGCGAAAGGGCGGAAATTTAGTTATTTCCCGCAATTAAATAAGATTAATCTCTACAAAAATTAATTTTACCATAGATTCTTTAGTGTGGAAACTAAAAAGAGTTATGCTTTGTTTGATTCGGAACACTGGACAAAACTTCTATATCAAAACATCTACAGCCAAAGAACTTTCCTCTTTAATCTCATAGCCCATTGTCTTATAAGCTTTCAGACGCTTCTTATACATTGCTGCCAATACTGAAACTTTCCGGTCAACATAATCGTATATGCGAATGTCGGTTTTAGCGTGGTGTTTACGGTGAAGACGACCGGCGTATTGAATAACCTTGCCCTTAAATGCAATAGGCATAGCTATGAAAAGCGTATCGAGCCTTGGGTCATCAAATCCCTCTCCGATATACGCGCCGGTTGCTAATATTGCCTTCGATACATCGGAAGAACTCAATTTATCAAAGATTTTGCGCCGCTCTTTGA
>JAZDHG010000025.1:0-15289 GCA_043806135.1 Candidatus Omnitrophota bacterium
CCCAAACAGAATCTTTTTTGGCAGAAGCTGATGTTTTATGGTATACTCTATTACTTTTTTATAACGAAAGAAGTGTCTAATATGTCCAAAAAACAGTTAATAAGAGTTGTCGCATTTTTTATCACACAAGTATTCTTGCTATGCGGCGTCATCCAGGCTGCAGACAGTGTTATTGAAAATGAATGTTTGTCTCCTTACTTGCAAATTGAGAAAAGTTTATTTAAAAATCTTTTCTATGCTGTACAGGATACTGTAACACAGAGATCCCCATATGTTCTGCTGCGGGGGGAGGCTAAACCCGTATCTGCTGAACAACTATCAGACTTTATAAATAGGCATCAATATTTCCAACAAGCTTATTATCATGAACATAATCCATCATATCCTACTGGTTGCGGATCATTTTCGTATTTAATTGGTGAAAAAATGGTAGAGGAATTAGGGGATGTATATTTACTATGGAGTGCGATGCGTGATCACTATTACTTATCTTTGGCGGTCAATTTTCCGGGCGGTATAACAGAGGAGGTTATTGTGGATTATACTGCCGACCAAGCGGGAAATGGCAATATAGCTCCGTTAATAGCTACGAGAAGTTTTGTTAAAAAACAATATCCTGGCGCATACCCGCTATATTATTCAGAAAAATCTTTGATAATGAAGCTGGAAGATATGAAAATGGACAATTTTTATCTGGAGTTTATTCAAATTTGGGAATTGACCATGGAGCTCAAAGCAAAGGGACAAGTAGCTGCTATAAAAACATTTTCTGAAAGCAGCATGTTGCCAAAGAGGACAACGCTAACGATAGGTGACTTTCCTGTCGAACAAGCAGTGTAATTATATTGAGTTGTCAATGTTGTCACGTAGCATTAAGGAGGTTTTCTTAAGAGGAGCAGCAGAAGAGAGAAAGCTATTTTCCCTCACTTGTTTTTAAAAAAGTAATAATTCGGTCTGCGGTGTCCGCATAAGTCGGCCAAAAGCAAGGCTCAAGCTATTTTCGGCAAAATAATATCGTCTTATTGCTGAAAGCATATCTTGGGCCTGTTTAATTTAAGATCTGCTGAAAAACTCATCAGGCCCTGATTGCAGAGATTGAAGATAAGATCACACGGATTCATTATAGACGGAAAAATCGCTGTAATCATTTTAAAATCTGTGTAATCAAGGTTCGCTGAAAAATGTATTTCTGTTAGAAAGTGCAAGGTTTTTAACACCTTTATTCAAATAGCGTGCGCTTTTGGCTTATTTTTATAGCGCACTATGTTTAAATTACCGACGACAGATGAGGGCACATTTGTATTTTCATTAAACCCTAGTTTAATACTTTGCCGGCCTGCTTGCAAAGAAGCATTTCATAATATATACTTTATTTATCTTTTTAAGAAAGGGTTGGCATGACTTGTCGAAAAATATTTTTATTGTTTTTTGTGCTAATAATAAGTGCATACTGCCGTACTTACGCAAGCGGGGCGTGCGAATTATTAGAGCAAAAGGATGTGCTTTCTCCAGCAATGCGCATATATGAACAGGGTGTGCAAAAGGCTTTTTCAGAAACTGCAGATGATAAGCGTTTCGATATAATGACCGGGGGGAAACTCTGCCTGCTCGCCTTGAAAATATTTATTCGTACATCATAACATCATTGCTTGGGCAGATTTTTCCTCCTGCAGTATCGCTTCGAATTTTAGATGTTGGCGTTGGCGACACTGCCGGGACAACATTTAGGATGCTCGAATTAGCAGAAGAGGCCAAAGGGTTCAGCATTGAAATAGTTGGCATTGATAGGGATGAGAATATTGTAAGCGAGGCAAATGAACAAGCGTTGCAGCGAGGATTGGATTCAAAAATACATTTTTTAACTACTCAAAATTTCCGCATTCCCATAAAAGGAAATGTGGTTTGTTGTTTTAATGTACTTAGATATTATTACGAAAATGATTTCCAAGAAATGGTTAATAGGCTAGGTAATGCCGTTGAAGAAAACGGCATCTTAGTCATTGGCAACAACGATGTGAATGAATTCAATAGTTTAATAGCCTTTGTTTTTCAAAAAAACCAGGGCAAAATGCAGAAAAAGCAAGTGATCTTTGGTAGACAAGAACGTCTTAATGAAAGGTTTGTTGCGACTTTAAAAGGATTTCCGCAAAATGACAGAAGCATTCGGGATTTCAGAGCAGATGTCCCGGCGGCTCGAATGGAAGTTCAAAGAGGAGAGGTTTTTTCTTTTGAACAGGCATTGGGTTCACGGGGATATATCATTAAGGGGCAATATGGTTTGGTAATCATGACCTTAGCGGAATTATCTAAACAGAGCGTTCTTCCTGCGCTAGTTAGGAAAACCGAAGCAATCGTGTCCGAAGACAATCGAGAGAGATTGGTGCAGAGAGCAATTTAGAATGACGCAAGCGCTGGATAGTATAGCTGACTTAATGTAACCTTTTTAAATGTATAGGGTTGTCCTATTGCGAAGAATTTGATTGTATGGTAAGCTCTATAAAGTTGTGTGCTGCGTGGATGATTAATTTTTCTTGACAGGATGCACTGCTAAGAATATACTTATTGCGGGATAAGGAAACACACGATAAGTAGTTTATATTGACCGGGGGGGGAAAGCCCGGTTTTTTATTTTTAAGAAAATTTTATATATAGGAATTTTAGGAGACCACGGATGGGAATCTGCGGTTTTTTTATTTTGAGAAAGGCAAATTATGAAGGTACATTCAAACAAGGGCGTTACTTTAACAGAGCTTTTAGCCACAACGCTTATTACATCAACGACGATTTTTTCACTTATCGGAGTGTTTGTAAATATGAGCGTGCTTAATGAATTTAACCGGGAACGCACATTAGCAGTTGTGCATGCGCAACATATGATGGAAGAAATAAAAAACAGCTACTTCACAGGACTAGAAACAGCAATTAATAGTGGTATGTTTAATCGCAGTGCAACCCAGCTGAGCCTAGCTCCGTATAACTTCATCCCCTTGTCAAACGAATCAATTAACACGAGTATAGTCTCAGCCGGAAATCCTCTAACAATAGAAGTCCGTGTTAACTGGCTGGCCAGAGGGCAAAGCACCCGAAGCTATACACTGGAAAGCCTAAAGACGAATGGATCATGAAAGGATACACTCTTATAGAACTTGTCGTATCAATAGCCATAATGAGCGTGGTTATTCTTGCTTTGCTGGCTGCTTTTGATGCTGGGCAGACACTATATTCTTCAAGCGTAAAAGTTATGGATGTTATGCAGGTGGTGCGTAAGCCTATGGATGCTATTATTAAAGAGGTGAGACAGAGCAAGCCCACAGATATAATGATAACAAACAGCGGTGCACAGATTCAGTTTGTTATACCCCTTGGCATTAACCCGGTTACCTATTCTCAGACAATCAGCTATTATGTGAATAATAGCAATGAGCTTGTTCGCGAACACCCGCCAGGGATCATTTCTGTAATAGCGGTCAATATAGATTCAATCAATTTCTTATTAACAGCAAACCGCTTAGAGGTAAATTTACAAGTACGGGCAAATTTAAAGCATCAGAACCTGGTGCTTCCCGTAAGAGAAACTGTGACCCTAAGAAATTGAATTCATGTCCAAAATAAACAGGAGCAAGAGCAAGAAGATGCACTCACAAAGGAAACAAAAAGGTTTTGCTTTAATGCTTTGTCTGATAGTAATAATATTGTTAGCAGTACTCTCTACAGTGCTGATAAATCGCTATATTGTGGACACCCGCAATACGGAAATTTTTACCCAGGGAGTACGCGCTTTTTGGCTTGCCGAATCAGGCATGGGACGGGCGATCTGGGAGTACAACTACGGGGTAGATACCTGGGTAGGATGGACAACCAGCACAACGGATAAGTTATTCAGCGTAACAGGCGGTCTTTCCGGAGACTATGATATTGTTGTGCAAAATTACCTGAGCACAACTCCGACGGTAATATCTACAGGGTATTTCCCCAATAAAATGGCATCGGATAGGATTGTGCGTACGGTGCGTGCGGTTATTGGACGCGGGGAGAGCTTGTTTCAATACGCTGCTTTTGGAGACAAAAGCTTGAAGCTGGGAGGAACAATGTATAGCGATAGCTATGATTCAGACGCAGGGATGTATGGAGAAGTATTAGCGGACGGTTCAACCAATATTGCCCAAAACGGAGACGTGGGAACAAATGGCGATATAACTACTGGGGGAGGCTCATATATTAACGGCGATGCCTCCACCGGCCTATCCGGTACATTTAATGATCAAAGTGCAGTTTCCGGCACAATAGAACATAACAATAATCTGGAGTTTCCCTTAATTCTACCCCCTGCGTATTTACAAAGCTTACCAAGCGGAGGAAGTATTTTATCAGGAACAACCTTGGGGCCTGGGAATTATCAATTTTCGAGGATTCAGCTTAGCTCAAGCGACACATTAACAATAACAGGGCCGGCAGAGATTTATCTAACTGCTAAAACAGCGATTAAAATGAGTGCATCTTCTGCAATTGTCATTGACCCGGCCACTACAGGTACGGTTAAGATATATTTTGATGGCAATATAGATATTGAAAGTCAAGGCATTATAAATACTACTTATGACTGTTCAAATGTGTTACTGGTTGGGACTAATCCTGTATCGCAGACTGTAAAAATATCCGGGCAGCAAGATATGTATGCAGCTGTATATGCACCCAAATCGGACGTGACTCTTAGCGGCGGCGTAGGTTACTTTGGTTCTTACATAGGTAGTACGGTAACAAGTTTGGGGACTAGTGCCCTTCATTACGATGAAGAATTAGCTGATAATAATATGGGCATAAGTTTTTACACTCACTACTATTGGATTGATTCGCAAAGATCATATGCGGTCTATCCATAAGCATGTACTTTATTGTAATTTAATATAAACATGCATATTAGCCTCCTGGTTTGTAACAATATACTTCTTGTGGTAAATCCTAGCGTTTTTTGTTTTACTCAACTTAACGCAGAAAAAATATAATGGTTAGAAGGGCTATAACCACAGCTCTAATTTTCCCCTTAGGCTCATTTTTTTAACATGCAATATAGTGTTATGGCTTAAGATATGCTTACGGCGTGAAGGGCAACCCTTGCTTGCCCCGATGCAGATAAGCCAACATTGTTTTAAACAGGCCGTGGATCACAGGATCACACAGGCAGCTGTTGTTATACTTAATTTTTACAGTTGACACCAGAGACGACTGGGAGTAAGCTTACTCTAAGGATAAGGCGGCGCAATCACGGATGTGGTTGCGCCTTTTTATTGCGGGCTTGTTAAAAAATGTCTCCTGATCAGGCAACAATGGCCAAGAGAAAGCTGTTTGAGTAACAACTGGTTTTTGCTCAGCCTATGTTTGATGCAAGTCGCTCTGTAATAAACCCATGTTGCAGAAAGGGTTTGTTTTAAATGGCCGATAAGACTAGGTTCGGATGCATGAGAAAAATCTGACGCAGCAGCAAAATGTATACAATATAATGTGAAAGCAGCGAACTCGACATGAAGAAAAAGACCAATGTTCCTCTTAGCGCAGCGGAGCTAGCCCAATGCCTGGCAGAGAACCCTCATTGTATTCTGTGCATAGACAGGAATTTTGACCTTTTGTACAAGAATAAAGCAGTGGACGCGTTATTAAAAGACTGCGGATTGCAACGCAAAGAGTTTATGAAAATCCTGCCGCATGATATCAAAAAGCAGATAAGAGTTGTTTTACAAACCAATAAGGTGAAATCCAATCTGGAAGCAGATCTAGACCACAAAATATATTGCTACACACTTGCTCCGATTAAAGGTAAGGGCCATGTTCATATTTACGGGGTTGATATCACTAAAAGAAAGCAAAACGAGTATCAGCTTAACATGTCTCAAACCGCAATGAAACAGCAAAAGCATGAGTTGGAGAGGAAAAATATGGCCCTATCCGCGGTTATCAGCCATGTGCAGAGAGAAAAAGAAAAGATCAGAGCTGTTATACTCAAGGATATGCGTGAGTCCATTATGCCGATAATACAAAAGATCAAGAATGTGTGCGAGCCTACTCACTATATAGAACTTCTGGAAAAGACTTTAAATCAGCAGACTATATTGGAAACAAGAGAGACGATATTGGAGGATACGAACATAAAGCTTAGCCCGCGTGAAAGGGCAATCTGTAATTTGATCAAGAATAATATGAGCAGCAAAGACATCGCCGAGGTCAGCAATATCTCTGTTAAAACAGTAGAAAAGCACCGACGCAATATAAGAGCCAAGTTTCATATTCAGAACAAAAAAGTCAATCTTATCTCTTACCTGCGGCAGAGACATCCGTGCATAGAATGAGCATATAGCATACCTATTGCATACTTATATTTTTCATGGTGCAATATATATAAAGTACACATAGACTAATGCTATGAGCGCAGAAAACGCCAGGGTTATACTGTTTGGTCTTTTGGATAGCTGCCCTTTTGAATATGATGAAAACTGTCCGATAAAAGATGTGCGCAAGCAGCCTGAGGCAAAAAAACATGCCTGGGCGCGAAGCTTATCCTTAAAAGAAGTCAATGAAGTAGTTGAACAGCATGAGCGATGTTTCTGGGAAAGAATGGAACAGGATAAAGCCTGAGTTTTCTGCCGGCACGGCTGTCCCCTCCCTCAATGCAATTTAAGATTACAGCCCATAGAGTTTTATTGTCCGTAAAAATCAGCGGATATCCTGCACGTTAAACCCCTTTACAAAAATACATTGCCAGGGGGTTTTCTTTTGGTATACAATGAAAATCCGGCAAGAGGGATAATCGCAAACATTTAAAACAGAGGGAGGAGATTATGAGTGTTAAACAAGGTTCAAAGACAGAAAAAAATTTGCGCGCGGCATTTGCCGGTGAATCACAGGCCCGCAACAAGTATACATATTTTGCCAAAGTTGCCAGAAAAGAAGGATATAATTACATTGCTAAAATTTTTGAAGAAGCAGCAGAAAACGAGATGCAGCATGCTAAAAACGAATTAAAACTGCTCCACGGCATAGGCGATACAAAGGCAAATTTAAAAGAGGCGCTGGAAGGGGAAACGCATGAGACAATCACCATGTATCCGACTTTTGCCAAAGAAGCAGAGAAAGAAGGTAATGCAGAGGCAGCACGTTTGTTCAGGCAGATAGCCAAGATTGAAAAGGAACATGGAGACAGGTATAAAAAACTTTTGGAAATGGTTAAAAACGGCACGGTGTATAAACGGGAAAAGCCGATAAAGTGGAAATGCAGCGTATGCGGTTTTATACACGAAGGCAAAGAGCCGCCGGTAAAATGCCCTTGCTGCGACCACCCGAAAGAATATTATGAGCCGGAGTCCTTGGTTTTTTAAGACAAAACATGGATTAACTACTGAAAGGGAAAGCACGTTTGCAGGAAAAAACCGATGACTTCCAAAAATCAGGTCTTTGCAAATCGGTACCGTGAGCGCTGTAAGTGCTCATCCCTTTCTTTTGCCAAGTAAAATTGACAGAAGGGGTTTTCAAGAGTATTATTTATGTATGTATTTATAATATTTGCAAAGAGGTGTAATGGATAGTTCACAGAACCGACAACAAGAAATATACAGAGTACAGCAGGAAATTCTTGCTTACCTGAATGCTAAGCCGGATAACCGTGCCGTATCAAAGGAATTGATAAGCAATATCAATTGCCGGGCGGACATTTTCTGCGAAAGCATCAGGGGGCTTAATGCCGGAGGTTTTATCGTGGGGCCTGAGTTTACGGAAGAAATGGTCGCAGAAAGCGGTAATAACAACTTCAGACATTCAACGCAGATGACCGGAGCGGGACAGGAAAAATATATTGGAATGATCAGGGAAGAGCAGTCAGAATAAAACAAATCCCTCTCTTCGTTTAAGACTTAATCAAGAGTAATTTTTTTAGACGATAAACAGCCGCTGGCCTTGTTCAAGCTGCTTTTGGGGGTATTTATGGCCCATCTCTGATCGGCAGAGAGATTTTTTTAGATTTTAAGGGGGAAGACACTTATGAGCACAGAATTTTTGAATAACGTTTATTTTGGTAATAAACTGTTGGATTACCTGATCTTTCTAGGTATGTTTTGCGGTTCTTTAATCATGCTGATATCGTTTGAACAGCTCGTGCTCAGCCGCTTAAAAAAATGGGCAGCAAGTACAACGACCAAGCTTGATGACTTTATTGTCGGTATTTTCCATAAAAATATAATGCCATTATTATATTTTGGCGCGATGTATATAAGCACACATAAATTGTTATTACCTGAGCTGATAAAAAAGTTCATTGATGTCGCAGGGGTTGTAATAATTACTGTGATGGCGATACGTTTTCTTGTTGCGCTTAGCAGCTATGTTTTATATGTTTTGTGGATCAAGCCTGAAAAAAACGAGGCCAGGGAGCACAGTTTAAAAGGCTTTTTAAGCGTTATCAAGATACTTATCTGGGGGATCGGCATTGTTTTTCTTCTGGATAATCTCGGATTTAAGGTATCAACGGTGATTGCCGGGCTTGGCATCGGCGGTATAGCAGTTGCCCTTGCCGCACAGGCGGTTTTAGGCGACGTGTTCAGTTTTTTCTCTATTTTATTTGACCGTCCGTTTGAAGTAGGCGATTTTATAATAATTGGAGATTATTTAGGGGTAGTTGAGTATATCGGCATGAAAACAACACGTATTCGCTCACTTGGCGGTGAACAGCTGATATTTTCGAATACCGATTTGACTAATTCACGCGTGCGTAATTATAAACGTATGGCAGAACGCAGGGTGGTATTTAAACTGGGGGTAACTTATCAGACAACCCCTGCGCAGATGGCAAAAATTCCCGGATATATTAAGGAGATCATTAACAAAACCCCAAATACACGTTTTGACCGGGCACACTTTTTTTCCTATGGAGATTTCAGCCTGGTTCTGGAAATCGTATATTATGTTCTGAGCCCTGATTATAATAAATATATGGACATCCAGCAGGAAATAAACCTGGGAATCATGAAAAAATTTGAAGAGGGGAAAATAGAGTTTGCATATCCGACACAGACACTGTATGTAAACAAATAGCAGCAGGCAAATGGCTGATGAGCTCATCAGCTTATGAGCTAACTACCAGGAGTTGTTATGGCCAGAGAATTAATTATAATCGGCGATAGGGTTTTGATCAAGCCGGACAATAAGAAAGAAATGACCAATTCCGGTTTATACCTGCCGCAGGGCACTTATGAAAAGGAAAAAGTGCATAGCGGCAAAATTATCAAGGTAGGCCCGGGCATGCCTGTACCGGAACCGCAGGATCTAAGCAGTGAGATATGGAAGGAAAAACAGAATAATACCGCAGGCCAGTATTTCCCCCTGCAGGCCAAGGTCAATGACCGGGCGATATTTCTTAAGAACTCAGCCGTGGAAATAGAATACGAAAATGTGGAATACATAATCGTTCCGCAGGCAGCAATTCTGGCCTTGATCAGGGATGATGTGATGGATGACATGGTCTAAACGTCCGGATTGGTTTTGTTGTAGGCGGGGAAAAATTATGCGCAAAAATCAGGTTCTTTCTGCCAACCTAAATAAGAAAGAACCCAAAAATAATGGCGGAAAGCAAAAAGCATTGAAGATAATTTTCTTAGGTACGAACGGATGGTTTGATACCCAAACAGGCAACACCGTTTGCACATTGATCAAGACCGATACATGTAATATTATTCTTGATGCCGGCTTCGGCTTTGCCAAGGCCGACCGATATCTTGATAATACAAAACCCACAGGCATTTTTTTAAGCCATATTCACCTTGATCATATAGTTGGACTGCATGCTTTAGCCAAGTTCAAATTTCCTAAAGGACTTTCTGTTTATGCGCCTAAATCTGCGCTTAAGCGCCTGAAAAAATTTATTGCCCAGCCGTTCACATTGCCATTGCGGGATTTGCCGTTTAAAGTAAAGATTTCAGGTGCTTTGAAAAAAATGCGTTTTGCGGGAGTCTCCATCGAAACTCTAGAACTTGTGCATGCAAGTGACTGCTTAGGATACCGCTTCCAATGCCCGAGTAAAATCATCGCATACTGTACTGATACAGGAAGCTGTGAGAACATTGTCAAGCTTGGCCGAAATGCGGATATGCTCATTACCGAATGCGCTCTCAGAAAAGGACAGGATGACGGAGGATGGCCGCATCTTGATCCGCTGCAGGCGGCATTGCTGGCAAAAAAATCAGGTGCGCACAGGCTTGTATTGACTCACTTCGATGCAGATAATCATCCTACTGCAAAACATCGCAGCCTTGCCGAGCAGCAAGCCCGGAAAATATTCCGTAAAAGTATAGCTGCTATCGACGGACTTACAATATCATTGTGAATCCGCAAGCAAGCTTTGCTGTGGTCTGAAAATTTATCAAAGACATCCGATAACGAGAAAGCAGCAGGATGTCTTGATTCCAGAGATTAAACACTCGATTACAAGCATAATCCAGCTTAGGTATGAGGATTATACCAGGAAATGTAATGAAAAAAATACTCCTGATCGTTGTTTGTGCGACGGTTTTATTTTTCTTAGGCAATTTTTCTGTTTTAACTTGGGCTCAGGAAGCTGACCCTGAGCAGGTGATAAAGCTGATACAAGAGAGCATAGAAATGCTCCAAGACGTATCTACATCCTTGACCCAGCATAATCAGTCCGGAGGAATGGACACAAGTTTCAGCGGAACGCTGCAGTTTAAAAGCCCGGATAAAATTAAAGCGAATATTGAAATATCGGACAACGCGGACAAAAAACTCAGAAGCCTGTCTGTATATGATGGTAATGTCTTATGGCAGGAACAGACCGACTCAAATAACGGAAAAATAACTGTGTTTAAATCAATAATGCCGAGCGCAGCTCCCCAGGCAAGAGAGTTTATGCGGCAGTTTAACCCGAAAGAGCAGCTGCAAAGCTTGCTGAACGACTATGCGGTGTTTTCTGTTAAGAAAGAAGAAGCAGAGGGGAGGACTGTTTATGTTCTTGAGATGGAAATAAAACCGCAGGTGCGCCGGAAGATGATCCAAATGCTTAAAGCGTTTTTAAATAACGCAGAGACCGGCGAGCTGATTCCGGACATGGCCGTCCTTTACTGGGATGCTAAGACAAAATATACCGCTAGACTCCAGATGTACAGCAAAAATCAAGAGCTTAAAATATTGACAATATATACAAATACCAAAATAAATTCAGGGATCGATGAGGCCGCGTTCACTTACAATGCCCCGGAAGGTGCCAATATTATCGATATATCTGATATTATGGCCGAGGAAGTAGTAAAGAGCGAATTAGAAGGCGCTGACCATGAACTTGTGGGATCGGCTTGCCCTGTATTTTCTCTGCCGGATCTTTTTGGAGAAATAGTGCATTCCGATGCGCTGCGCGATAAAGTGGTTATTATTAATTTTTGGGAACACTGGTGCCCTCCATGCGAAAAAGAGCTGCCTTTGCTCGAGAGCCTGTTCCAAAGCGTCTTTGCGGAAGAAGTTCAGGTGCTTACAATAACCAGCGATGCTGAGCAAGCCATGCAGGTTGTTGAAGAAAACAGCTATTCTTTTCCGGTTTTGATAGATAAAGAGGCAAAACTGGCCAAGCAGCTTGACGTGCTGTCAATTCCCAGAACCTTTGTCTTGGATGGCCAGGGCGTGATCAGGTCGGTTTATATAGGTTATCATGAAGATATAAAGACGATTTTGACCGAACAGATAAACTTGCTAAGCGAAAATGAGGACGAATAAGATAATGAAAGAACTTAATGCTGCGGTCCAGGCTGCTTTAATCGCAGGTGATATGATCAAATCCCGTTTTGGAAAAACGCAAAATATCCGCTTTAAGGGATCCATAAACATTGTTACTGATACCGATATTAAAGCAGAAAAACTGATCGTGAAAACATTAAAACAGAGATTCCCTCAGTATGGTTTTCTGGCAGAGGAGGGCTATGGACAAGACAAGGGGTCTGACCGCTGGATCATTGACCCCCTGGATGGTACCACGAATTTTGCGCACGGATTCCCCTTTTTTGCTGTATCTATAGCTTTGGAAAAAGACGGGCAGATACGGACAGGCGTTGTCTATGATCCTATACATCAGGAACTTTTTACAGCGGTTTGGGGCAAGGGAGCTTATTTAAATAAGAAAAAAATAAGAGTATCGAAAGTTAATAATCTGGGCAAGGCATTTTTAGCGACCGGATTTTCCTATGATTTTAAAGAAAAAAAAGACAATAATATCGATAATTTTTCAAAATTCCTTATGGCGAGCATGGCCGTGCGCAGGGCAGGAGCGGCGGTTATAGATTTATGCTATGTTGCCTGCGGCAGGTTTGACGGGTTCTGGGAAATGGACCTGCAGCCCTGGGATACGGCAGCAGCAGCATTGATCATCAAAGAGGCAGGAGGGGAAATTACCCAGTTTGACGGCAGCCCTTTCAGCAACTATAAGAAAAATATGTTAGCCAGCAATGGCCTTATACATAAACAGATGTTAAATATATTTAATATTAAACAAGTACAAAGTAAAAAGTAAAAAAGAAAAAGCATAAATAGGCCATGGTCAATGGTCAATAGCTAACAGGAAACAACAGGGTAGAGGCTGCCATAGAAAGCTGAGAAAATTTGGGTTTTGGTGTGTGAAGCAACTATTGGTAACCAATAGTAACGGTTAGTAACTGATAGTAACCGGAAAAGTGTTAATGGGAGTGAATTTATGCGTACAGGCGTTTCCTATATGGGGCATCATAATCCCCGTCATGTAGAAATTGATCTTAAGGATATTAAATCTGTGGGCTGCGATGATGTGTTGCTGGGGGCGCAGGAGAATGATTTTGTTTACATGACCGGCAAGCTTGATTTTTTTTCAAAGCTTGCCGAAGAACAGGGGCTTAGGCCTCTGGCAATATTCTGGGGAGCGGTTAATTATTTCGGCGGCGGAAGATCCAGCCAATTCCTGCTCAATAACCCTAAAGCGCACCAGGTAAACCAGGACGGAAGTTATAACCCCGCAGGCTGCTATAATAATCCTGATGTTGTCCGGTATATTAAAGATATGATCGATCGCATTGCCGGGCTGGGTTTCGCGGGATATTTTATCGATGAGCCTTCACCTATCAATTGTTTTTGCGCGGCATGCGCTGAGTTATTCAGCAGACATTACAACAGCTCTTTACATCAGGCAGAAAGAAATATAAGACAGGAGTTCAGGCGTAAATGCGTTTGTATATATATCCGAGAAATATCTGAATATATAAAAAGTCATTATCCTGACATGGAAACGCTTTGCTGTATTATGCCTCACGATAAAATGCTTTGGCAGGATGCGGCACAGATCAAGGCGATCGATGATCTGGGCACTGATATATACTGGGTCAACAATGATACAAACGTAGAACAGATGAGACCGCTTATCCGGGACATATCAAATGCCTGTACAATGCATAACAAGAAACATCATCAATGGCTTCAGTGCTGGGGAGTGCAAAAGGGGAAGGAACATCGCATTAAAGAGCAGGGAGAAATTTTGCTGGATACTAATCCGGATGCTCTTTATGTCTGGGCCTATCAGGGGCAGATCGGCACCTCTGAATCATGCGATGATCCGCAGGCCGCCTGGGATGCAGCGTGTGAAATTTTACGTAAAGCAAAAAAAATTTAGAGTACAAAGTCACCAAGACACCAGACACAAGTTTTTTAATAATGTACTTGTGGCCTGTGACTTGTGACAATCACAAGAATATGAACACTAAAAATAAAACCGCTCTTGTTCTTACTCCGCCTTTCGAGCCAGGCCTTCCTCCGCTTAGCCTTATTCATCTGGGTGCTTTTTTAATCAGCAAAGAACAAAATATATCCTTATATGATTTGAACAATCAATTTTTTAATTTAGCAGATGATAAATTAAAAAAAGAATGGATGATTAGTCCCAACGCTCAGTTTGAAGAAAACATGCCGCAAATTTTGAGGAAAAATTTTTTAAAATCACTTGAGCAAACAGAAATTGAACTCGCTCAGTTTGATGTCCTCGGATTTTCCTGCTATAAAAGCAACCTAAAAACTACTTTTGATTTAGCCCGGAGCATAAAGAAAAAAAATCCGGACATAAAGATCGTCTTGGGCGGGCCGGAGATCACCCGGCACTATTTTAAAGATAAAACAGTATTGCAAGGAGAGCCTTTTAATTCAGCGGATCTGCTTGTGGTCGGGGAAGGCGAAAAACCGCTTTATGATTTTATACAGGGACAAACAGAAACAAAGATCGCGTACTTTGAAGAAATAGACGATCTGAACATTTACAACCCCATAGCCGGATATAAGCTTTTAAATCTAAAGCAGTATCCGAAGAAAGACAGCGTTGCTTTGTTGTTGAACCGGGGATGCCTGAGAACCTGCAGGTTTTGCTCGGAACGATTGCTATATAAAAAAACAAGAACGCGGTCTATAGAGAACATTGTCAAGGAAATAGAGGTTCATGTTTGGGAAAATCAAATACAATCTTTTATATTTAATGACTCGATGCTGAACATGAACTTAGCGCGGCTGGAAAGACTTTGTGATGAAATTATAAAAAAATTCGGCCGGATCAACTGGGAAGCTCAAATGGGTGTCCGCCCTGAAATGTCCGGCCGGCTTCTGGAGAAGATCGCACAAAGCGGATGCTACAATCTTTTTGTCGGACTTGAGTCCGGATGCGATAACACTCTTGAGGATATGCGAAAAGGCTTTACCAGTATGGATGCATTAATGTTTTTTAAAAAATTAAAAAAAGCAGGACTAGCTTTTGGGGTGAGTCTTATTGTTGGATTTCCCAAAGAAACAGAAGAAGATGCTCAAGAGAGCCTGCGTTTTTTACTAGACAATAAAGAATATATCCCGAAGATCGAACAGATCAACCCATTTGTATATTATGAGGGAACGGATACACACCCGGAGGATGATTATCGCAGGAAGGGACAAATAGCTGAACGCACCCGATTGTTTATTGATGCATTGCGAAAAAATAACTTTAAAATGACAAAAGCGTTCATCAATAACCTGGTTGCCAAATAGGGCATAACGTTTGAGCTCAGCTGCTGGGTTGAACTTCTTTTGCGCGCACCATCCAGTTAGCCGAAGTGATTTGTTATAGGTTATAGTCCATTTTTAAAGCAGGGGGCGATGCCTGCCCCAGATATTGCGTCCCCCAGCCTTCATTTCCTTTTGGCGTCCAAAGGAAACGAAGCAAAGGAAAACCGCCCCTGAATATTTTTGCTCATTTTATAATAATTTACTT
>JAZDHG010000026.1:0-31205 GCA_043806135.1 Candidatus Omnitrophota bacterium
GTCAAAAGCTTGGTCGCAAACAGATTGCGTGAGAGCCTTATAACCTTAAGGTTGTGGTCCAGGCTCTTCTGCGTATAGCTTGTATACAGCGAGTTCTTGATGATCTCAACCAGATTGTCTATCTCATTGAACAGCTCGAATTTATCCAGAGACTCATGCTTGTTTAAATATTCTATGTATTTGTCCAGTTCAGGCCAGGTCCTGTCTAAGGTCTTGGCCTTCTTATCCATGTTGTTATAGAGTTTCTTCAACACATTATGATAGGTAAGCTCATCCATGCTCTTGGCCTTGAATTCTACGGTTGCCCGCAAAAATTCTTCCAGATCAAATCGGGAAAGATTCTTGGTCAGATAATCTATCAGTTCTTTCCTCTGCCCCTCTGCTTTTTCCAGGCTGATCGTGTTCTTTATCTCAATACTCTCAACCAGCTGTTCCACGATCTTAAACTCTTTTTTTAAATTCTCCTGCTTATACAGATTACTGATATATACAATATAGTCTTCAAAGTTAAGCTCTCCGTTATCGTAGGCTACGATATGGTCATCCAGCTCTCTTAATTTCTTGTTGTAAATTTTCCCTTTAAGTATATTAAGATCATTTTCCAGTACAGTAATACCCTCTAAGATCCTCTCCCGGCTCGGCAGGGCCCGCAGAAATGCGTCCAGGTTCTTATCGTAGTATTTCTCGTCCTCTGCACCGTATAATACGATATCCCGGTCTGTGGTGATCGCGAAATACTCGGTCCCGTTGATGCGCGCTTCTCTTAAAAAATAATCCGCCACCTGTTCTTTTATCTTCTCATCAGGCAGCTCCTTATAAAACGTAGTATCGATCTTCCCTGACCCGCCTTCTACGCTTATTAATCTCAGCCCGTATGTCTTTATGATATGATCGATTATGGCGGCGATATTCTTCTGCGCTTTATAATTGCAGTGCAGGTCCTGGATATTAATGATCAGTTTTCCGCTGGAATTTGCCGGTACATGCACATCCTTGACAAATCCGATCTCCTGCGGGATTTCCAGATTCCTGAGCACCTGCTTTACGCGGGATTCGTCTTTGAGATTGCTGCTCTTGAGTGTTTCTACGCGGGTTTTTAAAAAGGATTTTTCCTGCCCAAAGGTTAATTGAACATTAAAAACCAATAAAGCAAGTATAAATATGCATCCTATCCTATTAAAAATTAAAACAATCTGCTTTGGTAAAAAACTTTTCATTTCAGCCTTTCTTTAATTTGGGATACGGAGATAGGGGGAAGTAGGGGCCAATAACCGCCTTAGGGGATAAGGCGATTCTAATCTCCGTACCCCAAAATAAACTAATTTTCACCTTTTAAAATCTTCTTAGTTGAAAGTGAAATAAAAAGAGCCCTTCCCCCCCAATATATAACTTCTTTATTACAATAGAATTATATCATATTTAAAGGATGATTTCAATATAAGGAAAAAATAAAAAAATATAGATAAATTTTGATAAGTATTTGCAATTTCATTAGATAGATGACTGGATAGTTCTGGATGCAAACAAAAATACCTCTTCTGTTGTAAAAATTGGAGAATTTGATAAAATTCGCTCATTCGGAGGGATAAGCCTGTACCAATAGATTTCGTTAATATCTTGGGGTTTTGCCTCTATAGCATAACCTTGATCCAGCAAATCTCCCATTAAAATTCTAAGATCCACAGATTCTAAAGCAAGTGCTTCTGCCAGCAAGTACATATTTCCGTCCATTTTTATTGTAAAATGAATATTTTTCAATTCACGATTTAAATATCCAAACTTATTAAAAAGATTTAACACCTCAATATTGAATTTTTCGGCTATATTAGCTGCTCCCCCCTTTGACCACTCTATCCCCCACTCATAATCAACAATAGCATCTGAAATATTAAAAAGTTTTCGTAAAGTTTCCCATACGCTTTTTTGCATTCTGTTTATTTTATCAAACTTTTCCATACGGTCCGAAACATATCTATATTCCAATTGTACATTTGACTTTTCTCCTGTCTGAGGATTTACACTAAGCGTTTGGATGATTTCTGAAAACCTTTTTACATATTTTTCTTTGATCTCCTGTGATTGCGGATTTTTAAAAACATCATCATGCCATACATGAAAGCTAAGCAGAACGTAAACACTAAAAGACAGGCTGGCTAGCTTTTCTGCTGCTCTTTTAGGGATTTCATCCCCCTTTTCCCATCCATGCGTTATAATCCAGCAATTAAGCCCCTTGTTATGGATCAATTCGATGACATCACAAATATCCTTATCTCCATCTTGATAATAGAAAGGTTCAAAGTTCAAGCATACAGATACTGTTTTCACTCCGGCCGCCTTAAGAATATCAAGATTCCTTTCAATTTCTGAAAACGGCATATGCATTAAATGGTCCTTGAAATTTTCTGGACCATGAGTACAGATTAAACATCGGTTATGACACCCCGAAGATATCTGCAGCTGGGCAATCTTTTCTTCATTGTTGAAAAATTTATATAATCTTGTAGCAAAAGGCAAGAACCGCTTTATCGGAGTAAAGAACAGCTGTTTTACAACCTGAGCAAGCGGCGTAGATACTAAATAGGCATTTTTGAGTTGAGTAGAGTCAATATTAATTCCTGGGCTTAAGCAGTCAGCATCCTGAGCAAAACAGAAAAACACCTGAGTAAGCATCAAGGTCTGAATAAGAAAAAAACAAATCGCGCTCTTAAGTTTCATGTTTCTCAAGACAAAATCCCCTTAAATATTAATTAATCACGCTATAAGTTAAAAAGAGTAATAAAGTATACCATAGCTTTGATGCGCTTTCAAGGAGGGTAGCCAAATCCATAATATTTGCAATTTATTGTAAATAAATAAGATACGGCAGAACACCTAAGAAAATAAAAAAAGGGGATGCGAAGAACGGGGGAAGTAGGGGTCTTCTTTCAACGCCTTATAAAATATAAGGACGTCTAACTTCGCATCCCCAAAAATAATCAGATTTAAAAACCATTAAATACTTTCTATAAAAGCTCTCGTTATTAACGAACGGATTGCAAGTATATCATAGGTTTTTTAAAATTACAATAGCAGGCAAAAAAATTTTTAGTCGGTTTTAGGATAGAAATTGAGCTTTTGCCGTCCAGACAAGTTTGAGCTTCCATCTGGTCGCTCAGTTCACCAAGCTTTAGCTCCCTTGTTTCTTGTGGGGGTAAAATTAAAAATCGCGAAGCGATACCTTTTTAGGGGGTACAGATTTTTCCCCGAAAGGGATAAATTCACTCAGTAACTTATGTGCATTTTATTTCATAAGTCACGAGTTCATTTAAAAGAAGAGGGGGAATATTCCCCTTCTTCTTTGACTAAGAATTATTCCTTTGGAAAAGGGGTGAATCCGAGAGGGGAAAACCTCGTTTTCCCTATCGGAACGAAAAAACCTCAAACTTTTTGTGAGGTTTTTAAGTTGGTGCGGAGAGAGGGATCCGTCTACGTAAAAAAATACTTCGCCGGATTAATTTACTGATCAGGCGAAGCTTATCACCATATTCACACTTCTCTGGCGAAGACTGATGATGGTGCGGAGAGAGGGATTTGCCTCCTACATTCACAACTTCCTGTTGCTCATTGCTTAGGCTCCCCCCGGCTCACTAAATTTGCCATCCAGGCAAATTTGAGCTCCCATCTGGTCGCTCCGTTCACCTTGCTTCAAATCCCCTTGTTTCACTCAAGCTTTTAGTCAAAGATCTCTTTGAAGGAATTCAAAGGGATCTTAATTTTGAGTTGGTGCGGAGAGAGGGATTTGAACCCTCAAGAGATTGCTCCCACTAGCCCCTCAAGCTAGCGTGTCTGCCAGTTCCACCATCCCCGCACAGCAGTAAATAAGGTTCTTTCTTGTTTAATGTGGTAAAGGAACCTGATTTCACAGATTAAAACAAGATTACATAGATTCATTCTCCGTCAAACCTAAGCAATCGCTGTTATCTGTTTTTAATCGTTGTAATCATTAGTCATTCTTATTTCTATCTAACTGCTTCACTTTTATTATCTTACAAAAATTATTCCACTTTAGATAAGAATGACTCATAAATAATAAGTGCTCTATTTATACCATGAAGCATAAAAAAATTCAATAAGGAATTTTTGTAGAGTTTACCAATTTTTAAAATCACATAATAACTTATTACGAAGCAGATAGGGAAAATTATTTTAGCGGATTTAAAGGTTGCTTTTAAAGAATTTTGAGAAGCAATAGTTAAATTTATTTAAGCTTATAGTAACTCAGAGGCTATAGTATCATAAAAAAGCATTCCCCTTTTACTTAGCCTATAACTGCCTCTTGAGCTCAAGATAAACTTTTGTTTTACAAACCCATCAAGCTTTGCCGTCAAGCATCTGTCTACCTTTACCCCTGTCCTTTCTTCAATATCCCTAAGAGAAAACCCCCTCAAAAGCCTTAGATTCAAGATGATTGTCTCTGTCAGTCTTTCTCTATCCCCTAGTTTTTCCTGTTTATACTTTTTAATGCTGCCTGACAGTATCTGGTGTTGATATTTTGGTAAACTTTGCGGTTTAGCAAAACGCCTGCCTTTAAGATATGAGTACGCTCCAGCCCCTAAGCCGATATACTCTTCGTTGCGCCAGTAGATAGAATTATGCAAAGACTCCTGTCCTTTTAAAGCAAAACTTGAAATCTCATAATGAAGAAACCCTGCTCTTTCCAGTTTACGGCAGCCGAGCTTATACATTTCAGCCTGTAAATCATTATCTGCAACATCCAACTTGTCTCTGATTAGATAAAAAAATGTGTTTTTTTCTATTTTCAGATCATAGCATGATATATGAGGGATTTCTGTCTTTAAAAACCTATACAGATCTTTTTCCCAATCCTTTAGGGTTTGCCCCGGTATGCCGTAAATAAGATCAATACTTGTCTTATTAAAACCGGCATTTTTTATAAGGTCTATGGCATTAAAAACATCCCTTGCGGTATGAGCACGGCCCAAAAGTTTTAAATTTCTATCATTAAAAGACTGTACGCCCATACTTATCCTGTTTATTCCGCCGCTTTTATATATGGCAAGTTTTCGGCGGGAAATGCTCTCAGGATTAACCTCTATTGTCACCTCATTGATACTGCTAACATCGAAATTATTTCCTATTTCATATAATATTTGAGCAATATATTCCGCCTTTATCAAAGAAGGCGTGCCCCCTCCAAAGTATATGGATTTAATAATATGTTTTTCCTTACTAAAACCTGAGATTTTAATATCAGCAAACAGCGCTTTTATATAGGAATTTACCTGATTTTCACAGGATGGGACTAAAGAATTGAAATCACAGTATGCGCACTTTTTAACGCAAAAGGGAATATGTACATATAATCCGCATGGTTTCATAGCTGCCGGCCCTTAATGGGACTGTTATAAAACACAGTCCCCACAAATCAACACAAATTAAAATACGAATTTAACACAAATTACCGACGAGCTATTTGTGACCATTAGTTAAATATTAGTGATAATTCGTGTAGCTTTGTCGTTTCACAATAAAGCCTTAATATCCAAATTCACTTTTCCAATCACGCTCCAAAACCTCTAAATCAACAAAAAGAACATCTTTAACCGCTTTGTAAATGCTGTCCCCGGCTTTCAGATGCTCTAAGAGAGTCTTCATGTCATGCAAAGAAGATCTTTTAATGAGATACTCTATAAAAGATTCTGACTGTGCATAAACCAATTCAATACGATTCGGCGAAAGGAATGATAATCTGCTTAAATCCATAACACCAAGCTTGTCGACAGAAAAAGTATTTTCCTGTTCAAAAGCTTTTTTTAAAAGTATTTTTCTTTCTTTGCGCATATCCGGAGTTTTAAACTTTTTTGCCGCATGTTCAGCAAGTCCTTCATTAAGCCAAAGAGGAACATTATCCCCTCCTAATATACGTATAAGCACATGCGCATATTCATGGTATAATACTGCCTTCATGAAAATTTTATGTTCAATCAGATTTTCACCAAATCGGATTTTCCCATCATATGTCCCGGCAGCCCAGTCAGGGAAATAATCCAGTTTTTGCAATTTGTTTTTTGGATAAATAACTACCGGTACCGTTGCCCTTGGATAAAGGTCATAGTCCTGTCCGACTTCCCGGTAAGCATTGCGTAAAATCTCCGCAGCCTGCTCAGCCAGATCCTGCTTATCAATGCCTTCAAATTTCAACTTGAAGTTCTCAATCTCCTTTATGCTGAAATTTCTTTCTGTTTCCTGATCTTTCTCAAGCTTTTCAAGTTTTATGCGTATATTATACAAGCTTGGGTTAAGCTCTAATGCTTTCTTCCAGTTATCCTTTGCCCTATAATAATTATCTCTGAAATAAGCAATCTCCCCTTTCAAAACATACAAATACGGATTATTTTCATCAAATCGCTCAGCATTTGAAAGCATTCTATCGGCATTATCATATTCATTTTTACGCATTAAATTATCTGCCCAAACAAGATATATGGTTCCCGCGTTTTTCTTCAAGACAGGTTCTTCCGGAAAGTAATCAACCGCTAATTTAAGGCATTGAGCTGCCTTGCGGAAATCCCCTCCATCTTTAAGCTCAAGCCCGTAGCTGTTATAGTAGACAGCCAGCGTTTTCTTTATAACCTCCACATCCGGAGCGAGATCCAAAGCCCTCTCTTCCTTACTTATTGCCTCTTCCCATAAACCATCATCAGCCAAGTCTCTTGCCCGATTATGGTAAAAAACACTTAGCTCCTTGTTTATTCTTTCATTGTATGGATCATAAGCAATTTTTTTTTCATACTCTTCAATTTTTGATTCCAGTCTGTTTGCATCTTCAGAAAATAAAATACCGGGAACTATAAGAATACTTCCCGGAACCAGAACGATAAATAGGACAAAAATTAAATTTATCTTAAAACCCATCGCGGTATTTTTCATTTATTTTCACAAACGATTTATTGTTATTCTTTTTGCTCCCTTTTTCACGGCTAGTATTATAGCTTTTTTTGAATCATCTGTTTTTATATTTACTCCTTTTACCGCATCCATCAGCAGCCCCACACGAAATCCCTTTTTTAATGCATCTAAAACGGAGAATTTAATACAATAATCCGTAGCCAGCCCGCCGATAAGCAGCCTCTCTACTCTTAATATCTTAAGCAAATTAAGCAGACTAACACCCTGCTCGTTCACAGCATCAAATGCAGAATAACCCTCCAGTTCAGGGTCCATTCCCTTAGAAACAATAATCGCGTTCTTAGGCAGTTTCAACCCCGGATGAAATTGCGCTCCTTTAGTTAAGCGAACACAATGACGCGGCCATAAGCCGCCGAACTTTTTAAAATGCCTGGTCTTAAGCGGGTGCCAGTCCCGGGTAGCAAAAACAGGTATTTTCCTGCTCTGGCATAGACCGATATATTTATTTAAAACAGGCACAATTCTGTCCCCTTCAGGCACCGCCAGGCTACCCTCAGGACAAAAATCATTTTGCATATCCACAATGATCAGCGCCTGCCTTAGCTTCATATAAATTCATCCTGTTTTTAAATTAGTTCGTTTAACAAAATTTGCTTTTATCAACACCGCACCTCGGACACGTCCAGAAATCAGGCAGCTCATCTAAAGTAATACCATCGTTCTTGTCTGAGTCGTAAATATAACCGCATGCTTCACATTGATATTTCGCCACTGTTCAATCCTCCCTTTTAAAAATTCATTAAAATACTTTGCCTAGTCACGCAATTGGGCTCAAGAAATTCTTTTTATCATTTCCTCAAATAGAGCTTTGTGCTTTATTTCCTCCAAAATGATCTTATTAATCTCCCTTTTTACGGACCCTCTGCTTATCTGTTTTTTGCATTCGGTATAAAACGCTATTGCCTTATTCTCAACAACAGCTCCCAGCTTCAAAGCCCGTTTACTGTCTGCAATAATCTCCTCCAGATTTTCGATACTTTCATAGGGTTGGAAAATTCCGAAATCCATGCTCATTATCAAATCATTAGCTTCTACTTCAACATCCATCTGTTTCTGCAATTCATTGCGCGCAGATTCAAAAAATTTAAGATGCTTTTCCTCATCATTAATCATAAAATCAAGCATTTCCCTGACCTTAGCGTCAGTCTGTTTTGTCTTTAATTTTTTGTAAAATCTTATGCCTTCTTTTTCTATATTACATGCAATCTGATAGGCCTCTTCTTCATTAAAATCAGTTACCACAAGTTTTCCATCTTGATCCACTATTTTCATATTTAGCTCCCTTTTTTCAAATTCTAATTATTAATCTTAACGCGCTATACAGTTTAACAATATACCCAAAATCAGTACATGCTGAATTTTTCCTTTAAAACATTAATCGCCTCTTTAAACTTACCCTTGTTATCATCAGCAGCACCCCTTGAAAGTACTTTTAAAAAAGCAAGCACAACTTCGGGATTAAACTGCGTTCCGGAATTTTCAGTTAACTCAGTTAGAGCATCATTTACACCTAACGCTTCACGATAAGGCCGCAAGGATATCATTGCATCATAGGAATCTGCAACAGCGATAATCTGCGCACCAAGCGGTATGTCGCCCATCAATAAACCCGCCGGATAACCTTTTCCGTCCGGACGTTCATGATGACATTGTATAATCGGTAGTTCAGATTCCATATACTTAATTCTTTTCAAAATTTGTACGCTTATAAGAGGATGTTTTTTTACAACTTCATATTCTTGGGCAGTAAGTCTGTCTGGTTTAAGAAGAATATTTTCCGGAATGCCTATTTTTCCGATATCATGCAGTTGAGCTGCATCTGAGATCAATTCTATTTGTTCAGAAGATAAACCCATCTCCTCCGCAATCTGGGAGGAATAAATAGCAACATTCACTGAATGGGCTTTAGTATAAGGATCTTTTGCTTCCAAAGCCGCGATCAGTGCCTTGGCTGATTCCATATATGATTTTTTACTTGTATCCGCCAGAGTTACCAGCTGCTCCTCAATAACATTTACCTGATCACGCTGTTTTTCCAAAATGCTATCCGTGCTCTTTTTTGCTATTTCTCTGTAAGAAACAACAGCATTCCTCCCTTTTGATTTAGCCTGGCAAACTGCCCTATCGCAAAAATTTAACAGTTCCTGCATAGATTTAGCTTCGTCTTCTCTGGAACTCGCTATGCCTACACTTATTGTTACGCGGCTGGAAAGATCCTCTTTCTGGAAAAGCTGTTCTGCGACCTTATGCCTTAAGTTATTTGCTATAAACAACCCTTTTTCATAATCACTGTCAATAAGCGCTATTGTAAACTCATCAGCCTCATGCCTGCCGAGAACATCCCTAGGGCTAATTTCATTTTGTATTATCTGGCCGATTTTCTTTAAAATAAAATCGCCGAAATTATGCCCGAAATTATTATTAATTATCTTAAAATAATCTATATCAACCCTTATAATAATAAGCGTCTTATCCCTGCCCCTTGCCCTCTGGAATTCAAGATTCAAACATTCGTGCAGGGAGCGATAGTTTAAAAGCCCGGTCAACCCGTCTATACAAGACTGTTTTTTAAGCATGATATTTGTTTCCACTAATTGCAACTCTTTATATTTTATATCGCTCAAATCAGTCATCATAAAAAAAGCTCCGATTACTTCATTATTTTCATTATGCATCTGGATACTATGCACAAGAACCGGCACAATAGTATTATCCTTGCCTTTACATTCAAGCTCAAATGTTATTTTTTCCTTAACTCCAAGAATATTCTCTAAATGCATTGAAAAATAATTAACCTGAGTATCGGGAGCAAGTATACAGACATTTTGTCCTAACAGATCCTGATTACTGTATTTAAGCAGCCACAAAAGAGCATTATTAACAAAAATTATTGCCCCATGAACATCGACAATTACAAGCACCTCATTCATTGTCTCAATAACATCAACATAAAACTGCTGCTTTAGAAACTTTTGTTCATAACCTAAAACTCCTCCCTCCTGAGCGGTATTTTCTTTCTTGATCTGAGCAGCGTGCACCAATTCAATGATTACTTTCTCCAGCAGCTCTTTATTCAGGTTACCTTTGGGAATAAATCTAAGAAATGGGAAAACATGGAAAGAAATGCTCAATTTTTTATCCAGCACGCCTGAGACAATTATTATCGGACGCTTTGGGTCCTCATCAAAAAGCTTATAAACAGCATCAAATATATTAACACCCGGTGCATGGTAAGCAAGAATAAGACAATTATATTTAGATTTACTCAGCTGTGTACTGAATTGTTCCAATGTCCTCACACCGACAAGATTGATGCTTTTCTCCATATGCAGGTACCTTTGCATAATTTCAAGATCCTGCTCATCATCATCAAAATACAGGATTTTTAAAGGCCCATTAGGGAAAATATCTGCTTTTACTTTCTCCTCTTCCATGATTTCCTTTTAATAAATTATGCCATTAAATCAGTTTAAATATAATTTAATCCTGCTCAGTTTTTGTAACACGTTGATTTTACATTACATAGATTCTTCAATTTTCTGTGAAGAATATGATTGAGGAGGGAAAAATCTATGTGAACGGCCTTTCCTAAAGCCCCAGTTATAGTGTAATATAAATTTTATTATATAATACCGCACAAACTATTGTCAATTAATTACGTGCTAATAAGAATAACAAGTAATTCCACAAACACAGTATATCTTTAACTTTTAATACTATCAGCCATAAAACAATTATCTGCTTATGCTATAACTTCCATTATTACAATATATTAGATGATAAAACTTTGCGCTTTTAATAAATTTATGGTATATTTTAAGCAATTTGTATAAAATATGTTAAAGTGATTGCTAACAAAAATAAAAGACATCTACACTACAAACTCAATGAAAATAAATAATAAGAGACAACCTGTTCAAAATAAGCATATTTCAGAGCTGCAAATGCTTTACGAAATAAGCATGGCCATGCGTTCTACTTTGCGGCTTGATGAGATCCTTTACATAATACTTACAAGCGTTACTGTTCACGAAGGTTTGGGTTTTAACCGGGCAATGGTCTTTCTGGTTAACGAGAAAGATAACACTCTAGAAGGCCGCATGGGTATTGGCCCTGCTTCAGAAGAGGACGCTAACCGAATCTGGAATTATATTAAAACAACACATAAAACATTAGATGATCTTTTAAGCGCCTATAAAGAATTTGGACGCAGTACTGATTCGCACCTTAATAATATGGTGAAAAACATGAATCTGCCCATAGAGCCTGCATCCGGAATTATTGCTCAGACAGTTATAAATAAAAACGCGTTTGAAATCACCGATAAGAAAGCAAAAATGCAGGTAGGCAAAAAAGACCCTCTGTTTGCCCTTCTTAAAATGGAATATTTTATTTCTATGCCTCTTATTGCGAAAAATCGCGTTGTCGGGGTAATGCTTGTGGACAATTTATATTCTAAAAAATCAATCACTAAAGATGATATTTGGAAGCTGAATATGTTTGCTGACCAGGCAGGCCTGGCAATTGAGAATTCTCAGGAATTTGAAAAAACGCTTATTCTCTCTAATACGGACCGGCTAACCGGACTCTGGAACTACGGATATTTTCAGCATCAGCTGGCAGAAGATGTAAAAAGAGCCAACCGTTTTAACAGACATTTAAGCCTGATTATGCTTGACATAGACTTATTTAAGAATTTCAATGACACACTGGGGCATATTGCCGGTGATAAATTATTACAGGAAATTGCCGATATTTTAAAAATTTCATGCCGGGAAGTTGATATTGTTTCCAGATACGGCGGAGAAGAATTTGCCATCATTTTGCCTGAGACTTTTAAAGAAAAAGCTTATTCATCCGCAGAAAGGATAAGAGTGTCTACAGCAGCGCACCAGTTCCATTATAAAGAAGGCACTCCGGCAAAAAGAATTACTATCAGCATCGGCGTTGCCAGTTTTCCGCATGACGCATCTACTGCTTTGGATTTAATATCTTGCGCTGACAAAGCTTTATATGCTGCAAAAAAGACCGGCCGCAATAGAGTATGTATGTTCAGCAGAGAACTTCTCTGAAAATATATTTTTTATTGAACTTGAGGTCAACTGGGGGCATTTATTACTAAATTGCTGCCGGCTGTAGCTCAGATTCCTGATCTTCTTTAAATTCACTGAATTTTACCGAAACAAGCTTCGAAATTCCCGGTTCCTCCATAGTCACTCCATACATAACATCGGCCGTACATATTGTTTTCTTATTATGAGTGATTATTATAAACTGGGAATTTTTAATAAATTCCTGCAGAACACGCGTAAACCTGTCTATATTAGCCTCATCTAAAGGCGCATCCATTTCATCAAGTATGCAAAACGGTGTCGGCTTTATTTTAAAAACACCAAAAAGCAGCGCAATAGCGGTCAGCGTCTTTTCTCCTCCGGAAAGAAGCGTAATACTTTGCAGCTTTTTCCCGGGAGGACGCACGACAATTTCTATGCCGCTTTCCAGCACATCCTTTTCTTCCATTAAAAACAACTGCGCTTCCCCGCCTCCGAACAGCAGTTTAAAGTATTCTTTAAAAGCGACCTTTGATTTTTCAAATGTCTCAAGGAACAAACTTCTTGTCGTTCTGTTGATCTTGGTAATTGCATGCATTAATGTCTGCTTTGCCGCGACTAAGTCCTCTTTCTGAGAACTCAGAAAATCTGATCTTTCCCTCAATTCCTCTTCTTCTTCAACAGCCGCCAGATTTACTGCCCCCAGCCGGTCGATTTTACCGCGCAGCAGATCAATCTCTTCTTTTTGCGCTAACCAATCAACTCCCTGCGGCAATTCGATCTGCAGCTGCTTTAAGTCAAGTTTGTAAAACTGCTGTATTGCATTAACAAGTGCTTCGATTTTAAAACTTAACTCTACTTTTTTAACATCTATATCCCGGATATTATTTTTAATATTATTAAGTTTATTATCCTTGAGCTTTATTTGATTTTGCATTTCCTCAAACCTGGTCAACAACGCGCTGCGCTGTGTTTTCGTCTGCTCTAAATCTACCTGCGTCTGAATCTTCTGCTCCTCGATCAAAGATGTATTTTGCTCAAGACTTTCTATGTCCTGTTTTAGTCGGCCTGTTCTCTTAAGCGCCTCTTCTTTTTGCAAAGAATATTCCTGCAGATTACTATTCTGCTCTTCAATATTTCTTTTCAGTATTACAAAGTTATCGTTTAATGCTTTTTCCTGTTCGTTTAAATGCGAAAACTCTGTCTTCATTTCTGCCATAACTACCAAGAGTTCTTCCCTTTCCAGTGTTTTTACACTCATAACCTCCTGGCCGGCTGCCATTTCCTGCTCATTCTGCGATGTCTCCTGGTCGATTATTTCCAGCCTGTTTTTCTTTTCTTTTTCTTTTTCTACAAGTTCCTGCTCATCAAGAGTTGTTTCATCTATTTCCAGATCAATAATTGATAATTCATCATCCAGTTTTTTCTTTATAACTTCAATATTATTCTTTTCCGAATCCCGGTTTGCCAGAGTTATCTTCTCTTCATTTAAAATATTATTAAGCTGCTTTAACGTTACCTCAAGAGCAGCCAGCTGCTGCTGTTTGACCTCCTCTTGTCTGACAAAATCAGCAATATCATTTTTAAGATTAGCGCACTGTTCGATCAGATGTTTAATCTGCGCTTTCTGAGATATTAATCCCATCCACTGTTCTTTGGCAGGTTTACTTATCATCTCAAATTGAGTATATACTCTCCCCTCAACAGTAACCAGAATTTCATCTCGATTAATTGTTTCCGGAAATACAGGTATTACTGTATTCTCAATTTCAGGGGCAACTACCCTCAGCACCGAGTTTTCCATCCCCTCAGCATCGAGTTCTATATGAGGGTTATCAGGATCTCTTATCCATTTTCCGTCAACTACAAACTTATATCTGTAACTTCCCGGCTCAAGCAGAAAAAGTCTCTGCCACAAACCTTGGCCTTTAGCTTCTAATTCTGCCTCGGCTGATATGTTCCAATTATTAAAATCCCCCACAACAGCAACTTTTTTGACAAAATCACTATGGTAAGAAAACATCGCACTACTTATTTGCGGAGCAATAGACTCTTCTGCAGCCTGGGCATTTTCAAGAATAAAAGTATTTCTCAAAAGATGCGTTATTACTTTCTTATATTTTTCTTCGGTGATTATCACCTCTACTATATTGCGCAAACTTTCTATTACATTTGATTTACCAATAACCTCCTGCATAGAATCAAGGCTGATAAATCTTATCCTGCCCATGCCTTCTTTTTCAACAAACTCAGACAATCTAAAGGCCAGCTGTTTATTTTCAACAATCACGGCCTGAAGGTATTCTCCCATTGCCAGTTCTACACAAAGCTCATATCCTGTTCTTACTTCTATCAAGTTAACCAGAACATCATAAACTCCGATAAAAAGTTCCGGATGATCATTTTTCTTCAGCATGAATGACTTTACCGGATCTGAGAACCCCTCATAATTCTTACTGAGTTTCTCAAGCATTTCAAGCTGTGACTGACTGGCAACAAGTGACTGTTTGCTTTCCTGTATACTGGTTTTAATGCCGTTTATCTCAAACTCAAGTGCTTGCCGGTTATGGTTTAATTCTTCTGATTTATTTTCTTCTCCGGAAAGTTTCTCCCTCAGTTCATGCACCTCATCAATTTTATTTTTCAGCTCATCATTAACACTATTAAGCTCTTCTGTTGTTTTTTCTTTTTCCTGGCGCAGTCGTAACAAACGGGCATTAGTGTTATGAATATTTGCTGAAAGACGGGTCAGTTCATTTTTAAGCTGGGCATGTTCAGCCAGTAAATTCACTGCTTTCAATCTGCTGGCATCAATACTATTGTGGGTTTCCTTGATAAGTTTTTCTATATCGGTAATTGCTGTTCGCTTCAACACCAATTTATGCTCTTTTTCATTTTTTTCACTCTGAAAACTTGCAATACGTGATTCTAATTGCTTAAACTGCTCAGACATGTCAGCTATTTTTTTGCTGCTGTTTTCAATGTCTTTACACAGGTCTTCAGCTCTTTTCGTAAACTCTTCAACGCGTTCTTTATTCAAACTTATGGAATGTCTGTTCTTTTCAATTTCCGTGCTGGCATTAAGAACTTTGCTATGCAGTCTGTTATATTCCTGCTCCACATTACCAAGAGTTTCTTTAATTGTCTGAAATTCCTGAGACAGACCGACAAGATCATTCTCTAAATTACTCTGCTCAGTATGATGCTCTTTCTCTTCTTTTTCAAAATCAACTTTTTTGTCATTAAGTATGTTGTATTCATAAAACGTATATTGCGTGTCCATTGTTTTAAGAGCATCAAATTGCTCTTTATACCGGCGGGCTTTACTTACCTGTCTTTGAATAGAATTCAACTGACGGTTTACTTCAACAATAATATCATTAACTCTTAAAAGATTTTCCTCTGTCGCCTCCAATTTCCGCAGTGCTTCATTTTTCTTTTTTTTGTACTTTGTGATCCCGCTGGCTTCCTCAAAAATGACCCTGCGTTCTTCCGGTTTTGAGCTTAATATTGCATCAATTCGCCCCTGCTCCAGAAGGGAATATGATTCCGTACCGATTCCCGTGCCCATTAATAATTCATTAATATCTTTTAACCGGACTAATGTTTTATTAAGGAGATATTCACTCTCACCGGATCGGTAGAGCCTTCGAGTAATTGTCACTTCATCGTAATCAATAGGCAGGAGTTTTTCTTCATTAGAAAGAGTCAGGGATACTTCTGCCATATTTACCGGCTGTCGTGTCTCTGTGCCGTTAAATATAACATCTTCCATCTTTGCGCCACGCATTGA
Organism: Candidatus Omnitrophota bacterium; assembly: GCA_043806135.1. Lineage (GTDB taxonomy): Bacteria > Omnitrophota > Gorgyraeia > B26-G9 > B26-G9 > JAGLQQ01. The sequence goes on from JAZDHG010000026.1 coordinate 15,814, forward strand.
TTTTGCGCTTTGTTCACCCAAAACCCATTTTATAGCATCAGAGATATTACTCTTTCCTGTGCCATTAGGTCCGACAATTGCGGTTACTCCGGGTTCAAAAATTAGTGTGGTTTTATCAACAAAGGATTTAAATCCGTAGACTTCTAACTTTTTAAAATACATTTTATATCCTTATATTAACTTTGGCAGGGCATTCCCTTGCTTAAAAGAAGTATATCAGATTCCAAAATATCATGCAAGATATTTGATAAAAAAGCATTTATATACAACATATGGTAGCTAAAAATAGCGTATTAGCCAATGGCTAATGGTCGATAGTCAATGGCTTAAAAATTTTGCTTATTGTTCTATTTTTATACAATTAGCTATAGGTCATTTTGATTACCTGAAGCGAATTGTTATATAATTATTTAGTTATTTTCTAAATACTTAATTGTTTCCGTTAAAGTGTTGAACGTTCTAGCAATTATCATTTTATCATCATATTTCTTACATTGTTTAATGATTTCACAAGCATTTTTTTCTATACATAGTACGTCACAAGAAATAGCCCCGATTGCCGCATGCTCAAGATTCCCAAGGTCACCCTTGGGATCTCTTGTTTTGTCTCGATATTTCAATGTTTGAAATATCGTATAAAACTGACTATAAGGGCACCTTTCCCAGAAAAATTTCCTTTTAAAATCTATAGCATCTAATGACCTGCGTGGAAGTTTAATGACTAAATCCAGATTCTCCTCTTTTAAGAAATTATTGATGTAGTCATTCAAAAGATTGTCTCTTTCATTTTCAAGTTGTTTTTTAACTGATGGCAATTGTTTTTTCTTTAGCAATTCTCTTATCTTGTTTTCATGATTTATTTTATGTTGCTGTATGTTATTTAAATATCGAGGATTTTTACTGAAATACCTTACAATTTTCCCAAACCCTTTTATTTTAAAATTACTAGAAAAAATAGATGATATAGGTTTAAAATTAACTATTTTATTTGGTAATTTTATATATCTATAAAATTCATTTTTCATTTCCATATCTACAATGTTAATTATATGTGTCAACTCAACATAACCTAAGTATTCTAGGGTTTTGATTCACGTTTTTCCTCATCGGCATTAACAGTTTCAAATATATGAGAAAAAGATATGCCTAGCTTAATTTTATTGCTCTGGATAACCTGAAAAAGCTTTTCTAACTTTTCTTTATTAAGTGTTAGTTCAATTATATCTCTTTGATCTAAATATAAAATCATTTTTTACCAATAAAATCTAATATGCGCACTGCGCTTTTTCTCTCCCCTTTTGGAATGTCACGCTATATTTTCTTTGGTTTAGACGAAGACATGATGCCTGAGCTCCGTAATCCATGGATGGATTTTCGGAGGCGAGCCTGCCAAAGGCGGGAGAGTCAGTGAGCCTAAACCATTAGAAAATAAGTGTACATTTTTTAGGGGTGGTTTTTCTTTTCCATATTTCTTTTTGCCACCAAAAAGAAATATGGGCTGGGGTCTAAGGGGCGGCATGCCCCTGCCCCAAACATGCACTCAAAATTTTAAAATTCAACCTACGCAGTTGAAACTTCTATAAAGCTATAATTATTATCACTTATTCACTCCCACCCCGGGGGTGGGTTTTTCCCATATACAAAGTTTGCTTTTTCCGGCATTTACGTCTTATGTTTACGATTTTAGCTCAATTCTTCTATCATAGCAATTTGCAATATCTATGGGCAATACGGCAACCATAACCCCTTTCATAACAATAATAACCGCACATACACCTACGGGGTGTAGGTATGGTTTAATCATCCTTCAGTTTTCTATACGCTACCCGCTATCCGCTGTTTTTATTACCAATACCTGATCTTTACTCTATAACTTATTGTTTTACTCTCATTTTTATCCAGCTTTACCATGAATTTTATCGTACTGGCATCTGTTTTTTCATATTTTTGAGTTGATTCAATTATATCCCAATCACCCGGTATAGGTTCAATTACTTCCACTTCCACAGGCTTGTCCTTATGATTACGCAGATTGATCTGCCACTGCTGTTCTGTGTCAAATCGCTGCACTGAATTACGGGAAAGGATACGGTAATCCATCTGCTTCCTCTCGCCTACAATATCAAATGCCTCTCCCATCTTAATTTTTATTTTTTCATCTTTGGGCGTATGCCCGATCCTGTCTTCACCGATAAACTGCAGGCTTCCCTGAGCATCTTTTTTATAAGCACGGATAATTCCTGCCGGCAGCGGCATGCCTAAGTTGTTCTCTTTTTTGTTTTCAATTTCAAGATATACGCCCACTTTCTCATTGGACATTACCTGCCCGGTATATTGATTGCGGAAATACTGCTGCGCTCCGTAATATAACAGCCTTTCTTTTACGGGGATATCCATTGCACTTAACAATTCAATCTGTTTGGTCTGATTGTTTTTTATGGTCGATTTTCTTTGCAGAGTATATAAATGGTATTCGAAGAAAGCCTCTTCCCGGAATTCATCTTTTGCGTCCATTTCCGCCATCATTGATTTCATTCTCACGTTCCCGCCCAAATTATCCTGACGCACCCGGTTAAGGTCTCCGGCGACGAGTTTTATATCAGCATTATTATATTCCGCTCCGCTTATATTATTTATAGTTACCCAACCGCTCAGGTCACAAATATCATTATCTTTACCGATGATCGCAATATAATCAGACTTCCAGTTTATACCACCTGTCAAATACGATGCCTCAATCTCCTGCTTTTTATTATTTCTATTTTCAAGCATCCATATAAGCGTTGGTTTAGCAATAAGATTATTGGGTATCTCGGGGAGAATCACTCTTCCGGGAGCATTGATATGAATCTCTCCGTCAATCTTAAATATCGGACCGGAATTATTACTCAACAACTCAGCTTCAAATATCTCTTCTTTACCGGTGTAATAATTCTTATCGATAAGTTTTATTTTCTTACCTATGAATTTATCCATCAGCTTTTGGGAATTCAACAAATCATATTCATAGTTTTGTTCTATCACTGCCAGTTTATCCGGACTGCTTAGGGATTTTATGTGCACGGTTACGGGATTTATCTGACTTGCGACATCCATGAACTTCAATTCATGCGTTCCTGATTTAAGCTCAAGGGACCGCACATCCTTAACCAGTCCAAGATCGCTGTTATAAATTGTGATCGCCATACTCAACTGATCCTTTGCTGTAGTCTCATAATCAAGAGCCCAAACATTACTGTAAGACATTAAAACAGCTAATAAGCAAAACACCACATTTTTCATGACTACCTCCTGGTATAATCCTCATACATAAGCTGGATTATACCTGATTACAACGATTATTAAAAGATTACAAAGATTAAACCATTAATCTCCGCACTTGGCAGCTTTTATTGCCAAAGTTTATTGAAAAATTTTTACTAAATTCGCGATATCATCAAATAATTTTTTTGTTTTCGTAAAATCCTGAGTCCCTGCGGTAAAAGTGAGTAAAATAAAACCATTTTTCGCATTATTAGTAATCGCTATCTGATAACAGCAAAGATCCGTTCTCTTAGGCTTATTATATTGCAATTTATAACGCATTCCAAATGTTTCTTCTGTCTTAAAAGGTTCCTTAAATTCTAATTTCGCATCCATGGTCTTCATTACTCCCGAAATAACCGCATTAAATAAAAAATCCGTGTCGGGTACCCCATTTATATTCTGATACGAAATATTAAAATTGCGTAGAATTGTCATGTCTTGCTCTAAATTTGTTTCTTTTACCTGCATATACAGCAGCTTTTCTTGCGAGCGGATAATCTGCCAGTTTTCAGGATAACAGAAACTGAATCCAAATTTCTGAGATATTTCCCGCTTATATCCTGAAGGAGCAGTTTGCGCAAGGAAATCATTAAAGGTTACCTCATCTCTAGAATTGCTCTGGGGCGGCTTTAAAGAATATACTTTTCTAGCTAAAAATAAATGCCATAAAAATTTTAGAATAAAATGTATCAATATAAATATGGCAAAAACATAAATAAGCGTCTTTATTAATCCCTGCTCTCTTGCGCTAAACGTTACCCTCCCAGAATGCATAATAACAGAGAAAAATATTACGCACAGGCTCATAAGCAGAATATGGGTAGGAAATAAATTGCGAAATTTTCCTCTAGACATGCATTTCATTATAAATATTTACATAACAGATAGCAAACTTTAATTTAGGGTCTGCTGAAAAACTCATCAGACCTGATTACAGAGATTGAAGACAAGATTATATAGATTAAATATAGACGGAAAAATCGCTGTAATCTGTTTTTAATCGTTGTAATCATGGGGCATTCTTATTTCCATCTAACTACTTCACTTTTTTGCCTTACAGAAATTATTCCACTTTAAATAAGAATGACCCAAATAAATTAACCGCAGATTTACCCCGTTAGATGATAGCTTTGTTCTATCTAATGGGGTGGACACAGTCACAAGTAAAAAGGTGAGCGGTTGCGATGCCCGTATCGGTTTAAAAGGTCGCGGTAACGGCTAGAATGGTCATCAGTCGTCCTTTATTTTTAAACGCAATACTCAGCAGAACGCAATACTGATTTTTAAAGCAACTATTAGTAACCATTATTAACCTTTAGTAACCGATAATAACTGTAAAAAAAAGTGTCAACTATTTCAGGACAAGACATTATAAAATATTCAGGCTAGTGTTTATTTTTTGAATTTTTTAATAAGCAGAGGAATTACTTGAAAAAGATCTCCGACAATACCATAGGTAGCTATTTTAAAAATCGGCGCATCGGCGTCTTTGTTTATAGCCACGATAATGTCTGATGATTGCATCCCTACTAAATGCTGAATTTGACCTGATATGCCCACAGCAAAATAAATTTTCGGGCATACTGTTTTTCCGGTTTGTCCCACCTGATGGGAATATGGCTTATAGCCGCTGTCAACAGCTGCGCGTGATGCTCCAACAGCTGCACCGATCGTTTTGGCGAATTTTTCAATTAGTTTAAAATTTTCCGAGCTGCCTACTCCGCGGCCTCCGGAAACTATGATATCCGCTTCCGCTATGTTAATTGTCCCTTCAATCTCCTCGATAATGTCGACGAGAGCTGCTTTGCTTTTAAGCTTTATATCTTTAACATCTATCTCTATGATCTGACCCTTACGCTTTTTATCAACCAATGCTTCTTTCATCACTTTGTGTCTTACCGTGGCCATTTGTGGCCTGCGGTGCGGACAAATGATTGTTGCCATGATATTTCCGCCGAAAGCCGGCCGGGTTTGAAGCAGCATGCCTCTTTCTTCGTCTATATCAAGCTCAGTACAATCAGCAGTAAGTCCTGTTTTCAGTTCAACCGCTACACGGGGAATAAGAGACCGGCCCATCGAGGTTGCTCCTGTAAGTACGATTTCCGGTTTTAATTTGTGGATAATATAAGTTAATGCCTGGGAATAATACTCTGCCTGATAATCTTTAAGTTTTTCATCATCAAGAACGTATACTATATCTGCCCCTCGCTCGATAAGTTCTTTTGCCTTAGCCTTGATCCCGCTTCCAAGAAGCACTGCAGCCAGCTTCTGGTTTCTTTTTTGTGCCAGCTTTTTACCTTCTCCAAGCAGTTCAAAAACCACGGATTGGATAATTCCTTTTTTCTGCTCCGCGAAAATCCAGACATCTTTATAATCATCCAGGGTAACATCAACCTCTTCTTTTTTTCTTAAAAGAATCGCATCAAATTTACAGCTATCAACACATGCTCCGCATAAAACACACTTATCATTAATAACCGCCACGCTATTAATCATATCAATAGCATCAAATGGGCATGCTTTTAAACAGAGTTTGCATCCTACACATTTATCTTGAATTACTTCAATAGCCATAATTATTTAATTTCGCCCTTTAATAGTTCATGCAATTTTGTTGCCACATTTTCCGGTTCACCGTGTAAAATCTGTCCGCCAATGCGAGCAGGCGGGTTGAAAATCTTGATTACCTGGGTAGGTGATCCGTCCAGACCAATCTTTTTTTCTTCAGCCTTGACATCCTCTGCTGTCCATTTAATAATTTCCGCTTTTTTAGAACGCATCATGCCCTTTAAAGAAGGCATCCGCGGCTCATTGATCTCCTTTACAACCGTAAGCACGCATGGCAGCGGTATCTCAATGATCTCATAGCCCTCTTCAACCATGCTTTCAATCCGGAATATCTTATTGCCCTTTTTTTCCTTGATCTCTTCTATTTTTTTAACATATGTTGCCTGAGGCATATCAAGCCACACAGAAATCCCTGGGCCCACCTGAGCTGTATCTCCGTCAATAGCCTGTTTTCCGCAGATAATAACATCAACCTCTCCGAGTTTTTTTATTCCCATTGCCAGGGCATAACTTGTAGCAAGTGTATCACTGCCGGCAAAAGCCTGGTCAGAAAGAAGGATCCCCTCATCACAGCCAAGTGAGATAGCTTCACGTAACGCTGCCTCAGCCTGCGGCGGCCCCATAGTAATTACCGTTACTTTACCTTGGAACCTCTCTCTCAGACGCAATCCCTCTTCTATCGCGTACATATCAAAGGGATTGATAATAGACTCTACTCCGTCCCTTATCAAAGTGTTCGTATCCGGATTGATCCGGATATCAGTAGTGTCCGGAACTTGTTTTATACAAATAACTATGTTCATTTTTTATTTCTTTTTTGAAGCGGCAAGCGCTTCTTTTATCAAGTTAGTAGCAATTATACTGCGCTGTATCTGGTTGGTTCCCTCATAAATTTGCGTAATTTTTGCATCACGCATAAATTTCTCAACCGGATATTCACGCATATACCCATACCCCCCATATATCTGCACTGCGTCTGTAGTCACTCTCATAGCCACATCAGAAGCAAACAGCTTGGCCATTGCCGATTCCTTGGCAACTTTGGTATTACCGCTGTCGATCTGTCTGGCGACACTATAAACAAGACCGCGCGCAGCTTCTACCTGAGTAGCCATGTCCGCAAGCATAAACTGTATTCCCTGAAAACTGGAAATCGGTTTGCCGAATTGCACCCGCTGGCGTGAATATTCCACAGCCAGATCAAGCGCCCCCTGCGCGATTCCAAGTGCCTGTGCAGCGACCCCAGGACGAGAGAGATCAAATGTTTTCATTGTGATAATAAATCCCATGCCTTCTTTGCCAAGCAGATTTTCTTTAGGAATTTTACAGTCCTGGAAGATCAGCTCACGGGTAGAAGACGTTCTAATACCCATTTTCTCTTCCTTTTTACCAAATGTAAAACCAGGCGTTCCTTTTTCTACTATAAAAGCAGAAGAACCGCGCTGCCCTTTATTCTTATCAGTCATAGCAATAATGATATAAACCTCTGCATCACCGCCATTAGTAATAAAATGCTTAAGTCCGTTTAAAATATAGTGCTTGCCGTCTTGTTTTGCCGTTGTTTCAATAGCTCCGGCATCACTTCCGGCATTAGGCTCAGTAACCGCGAAAGCCCCGATTTTTTTCCCGCTGGCTAAATCAGGCAGATACTTTTTCTTCTGCTCCTCATTCCCGAAAAGTATTATCGGGTCCGTACCCAAAGCAGAAGCTGCATAACTTACGGCAACTCCGCCGCAAATTCGTGCCAGCTCCTCAGTAACCAGACAAAGTTCAAAGACTCCCGCGCCCATTCCGCCGTATTTTTCTTCGACATACACACCGAAAAGATCGGCTTCTGCAATCATTTTAATTATTGCCCAAGGAAATTCTTCCTTCTCTTCAAGCTCTTTGACCATGGGCTTAAGCTTTTCCTGAGCGATTTTACGGGCCAAATCCCTGACCATTATCTGCTCTTCACTAAGCAAATAATCCATAACTGATGCTCCTTTCCTTACTAATGCAGTAATAGGTTAAAATTTAAAACCGATTAAAAATATTTAAGTTCGAAAGTATCTATTTTTGTTAAAGGTATTAAGATAGCATTGAAATTGCTTTTTTATTATACCTAAAATCACTTATGGTGTCAATGAGTTAAGACAGTAAAATTAAGGGGCAACTTAAATATTAGTTGCCCTCAATTTTTAAAAATTATAATAAAACTATTGTTTATTTAAACTTTTTCAAAACTAATGTTACATTATGCCCGCCGAATCCAAGGGAATTAGATATAGCGGCATTTACCTGCTTTTTTCTGGCTGTATTCGGCACATAATCTAAATCACAATCAGGGTCAGGAGTTGTATAGTTTATTGTAGGGGGTATAATCCCCTCCTTTATCGTTAAAGCAGCTGCCGCGAATTCCACTCCTCCGGCTGCGCCCAGCATATGACCTGTCATAGACTTGGTCGAACTTACTGCCAGTTTTTTGGCATGTTCTTTGAAAACCGTTTTTATCGCAATGGTCTCAACCTTGTCATTCAACGGAGTAGATGTCCCGTGCGCATTAACATAGTCAATCTGATCAATATTAAGTCCCGCGTCTTTAAGCGCCAGGTTCATACAGCGCGCTCCCCCTTCCCCCTGCGGATCAGGAGCAGTCATGTGATAAGCATCTCCGCTCATCCCATAACCTACCATTTCAGCATAAATATTTGCGCCTCTTTTTTTAGCGTGCTCCAACTCCTCCAAAACTACCACTCCGGAGCCTTCGGCCATAAGAAATCCATCTCTGTCCTTATCAAAAGGGCGCGATGCTGTTTGCGGATCATCATTCCTTGTTGTCAAGGCTTTCAAAGCGCAAAAACCCCCGTGCCCTAAAGGGGTGATACAACTCTCAGTCCCTCCCGCAAACATAGCCACAGCATCTCCCCTTTGGATAATTTTGAACGCATCCCCGATACAATGACCTCCGGTAGCACAAGCGGTAGTAACACATGAATTTGGCCCCTTGATTCCAAGACTTATGGAAACCTGTCCGGGAGCCATATTAACAATAAGCATAGGGATAAGAAATGGTGAAATCTTTCTGGGGCCGCGTTCCATAAAACTCTTTTGCTGTTCTTCAACAACATGCAGGCCGCCAATACCGGTACCGATAATAACACCAATCATGTCCCTGTCCGCTTTATCAAGATCTAATCCGGAATCCCTAAGAGCCATCTTGCTGGCGCAGACAGCAAATTGGACAAATTTGTCCATTCTCTTAAGTTCTTTGGGATTTATAAATTTGGAAGGATCAAAATTTTTTACTTCTGCATCGATCGTAGATGAAAAATCAGTTGTGTCAAAATAAGTTACTTGACCTGCCCCGCTTTTCCCCTCAGTCAAAGAATGCCAGAATTCTTCTTTTGTATTTCCAATCGGTGTAACTACACCAATACCTGTAACAACAACACGTTTCTTGTCCATAATATTAAAGCAGATAAAGTATATCCTCGATCGTACGTTTTAATTTAGTAATTTAGATTTTTTAGATCTTATTCTTTACCAGATGTTTTAGAATCGATATATTTTATCGCTTCACCGACAGTTGTCATTTTTTCTGCATCTTCGTCAGGAATCTCAATTCCAAACTCTTCTTCAAGCGCCATTACCAGCTCAACTGTATCTAAAGAATCAGCCCCCAAATCATCAACGAAAGAAGCTGTTGAAGTAACTTCCTCTGCCTTAACACCTAACTGATCAACTATTATTGCTTTTACTTTTTCATCTGCTGACATTTATCTTCCTCCTTTCAAGAATGCTACATGACCATTCCGCCGTCAATTTTAATAACCTGACCGGTTATGTAGCTTGCGTCGTCACTGACTAAAAATAGTACCAAATTTCCCACGTCTTCAGGTTTGCCGAATCGCCTTAGAGGAATTTGTTTGAGCATAGCCTCTTTTACCTCATCGGACAAGACCTCTGTCATTTTTGTTTCAATAAAACCTGGCGCAATAGCATTGACATTGATATTTCTTGATGCAACCTCTTTAGCTACGCTCTTGGTCAGGCCGATAATCCCCGCCTTGGATGCCGCATAATTAGCCTGACCGGCATTACCCATAATACCAATAATTGAGGCCACATTAACTATGCGGCCTGATTTTTGCTTGAGCATAACCTTTACTGCTGCTTTGGTACAGTTAAATGTACCTTTCAGGTTGACTGCTATCACTGAATCCCAGTCTTCTTCCTTCATCCTGAGCAGTAAACCGTCTTTGGTTATGCCTGCGTTATTGATTAGTATATCTATTTTTTTAAATTTGTCAATAACTTTGTTCACCATATCTTCACATTGCTTTAAATCACATACATTTAAAGTAAGCGGCAGGCATTGTACTCCAAGGCTTTCTATTTCAGCCGCTGCTGTTTTCAGCTCTTGTGCATTGACATCACACAGCACACAATTAGCACCTTGCTTAGCCAAAACCTTAGCAATTTCCTTGCCGATACCGCGTGCACCTCCGGTTATTACGGCTATTTTCCCATCAAGTTTCACACTATCCCCCTAATTCTTCCTTAAGTTTAGAAAAATCATCCGAATTTGCCAGGTTAACTACTCTAAGTCCCCGGTCAATGCGGCCTAACAATCCCCGCAGTATCTTGCCCGGCCCGAATTCAAAATAGCCGGTAATCCCCTGTGCCATTAAAGTCTCGATACTTTTTTGCCAGTAAGTAGTATGGCTTACCTGTTTTGTAAGCAATTCCTTTATTTGGGAAACATCGGTCAAAAATTCCGCTGTTACGTTCGGGATAAAGGGGATAGCAGGCCTACTTACCTGCACGTCTTCTAAAACAACCTTTAATTTATCCGCAGCTTGATTCATCAGGGAGCAATGAAAAGGTCCGCTGACATCAAGAGGGATAACTCTTTTCACTTGAGCTTGTTGCGCCATTTCATTAACCCTGAAAATACTTTCTTTTGTCCCTGAAACAACAATCTGTCCCGGGCAGTTAAGATTAGCTATTTCGGTACCTGTTGCTTTGGCCAAATCCTGCGCTTTTTCAATGTCCAGGCCCAGAATACAGGCCATTGCTCCTGGATTTTTCTTCGATGCCTCATCCATAAAAATGCCTCTTTTATGCACAAGCCGCAACGCATCCTCAAATTTCACTGCCCCGCAGGCTACCAATGCGCTGTATTCACCCAAGCTCAAACCCGCACAAGCACAAGGCACAATATTTAAATCAGTAAAATCGTTTTTCAACACTTCCCAAGCAGCAATACTATGCGTAAGTATTGCCGGCTGGCAAAAAGCGCTTTCTGTCAGTTTGTCCAAAGGACCATCAAAGCAAAGCGTTTTCAAATCAAATCCCAGAACATGGTTTGCTTTTTCAAAAACATCATCCGCGCTTTTAAAGTGTTCGCATAGCTCCTTGGCCATACCAACATATTGTGCTCCCTGTCCTGGGAAAATATAAGCTATTTTGTTTTTATCCATCCTACTTTTCTTATCTCTACATACTATTATTTCTTTTATTCTGTCAACGCTTCGATTATATGCTGATTTACATTATGAAGCAGCGATTCATGCGCCACGCGTACTGCGTTTTTAATCGCATTAGCAGATGAGCCGCCATGAGCAATTATGCAAACACCGTCAATCCCGAGCAATGGCGCCCCGCCATATTCAGAATAGTCGATCTCCTTTTTCAGTGCCCGAAATGCAGGTGCGCTCAATAAAGAGCCTATCTTCGTGATCATGTTTGACGAAAGCTTGCGCTTAAGCATCTCTTTTATCGCATCTGCCAGTCCTTCAGAAACCTTCAAAACCACATTTCCTAAGAACCCGTCACACACAATCACATCACAATCGCCCACATAAATATCCCTTCCTTCTACATTCCCGATAAAATTTATATTTTTATTCTGCTCAAGAAGCTTAAAGGTTTCCTTGACGAACTCAGGCCCCTTGGTCTCCTCTTCACCTATATTAAGCAATCCTACACTTGGGTTTTTTTTATTTAAGACATGTTTACTGTAAATACTGCCCATAACGCCGTATTGCATCAGGTGTTCAGGTTTAGCATCTATATTAGCTCCCATATCGATCATCTGTACAACGTTTTTCAATGTAGGCAGCAGAACACTTATGCCCGGGCGGTCAACTCCAGGTAAAATTTTTAAAAATAGACTTGCTGCACATACAACCGCTCCGGTATTTCCAGCTGAAACAATAGCATCAGCTTGACACTCCTTAACCATTTTCACGGCTATATTTATAGATGCATCTTTTTTACGCCTTACGCTTACAGCAGGAGAATCATCCATCTCTATGACTTCAGTTGCATTCACGACCGTTATATTATCCGGAACAAATTTTTGCGAAGATAGGTTTGCCTCAATTACTTCCTGTCTGCCGACAAGTATTATCTCGGCGTCTATTTCTTTGGCCGCCAGTATCGCCCCTTTGATAATCACATCAGGAGCTTTGTCTCCACCCATAGCGTCAACAGCTATTCTCATATATCCCCTCATTATTTAAGGAATCTTGTCTTGTCCTGAAATAGTTAACACTTTTTTCGGTTACAATCAGTTACTAATGGTTACTATTAGTTGCTAAAGGTTATCAGGATTATAAGCATTATAACCTTTCGTAACCTCTCTTAACTTTTTGTATCACTTAGGAACCTGTCTTATTACTTAATTCTTTTTAACTTTTTCTTTCTTCTGGACATACTTGGTTGTTTTATACACCCCGCAATGCGGGCACACACGGTGCGGCAATTTTGGCTGATTGCAGCTTGGACATAAAGACATTGCCGGGTCAGACAGCTTAGTATGGGCACGTTTTTTGTCTCGTCTTGTTTTAGAGTGTTTTCTTTTTGGATGAGCCATTGTTTTTCCTCCTTAATTTAACTAATCTATTTCAATACCTCTAGTAAAATCCTGTTTTTCATCACAAACACAAAGCCTTGTATTTAAATTATTGCCGCATCCAGGGCATATCCCTTTGCAATCATCCTGGCATAGCAGCTTTAACGGATAATCAAGAATTATTTCATCCCTGGCAATTTCAGTTATATCAACGACCGTACCCTCACTAAGCGGTCTTATTATATCAATTTCCTTTTTAACACTGTAAACACTCTGTTTTAAACAACGGCTGCATGTAAATTCACCACGGGCTTCAACTTCTAAGCGTATAATCACATTATCGTATTCGCGATTAATAGCCGCTTTTATCTTAACCGGTTCATTGAACTCAAGGTCTTTCCGCCCGAGATCAAGGTCTTTCCCTGTGCTTATTTCTTCAAGAAATAAGCCATCCTTGGTTATTTCATTGACATTTACTTTCATTTTTTGTTCCGTATTAATTCAAATGTATCCATCGCGATCAACCGTTCTTCTTCGGTGTGTATCGTAAGCATTTTTATCTTTTTGCCGATAACATTACTCAATCCTCGAAGAAGCCTTGTTTTAACCACAGATACATTCTCACCAATACCCGCAGTAAGAATAATCGCATCCGCTCCGTTCATTGCCGCGATATAAGAACCGATATATTTTTTGACCTTATATATGAAAATATCAATTGCCAGCTTTGCCATCTTATTGCCTTCTTTGGCAAATTTCAGCAAATCACGCATATCATTACTAATTCCGGATATCCCAAGCAATCCGCTTTTTCTGTTCATCAGTGCATTTACTTGCTCTATATTAAGTTTTTCCTTTTCCATAATATAGCCGACCAGAGCAGGATCAATATCTCCGCACCGGGTACCCATTATCAGACCTTCAAGAGGAGTAAACCCCATGCTTGTATCAACAGATCGTCCGTGCTTTACAGCTGCGATACTGCAGCCGTTTCCCAAATGACATGTGATCAGCTTTAATTTCCCCAGCGGTTTTTTAAGTTCCTTTGCCGCCGCCTGAGCAACGTATCGGTGCGAAGTACCATGAAAACCGTAACGGCGTATACAATATTTTTTATACAATTTAAAAGGGAGCCCGTACAGATAAGCCTCTTGAGGCATGGTCTGGTGAAAAGCAGTATCAAATACAGCAACCTGTTTTGTATCAGAAAACAATTTTTTTGCTGCCTTTATCCCATTATAGGCCGGAGGATTGTGCAAAGGAGCGAGTTTGCTGTAAAACTTGATCCTATTCATAACATATTTATCGATCAGCACCGAAGACCTGAATTCCTCGCCTCCATGCACAACGCGATGACCTATGGCATAAAGCTGACTTTTATCCTTTATTGCTCCCCATATCGGATGAATCAGCAGCTGCGCGATTTTTTCAATAGCAGAAAAATAGTCGTTTAAGGTGACCTTTACTTTGTACGAGTTATCTCCCTTATGGTGAACAATAAATGAATCACTACTGCCGATCTTTTCTGCAATACCGCTTAAAAGGCTCATATGCTTTTCCATGCAGAAAAGCTGGTATTTAATAGAGGAACTGCCGCAATTTACAACTAGAATATTCATGTTTAAAATTTTTAAATTTCCGACTCTTTTTTAAATTAAATAATTACATATTTTCAATGACCCTGATCGCCGTTGTGCAGACAGCATTGACTACTTCATCTATAGTACAGCCGCGTGACAGATCACTGCACGGTTTTTTAACTCCGTTCAGCATTGGACCGACCACTTCTGCTTTTGCCAGGCGTTGCACCATTTTATATGAAATATTACCTGCATTCAGGTCCGGGAAAACAAGCACATTGGCCTTTCCCGCAACATCACTGTCCGGCGCCTTTATCTTGGCAACAGAGGGTACAATAGCCGCGTCAAGCTGCAGTTCTCCGTCAGCAATCAGTTCCGGATATTTAGTTTTAATCAGTTCCTTTGCCTTAACCACTTTATCTACCATCTCGTGCTGGGCGCTTCCTTTTGTTGAAAAACTTAAAAGGGCAACAAGAGGTTCTTCTTCAACAAGCAATCTAAAAAGTTCTGATGCCGAAGCAGCGATATTCGCCATCTGTGATGGAGAAGGATCCGGCACAATACCGCAGTCCGCAAAAACAAAAGTCCCGTTTGCCCCATATATACAATCAGGAACAGTTATTAAAAAACAGCTGGAAATTGTTCTGTTTTTTTCTCCGAAGCCGATGCAATAGATAGCAGCCTTGGCCACATCAGCGGTAGTAGTCATGGCTCCGGCGACCATACCATCTGCTAACCCAACGCTTACCATCATGGCGCCGAAGTTTACAAATTTACTCATCTGCCCCCGGGCATCGTCAAGGCTGAGCCCCTTATGTTTTCTTAATTCAAAGAATTTGTTTGAGAATTCCTCAAGATGCGGGCTTTCCAGGGGATTTATGACTTTAAGGCGGGTAAGGTCAAGGCCAAATGCATCAGCTCTGCTTTTTAAGTTTGTCTCCGCGGATATTAGAATAATATTTGCCAATTCCTCTTCAACTACGATCTTAGCCGCCTGTAAGATTCTGTCGTCATCTGCCTCCGGCAGAACAATTGTTTTTTTTACTTGTCTAGCTCTTTGCCTGATTTTTTTTAAGATTTCCATGGCTCCCCCCCCC
>JAZDHG010000027.1:0-24684 GCA_043806135.1 Candidatus Omnitrophota bacterium
AATTTTACAAATTTTTAGTGTTACTATTTTTGAGAAAGTGTCTATATTGCAACTACTTACAGATTTTGAATACAATAACAAATTAACTGATTCTTGTAACCAACTAGAATTATTTGACTTATAACCGGACACTAGTGATAGCTTATCACCGATTATATATTTATAATGACTATTGGGCCCCCGTAAAGTTACCTTCACAGGGGCCAATAATTATCTATTTGTTTAATTACTTTATATTACCTTATTTTTTCTTTTTACGTCTTGCCATCTTAGCGCGAGAAACATCTCCCTGCTTATCGATGAAATACAGATATCCTTCTGCTCTAGTAATGCCGGTTTTTTCTACCTTAGAAGGTTTGCCGCCTTTCTTTCCGCCTCTAGCCATTTTTGCTTTGGAGATATCACCCTGCTTGTCTAAATAGTAGAGATATCCTTTTTCTCTCTTAATTCCAACCTTTTGTACTTTGTCTGACATGATTTCACCTCCCTCCTAGTATTAATTTTTTACACAATCGATTTTATCTTTTAGAGTTTATAAATCGGACAACTGATCGATCGTATGATTGTTCATCCCCCTTATTAAAAAAACATGCAGGCAATTGATCCATCTTTCTGTGATAATGCAGGCATTCGCAGCAGGTACCTTTACGCGAACACGGATCATATGTGCAGTTGCACATTGCCATATTTCTTTCTTTATTTTTACAATCCACAACCATATCCCGAATAGCTGAAATTATTTTCAGGTTCCTATTTTTACATTACTTAAGATACTGTCAAGTGTCCCTATAGCCGAAAGCATTGCCAGCATACTTGTCTTTGGATTAACCTTCGAGGGAAGGTTCTCAGTACAATTTAATATTGTACCAAAATCTCCCTTAATTTCAATAGTATGTATATTTCTTTTCGTTTTGCGGCTGGCGACGATCTCTACCCTGGTTTTCTTAGGCCCTATGCCCGCTAAGCTTAAAATTGCCGCTACATTAATATTTTGGGGGAAATCTGCCACTGCCTCCAGTGCCGATCCCCGGAAAATAACTCTTTCGGTTTTAATGGTTGTCAGGTCGATGTTCTTCTTTTTAAGGTAAGGCGCCCCGATGAGACCATCAATAGGCTTGCGGGTTGTTATCTTGACACTGGTTATCCTGCCTGCTTTTGCCGCCTTAAGAGCATCAAGTCCGGAAATAGCGCCGCTTGGCACATAAAGCTTTATCTTTTTTTTCTCGATTTTTTTCAGTAAGCCCGGATTCAGAAGTATCCCTCCTACGCTCATAATCATTACGTCAGCCCCGCAAACAAGTGCTTCTTTTATAACCTCAGCGGCCGTTATGCCGTTCGCCGCTTCAATGACCAAATCACTGCGCTTAACCAGAGTTTTCAGCGGACAATAAATTATTTTCTTTTTCAATGAGCGGTTAAGCTTTACTATTTTACTCTTCTCTATATCGCATACCCCGACAAGATCAATTTTTCCTTTATACCTCTTGCAAATGGATCTAACAAGATAAGATCCTATAGCACCGCAGCCGACAATACCTACTTTAATCATCTTTTCGCTTTTTTATCCTCTTTTGTTTTCTTTTTTTCCGCAGGACAGCACATCAGCATTTTATCTAAGGCCCTTTTTGCTTTTTTTCTTATTTGTTCACTCACGCTGACTTCATAAACCATGTTTTCTAAACTATGCAAAAGCCAGCCGAGTGTTGTCAGTTTCATATCCGCACAGATAAAATGCTCGCTCGGACTGTAAAATTTCTTCCCGGGATTTTCCTTTTTCAGCCTATAAATCATCCCCAGTTCCGTACCGACAATGATCTCTTTTTCTTTAGTATTCTTTGCATATTTAAGCATCCCGCTCGTAGATCCTATATAATCGGCATGTTTGAGCAGCTTTTGGGGGCATTCCGGATGGGCCATAAAGCTTGCTTTTGGGTGCTGTTTTTTACAGGTGATTATCTCCTGTTCGGAAATACGCATATGCGTCGGGCAGAATCCTTCCCAGAGCAAAATTTCTTTTTCCGGCAATTTTGACTGGATATAAGACCCCAGATTTCTATCCGGAACAAATATGACCTTTTTATTCGGTAATGAGACCACTATTTCCAGAGCGTTGCTGGATGTACAGCAAACATCACTTTCTGCTTTGACCTCTGCGGATGAGTTTACGTAGCAAACCACCGGAACCCCTGGATTAGTTTTTTTTAGCTTAAGCAGCCCCTTGAGATCGATCATGTCTGCCATTGGGCAGCCTGCTTCTTTTACGGGCAGAAGAATCTTTTTTTGAGGATTGAGGATAGAAGCAGTTTCTGCCATAAAATGAACTCCGCAGAAAACCACTACTTTTGCATCTACTTTCATCACAGCGCGGCTTAGTTCCAGCGAATCTCCGAGGATATCAGCTATCTGCTGTACCTCCGGGCGTTCATAATTATGCGCTATAATTATTGCTTGTTTTTCCTGCTTTAACGCGAGAATTCTTTTCTTTAGCGTAGATATGTATTTTTTATCATCGCTTAGAGGCTGATTTTTTAGCATCTGATTTTCTCTTCACCTGTCTGTTCTTGCTGTCAACAAAAACGATTTTATGCTTATTTGCTTTCGCCTGTTTGCAATCCATCAAACCGTAAGAAATTATAATAACAATATCTCCCACTTGCGCCCATCGCGCCGCCGCACCGTTCATACATACCACACCGCTGCCGGCTTTACCTTCTAAGACATAAGTCTCGACCCTTGCCCCGTTATTTAGATTCACCACCTGCACCCGCTCATCAGGATAAATGTCTGCAGCTTTCAATAATTTCTTGTCTATGGTTATGCTGCCCATATATTTGAGATTAGCGTCAGTTACTGTGGCTAAATGTATTTTTGATTTACACATTATTCGCAACATCAAATTTTCTCCTTTATGAAATCAATAAACTATCACTCATTATTGTTTTTTTAACTTTTTATTTTTTACTTTAACAATGATATTATCAATTAAACGCACCTTGCCGATAAATACCGCAAGCGCTATCAAAACCTTTCCTTTGATAATTTTCCTAACCTGCAGATCCTCGGCATCGACGATATTAATGTAGTCTATTCTAACAGACTTCCCTCGAAGAAGCAATCTTTTCATTGCGGCAATGATTTTAGCCGGATTGCGCTCTTTGCAGCGTATCAGCTGCCTGGCTTTTGATAAGGCCTGATATAGACAGAGCGCCTGCAGTCTCTGCGTTTTACTTAAATATGAATTACGCGAACTCATAGCCAGTCCGTCATTTTCACGTACAATAGGTAAAGCTTTTATTTCCAAGGGCAGGTTCAAGTCTTTGGCCATTTTTTTTATAACAATAACCTGCTGAGCGTCCTTCTGTCCGAAATAAGCCGCATCCGGCATTATAATATTAAACAGCTTTAAAACAACCGTAGTCACACCTTCAAAATGTCCTGGCCTTGACACGCCGCAAAGCATTTCAGTAACATTAGTTACAACAACCTTACTTGAGAAACCCTGCGGGTACATATCAGAATCAGAGGGAACAAACAGATAATCAACACCTGCTTTTTTGGCTAGTTTAACATCCGCTTTTAAATCACGCGGATACTTTTTGTAATCTTCACGAGGCCCAAACTGCATAGGGTTAACATAAATACTCATTACCGTAATATCACACTTTTTAACAGACTGGTGAGCTAAACTGATGTGTCCGGAGTGAAGATAGCCCATGGTCGGTACAAAACCTATGGTTTTGCCCTTTTTGCGTATTTCTTTAATGCGATTTTGCATACTGGCAATATTACGAATTATTTTCATTTTTCTCTTTTGTTACCACAGGCAAGAAGGCCGCAAACAGCACATATAGCAAAACCCCGATACCCCAAAATATTGCAAGCATCAAGAAGAAGATCCTCAGCACAACAGGATCGATATTAAAATAATCGCCGCCTCTGGCACAAACACCTGCAAGCACTTTGCTTTTTTCTTTAAGATTATTAGCCGTCATTTGCTTTCCAGCTCAGATAGAAGTTTGCCAACCGTTTTATTCAAAAGCGGATGCTTGAATCTGGGGGAGATCTGGGCAAAAGGCGCCAACACAAAAAAACGCTCGTGCATTCTCGGATGAGGTACGCTCAAACGGTTGCTCTTAAGAACAATCTGATCATAGGTGAGAATATCCAGATCAATTACCCGCGGTCCCCACTTCTGGGCATCCTTCTTTCTGCCTAATTTATTTTCGATAATCTTGAGAACCTTTAAAAGAATTTTTGCACTCAACGTAGTTTCAATTAAAACAACGCCGTTCTTAAAATCTCTTTGTTTAGGGCCGCCAACAGGTTTAGTTTTGTATAAAGAAGACTGCTTTTTAATGCGAATCTCTTTTTCCCCTTCCAAAAGACGGAGACTTTTTTCGACATTTCCTCTGCGGTTGCCAAGGTTGGATCCGATGCCTAAATAGACTTTATGCCAAATAAGTGTCATAAAAAAGAAAGCCGTTTAACCGCTTCTTTTATCCTCTTTTTATCCTGGGTCAAAGCAAAGCGCACATAACCCTCTCCATATTTACCAAAACCCACTCCGGGAGTAGCTACAATACCGGCTTTTTCCATGATCATGTTGCAGAAATTGATCGAATCCATCTTATGCGGTATTTTTGTCCATAGATAAAAAGTCGCTTTCGGCGGATTTATGGACCAGCCCAGTTTTTCCAATCCGTCCACCAGCAAGTCCCGCCTAGCCTCATACATTTTACACATTTTCCGTTTAAATTCTTCTTTTGTTTTAAGTGCTGTGATGCCTGCTATCTGTATTGCCTGAAAAATACCCGAATCTATATTGGACTTGATCTTAGCAATAGCCGCGACAACATCCTTATTACCGCAGACCCAGCCCAGTCTCCAGCCGGTCATATTATATGTCTTTGAAAGCGAATGGAACTCAACCGCAACTTCCTTTGCCCCGTCTATCTCAAATATGCTCGGAGCGCGGTATTTATCATAGCACATCTGGGAATAAGCCATATCAAAACAAAGAATTATTTTGTTCTTTACGGAAAATTCAACAACTTCCTGCAAAAATTTCTTGGGCGCAATGGCGGCAGTAGGATTATTCGGATAATTTAAGAACAGAAGTTTTGTTTTCTTCAATATCGATGCCGGAATTTTTTTCAGATCAGGCAAAAAACCATTACTTTCCAGCAAAGGCATGAAATAAGGTTCGCCTCCGGCTAAGATCGTTGCGTTGCGGTAAGCCGGATAAGCCGGGTCAGGAACAAGTACGACATCAGATTTATTTAAAAAAGCAAAAGGCGTATGTGCTATCCCCTCCTTGGAGCCGATCAAAGGAAGTATTTCAGTCTGTGCATCCAGAGTTACGTTAAATCTTTTTTTATGCCACAGAGAGATCTCATTTTTTAAAGCAGGCATTCCCGCATCCAAAGCATAACGGTGATTAGCCGGATCCTTGGCTGCTTTATAAAGCGATTCAATTATATGCTCAGGCGTAGGCGTGTCCGGATCGCCTATGCCTAGATCTATTAGATCCTTACCCTCTGCTCTTGCCTGACGCTTTGCCTTATCTATAGCTACGAACAGATATGGTGGGAGTTTTTTTAATGTTTTGGCACTCTCAATCTGCATCTTCTAATCATCCTTTCAGCTCTTGATGTTGTTTCATATTAGAATTTTCGTTTTTAATAATTGTATGTTATGACGGGCGCACGCAAGGCACGCCCCTACAGCTTTAATATTTAAAAAATATTCAATTTTCAATTTATAATTTGTTTTATTTTTTTCTATCCACTGTTTTTTTAACTCGTAACTCATAACTTGTAACTCGTAGCTTACGACTTTACTTACCTAATACATCCTGCATAGAATATAGCCCGGCCGGTTTGCCATAAAGCCAAATTGCCGCATCAAGTGCCCCCTGGGCAAAGATATCACGCGTTTTAGCGCTGTGCTTAAGCACAATGGTATCCAGGCTGCTCTCAAAAGTGACTTCATGATCACCGATGATTTCCCCTTCCCGGATCGCTTCGATATCAGTAACCTTCTTTTGGGTTTTATCCGTAATGATCTCGGCTATTTTCTTAGCCGTACCGCTTGGGGAATCTTTTTTGTGAATATGATGCGCTTCTTTTATGCGCACATTATAATTTTTCAATTTTGCCGCAGCTTCTTTGATAAGATTAAAAAGCAGATTAACACCCACAGACATGTTCGGTGAATACAGAATAGCCGCATAAGCCGCTGTTTTTTCTATTTCTTGGACCTGTGCGGGATTTAAACCGGTAGTACCGATAACCAAATACTTTTTAAAACGCACAACTGCATCAAGTAATTCTCTCTTCTGGGGTATTGGCGTAAAATCAATCACCACATCAGCGTTTTTAATACAGTTTATATTATCACTAATACGCACACCCTCGATTATGCTGCCCAGCTCAGGATGCCCTTCTCTTTCTAAGGCTGCTCTCAGTTTAAGCTCTCTATCATTTTTGGCAAGCGCGATAATACGCTTGCCCATTTTCCCGCAGCAGCCAATAACCGCAATATTGATCATTTCTTTTGCTTCTTTCTTAAAAGCCCGTAATCTTTCAAGGCCATTTTGAGTTTAATCAAATTATCCTTATCCATAGGACACAAAGGCAGACGTAAACCTGGTTTGCACATGCCTAAAATTTCCATTGCTGTCTTGACACAAATAGGATTTGTTTCGATAAACATGGCTCCTATAAGCGGCAGCATTTTATAGTGCATTTCCTGCGCTTTTTTAAGATTGCCTTTTTCAAATTCCTCTACCATACTGGCCATGTCCTGAGGGATGATATTGGCAACAACAGAAATAACCCCCACTCCTCCGATAGCTAAAAGCGGCAGAGTAAGCGCATCATCTCCGGAAATAAGCAGAAAATCCTTTGGCGCCAGCATCTTAATGCGTGCCATCTGCTCCAGACTTCCAGAGGCCTCTTTTACTCCGATAATGTTTTTAAATTCGTACGCCAGCTGAGCGATAGTTTCAGGCAGCATGTTTACGGCAGTGCGCCCGGCAATATTATAAAGGATTATCGGAATATTTACATTTTCCGCTATTTGCTTAAAATGCAGATATAAACCTTTTTGTGTCGGTTTATTGTAATAAGGCGTGATCAGCAATGCGGCATCAGCGCCTGCTTCTTTTGCGTGTTTTGTCAGCCTGATAGCTTCTGTAGTATTGTTTGAGCCTGTGCCGGCAATTATCGGTATCCTGTTTTTTGCCGTCTCCACAACAAGCTCGATCACACGCTCATGTTCAGCTAAGGACAATGTTGCTGATTCCCCTGTCGTTCCGCATGGAACAATAGCGCTGGTTTTATTCTTTAGGTGGAATTCCACCAATTCCTTTATTTTTTCTTCGTCAAGCCTTCCGTTATTAAACGGCGTTACTATGGCAACCATGGAACCTTTAAACATAACATTCCCCCTTATATACAATCCGCGCTTTGCCTTTTAACCAGACATTTTCGAAAGTTCCGTTATTATAATCAAAATATACTCTCAGGATCTCATCTCCTTTTGTATGCACATTAACCATGCATGTGCCTTCTACTTGGACAAATTTACAATGGTAGATCAAAGCTGCGGCTACAGAACCGGTACCGCAGGCAAGCGTTTCCGCCTCTACCCCCCGTTCATAGGTCCTTATCCCGATATTATCCTGCTCAAGGACTTTTTCAAAATCAACATTTGTTCCCTCCGGCTCAAACTGCCGGTGATAGCGGATCAATCTTCCCAGCATTCGGACATTCGCTGCGTCCAGATCCTCCACAAAATGTACCGCATGCGGAACTCCCGTATTGACATAATTTACCTGATAAACCCGTCCGTCAATATCCAGATTAACATTCAGCTGCAGGTCTTTGGGATTGGTCATTTTAACCTTTATCCCGTCATTACGAATTTCCGCGTTCAAAAAACCTGCCAGCGTTTCAATCCGGGTATTTTTTTTGCCTTTATAAAGGGCCGCACAGCGGATACCATTGCCGCACATCTGGGCCTCAGAGCCGTCGGGGTTGAATATACGCATTTTAAAATCGGCTTTTTTTGATTTCTCGATAAAGATCAGTCCGTCGGCGCCTATGCCTGTGGTCCTAGGACAAAGGCTCACGGCTATCTCTGATCCGCTTTTAAGATTGCTGCGCCTGTTATCAAAAACAATAAAGTCATTTCCTGATGCAACCATTTTTGTGAAATCAAATTTTCTTTTTCTGGGGGCAGCCGGTGCTTTTGTTTTCTTATTGAAAATTTTTTCTTTTTTGCGCACGAGTTTCTTCTTTACCACAGATTTTTTTCTTGCTGCCTTTTTCACGGCAACCTTTTTTATCTGCTTCTTTTTCTTAGCCTGTTTTTTCATACATACTCCTCATACTTTAGCGACAATTTCGTTCCTTATCAAATCACCATAACTTTCACGAATTCTTATCAGCTGATATTTTTTTCCATTTACTAAAACCTCCGCGGCGCGTTTGCGGCTGTTATAGTTACTGGACATGCTAAAACCGTAAGCACCCGCGCTCATGACCGCGAGGATATCATCTTGTTTTAAAATCTCAGGTAAAAGCCGCTGTTTTGCCAAGAAATCTCCACTCTCACACACAGCACCGACAATATCGGCACTTTTCAATTTATTCCCTTTGGCCTTCTTGACCGGTATGATCTCATGATAGGCTTCATAGAATGAAGGGCGCAGCAGATCATTCATGGCCGCATCAATGATATAAAACCTCATAACCTGAGTATTTTTTACATAAATTATTTTAGTCAGCAGAACTCCCGCATTACCGGCAATAAATCTTCCCGGCTCCAAAATAAGTTTAAGGCCTTTGTTTTTAATTATCGGCAGTATCGCCTTAGCGTATTGGTTTGCTGTCTGCGGCTTTTCGTCTTTGTAAACTATTCCCATACCGCCGCCGATATTAAGATGCGTAATACATGCTCCTTTAGCATTCAGCTCATCAATCAGGGCGACAGATTTTTTTACAGCCTGGACAAACGGTTTTACCGTCTCGATCTGCGAACCTATATGCATATGAATAGCGCATATATCCACGTTTTTAAGCTTTTTAGCATATGAGAGAAAAATATTATTCGTTGTCTTGATATCTATCCCGAACTTGTTTTGCTTTTTCGCGGTAGTAATATAATGATGCGTTTTAGCATCGACATCCGGGTTAATGCGTATAGCCACCTTTTGTTTTTTATTTAAACTTTTGGCAATAAAGTTGATCCTCTGGAGTTCCGCTACTGATTCGACATTAAAAAATAAAATGCCGCTTTTAACCGCATCTATTATCTCCTCATCAGTCTTGCCCACAGAGGCATAAACGATCTTTTTTGCATTAACCTTTATTTTCTTAGCTCTAAACAGTTCGCCTCCGGAAACAATATCCATCCCGGCTCCGGCTTTTACAAGCAGCCGGCAGATACTTAAATTGGAATTTGCCTTCATTGAGTAGCAGATCAACGGATCGATCTCTTTAAAAGCATATTTAAGTTCAGCAAATCTATCCAATAGGGTCTTGCGGCTGTAAACAAAAACAGGCGTACCCACTTCACGTGCGATTTTTCCCAAATCTACATCTTCGCAGAACATTCGGTTGTTTTTAAATTTAAAATCATGCATCTGGTTTCGGCACCTTTTTTTTGACCGATCTTTTAGAGGTGATCGCATGCGTAGCATTCATCACCCTTGTGATATCTTTAGAATTTAATTTGGCGCAGAATTTTTTAAGCGCCTCATCCGGCATTTGCTTTATTTGAGTCTTATTATCTTGTGAATACCGTATAAGTTTGCCAACTATATCATGAGCATCTTTAAAAGCAATGCCCTTAAAGACCAGGAATTCCGCAAGTTCCGTGGCATAAAGCCGCTCATCAAGCAGCGCCTCAGCGATAATATTTTTATTGAGCTTGATGCCTTTTATAAATTTAGCCATTATCTTCAGCTCGTCCTTAATAGTCTCAACCGATGAAAACAACGGCTCCTTATCAAGCTGCATGTCCCGGTTATACGTCATGGGCAGCCCTTTCATCGTGGTCATCAAAGACACCTGGTTGCCGTAAATTCTTCCGGTATATCCCCGCACAAGCTCAAGAAAATCCGGGTTTTTCTTATGAGGCATAAGCGAACTTCCCGTACAAAATTCCTCAGGCAGGTCAAGATAATCAAACTCCTGAGTGGAATAAAGAATAAAATCCTCGGCAAGCCTTGAAAGATGCATCTGGATAATAGAGATTATTCCCAGGAATTCAATCAGAAAATCCCGGTCGCTCACATTATCGATCGAGCTTTCCACTGATTTTATCTTATCAGAACCCATTTGATAATAATTGGAAAAATCATCAATGGCCTTAAAATATTCGTTTCTATGCAAAGAAGTTCCCGCCAGGGCTCCGGCCCCGACATAAGGGATCACAGAATCATAAAATCTTTTTATTCTACTTGAGTCCCTGACCAGCATATGGCCGAAAGCACTCAGATAATCGCTGAAAAGGATCACCTGTGCTCTTTGCGTATGAGTATATCCGATGAATGGCTGTTTATCGTATTTTCCCATCAGAACAAGAAAACTTTTTAATATCTCGCCGATCAGATCCTTGATGTTTATGGCCTCATTAAGACAATAAAACTTTTCATTAAATACGATCTGATCGTTTCTGGAACGCATGGTATGCACCTTTGCCGAAAGTTTCCCGATCTTCTTCTGTAGCCTGTTATGGATATCCGTATGGATATCCTCACTCGACATATCAGGCTTAAAACTTCCGCAATCGATCTCTTTAATGATCTCATTTAGAGCGTCAATAATCGTCTTTGTTTCTTTTTTATTTAAAAGACCGCTGCCGCTCAAAGCAAAAGTATGTATTATGGAATGAAATACATCTACCCTTGCCAGCTTGAAATCATACTGTATCGATTTTGAAAATTCTTCAAAGTCTTTATCGATCTTCTTTTTAAATCTTCCGCCCCAAAGTTTCTTGGACATCATAACTCCTTAAGTTAACCCGTCAATGGTCAATGGTCGAGAGTCAATGGTTATTAGCCATCAGCTGTCAGCCATTAGCTATTAGCTGTTTTTCTACTTTTAACTTGTAACTTTTTACTTTTAACTTATTTCTCCCTGTACGGCAATGAGAATATCTCAATAAAACCTTTTGCGTCCTGCCTGTCAAACTGATCTTTTTCTCCATAGGTTGCCAGTTCCTTCTTATAAAGAGGATATTTCGCTTTTCTTGATGCCACACTGATGTTGCCCTTGAAAAGCTTCAGCTTGATAGAGCCTGTGACTCTTTCCTGCGTTAATTTCACAAAGGCATCCAGGCTTTTCCTGAGCCGTGAAAACCACAACCCCTGATATGCAAGCTGTGAATATTTTAAGGCAACGATCTCTTTAAAATTCAGCGTTTCTTTATCTAAAGTCAAGCTTTCAAGTTCCTGGTGAGCCCGGATCAATATCCAGGCAGCCGGAGCCTCATAGACCTCCCGGGATTTGATCCCCACGGTCCGATCTTCAACAAGGTCGCTTCTGCCGATACAATGCTTGCCGCCGGTCTTATTTAAGATCTCGATTATCTCAAGCATACTCTTTTTCTTACCGTTTACTTTTACCGGGGCTCCTTTATAAAATTCTATTTCCACATACTCTGCCTTTGACGGTGTCTTTTCTATGCTATTAGTTAAAACATAGGCCGCCTCATCCGGAGCATTATTCAGATCTTCCATCATCCCGCCTTCAATACTTATGCCCCAGATATTCTGGTCAACACTGTATATCTTTTCCTTAGTTGTGGAAACCGGGATCTTTTTTTCTTTGGCATAGGCGATCTCAGACTCTCGAGAAGTAAGCTCCCATACTCTAAGCGGCGCAATTATTTCCAATTTATGGTCCAGGATCTTTACGGTTGTATCTATTCTTACCTGATCATTACCTTTTCCCGTACAGCCGTGCGCCACATAAATCGCTTTCTCTTTATGTGCTATATCCACCAGGTATTTTGCGATAAGCGGCCTGCCGAGTGCGGTTGAAAGCACATATTTTGATTCATAAACCGCATTTGCCTTTAATGCAGGCAGAATATAATCATCGGCAAATTCTTTCTGCAGATCCAATACATATATCTTGGAAACCCCGCTTTGCTTTGCTTTCTTTTTCAACTTCTCAGGAGAAAACTCACTGCCCAGGTTAGCACTGAAACACACCACCTCAAAGCCTTTATCCTGAAGCCACCTTACGCAGCAGGAAGTATCCAATCCGCCTGAATAAGCAAGTATAACTTTTTTCATTTTTATGCTCCTTATTTATAAGTAGCGAGTAGAGAGTAGCAAGTAGCGAAAAAATCTTTTCTCCTTGCACTGTCTAGATATTAAGTTCGCTATAATAAAACTAATCTTATTAACAAATAACTAGATAACAGAATTTTCTAACCTGCAATAAATTGTTCCCTGTTTTTACTCTCTGCTCTATGCTTGCTACTTTATCAGCAATGCCATAACTGCCTTTTGCACATGCAGCCTGTTCTCGGCCTGATCGAAAACTATAGAATTCTTTGATTCTATAACCTCGTCGGTTATCTCTTCATCTCTGTGTACAGGCATACAATGCATAATGCCGCAATTCTTGCCGACAGACCTAAGCAATTTGGAATTGATCTGAAATCTTCTAAAATCCTTTAAGCGCTTTTTTCTTTCTTTTTCCTGCCCCATAGAAGTCCAGACATCAGTATAAACAAAATCCGCGCCTTTAAGCGCCTGTTTAGGGTCATAGCAATGCGTTATTTTAGTTCCCGTCTTTTTAGCTATATTCAAAGCCTCCTGCCAGATCTTTTTATCCGGCTCATACCCAAGAGGTGTGGCCAGTGAAAAATTGAGTCCGACCTTTGCGCTCAAGGCCGCAAGAGAATGAACAACATTATTACCGTCACCAATAAAAACAAGTTTCTGTCCTTTACATTTTCCCGCTTTCTCAACTATGGTATAAATGTCCGCCAAGGCTTGCGCCGGATGATAAAGATCGCTCAATCCGTTAATCACGCTCACCTTTGCATAATGTGCCAGGTCCAGAATATGTGTATGTGAAAAAGTTCTGGCAACAATGCCGTCAAGATATCTTGTGAGCACGCGGGCTATGTCTTTTATCGGTTCTCTTGATCCCAAATGGATATCCTGCGGAGCAAGGTAAATGCAGTCAGCACCCAGCTGCCTTGCGCCTACTTCAAAAGAGACTCTGGTCCTAACCGATGGTTTTTGAAACACAAGCCCGACTGTTTTACCAAAAAGCTCGGTGCTTATTTTTTTCTTTTTCAGTTTTTTGGTCAGACTAAATATAGCGTTAATATCACCCGTGCTTAAGTCGAACCCTGAGATAAGATCTTTATTCATAATATTATCCTGTTCTTAACATTTTTAACATTTGCTGATCGCTTCTTCCAGAATACTCATAGCAATCTTAATTTCTTTTTCCGTAACGGTCATTGACGGCATTATTCTAAGCGTATTACCCTGAGTGCAGTTAATCAGCAGTCCTTTAGCAAAACAGTAGTCATAAGCTTTAGGCGCATTCACAATGATCTCCAAGCCTAGCATCAGCCCCAGGCCCCTGACCTGCTTTATTATCGGATATTTTCCTTTTAATTTTATCATTTCATTTTTCAGAAGATTTCCCATCTCCAATGTATTATTTAATAACTGCTCTTTTTCTATGGCCTCAAACACACCTAAGGCTCCGGCGCAGGCGACCGGATTGCCCCCGAAAGTAGATGCGTGCATTCCAGGGCGCAGGGTTCCTGCTATCTTTTTCTGCGCGATCATCGCTCCGATGGGCATGCCTCCTCCCAGGCTTTTGGCCAGAGTAATAATATCCGGTTCAATACCGTAATGCTGATAAGCAAACATTTTTCCTGTTCTGCCCATTCCGGTCTGAACTTCATCAACGATAAAAAGCATATTATTCTTATCGCATAATTCCCGGATAAACCGCACATAATTGCTTTCCGCGACTTTGATACCGCCTTCACCTTGTATCAACTCGATCATTATCGCCGCTGTTTTATCACTTACCGCCGCTTTTAACGCTTCTTTGTCGTTGAAGGGAATACTCTGAAATCCCTCAGGTATGGGTTCAAATCCGAGTTTGCATTTATCCTGTCCTGTAGCAGCAGTGCAGGCAAGAGTTCTGCCGTGAAAAGAACCCTGCATAGTTATTACCTCATAACGCTTAGGGTTTCCGAAAGCGCGGGAAAGTTTAAACGCCCCTTCATTTGCTTCGGCTCCTGAATTACAGAAAAAAACCTTGCCTCCGAAAGAATTCAGCGAAAGTTTTTGCGCAAGCTGAGCCTGCACTTCATTATAGTAATTATTTGAAACATGCATTATTTTTGCCGCCTGTCTCTGCACGGCTTTTACCACACGCGGATGGCAATAACCGATACCGCTTACTGCCCATCCCGGAAAAAAATCAAGATACTTTTTACCGTCCGCGGCATAAACCCAGCTGCCTTTTGCTTTTTTTATCACCAGGCTCTTGCGGGTATAATTTGCCATTACATATTCATCATAAAGATCAATTACTTTACTCGCATCCATGTTTTTTGCCTTCTTTCACATTTTTCTAATTATTTTCTTATTATCTTTTATTATCTGCGTACCGATACCTTTATCTGTATATATCTCCAGCAAAAGCGCATGCAGTATCTGGGCATCGATTATATGTGTTTTATGCACTCCACGTTCGGCGGCAAATCTGCAGGCCTCAACTTTAGGCTGCATGCCTCCCTTGATCACCTTGCTTTCAAATAATTTATCAAGGTCTTTCAGGGTGACCGTTGAAAGCAGTGATTCAGGGTCATCAATATCCTTCATTATGCCGCGGACATTTGTCAGCAGAACCAGTTTTTCTGCCTGCATAGCCACGGATATCTCCGCGGCGACGGTATCCGCATTAAGATTATAAAGCTGTCCGTCCTCGCCTATTCCAAGCGGCGCGATAACCGGGATCATCTTGGAATGCAGCAAGCTATACATCAGCTTACTGTCAAAACCGGTAACCTCTCCGACAAATCCGACATCAACACCCATATTTTTCTTTTTTGCGCTGATAAGCTCTCCATTCTTTCCCACGAAACCTCTGGCTTCATTTCCTTTGGCATTAAGTTCCCTGACGATATTTTTATTTACCTCGTTTAAAGCCTCCGCAACGATATTAAGCGTTTTTTCATCCGTAACCCTCATGCCGTTTACAAACTTTACCTCAACTCCTGAGTCCTTCATCCTTTTAGTTATAAAAGGTCCTGCTCCATGCACAATAACAGGATGAATACCCACATGGTTCATAAAAGTAATATCTTCAAGTATGGATTGGTTTAGTTCTGATTGTTCAACAGCACTTCCTCCATATTTAATCACAACTACTTTTCCATAAAACTGTCTTATATACGGCAGCGCCTCTATAAGAATCTCGACTTTTTTTGAAGCTTCTTTCACCATATTTTTAATAATCTCCAGTTACCAGTTGTCAGAAGAAGACTATTGAAAAAACCATGTCTTGTCCTAGAATAGTTAACACTTTTTTACAGTTACTATCGGTTACTAAACGTTAATAAGAGTTACTAATAGTTGCTTAAAAAATCAGTATTGCTTCTAAAAACGAAGGACGCAGGCTCTCTTTGTTCTCTTAAAAAACTATTTTAAAAAAACTTATACGCTTCTAACCGTTACCGCTGCCTTTTGAACCGATACGGGCATCGCAACCGCCAAACGAAGACAAGTGTCTCTGGTTACCGGTTACTATCAATTGTAAGCCATATTCACTTTTACATACTCTACGGTCAGATCACTGCTGAATACCGTATGTTCAAAACTGCCGTTATTCAGATTTACAGTGATATTTATATCTTTTTTCTTAAGACTATTGATCAGGCTCAGCTGATCTTTTAAAACAGGTTTTGCGTTCTTATATACGACTTTTTTCTGTAAAGACAACTCCATTTTTTCCTGATCCAGATCAATACCTGCTGCGCCTAAAGCCGCCGGTATCCTTCCCCAGTTGGGATTATTGCCGGCGATCATTGTTTTGACAAGCATTGAATTTGCTATGGCCATAGCCGCGGTATTCGCTGCTTTTCTGTTCCGGGCGCCTTTAATATTTATCTCTATAAACTTTGTCGCTCCCTCTGCGTCTTTTATGATCATTTTGGCCAGCTCAAGACATACATGTTTAAGCGCCTGAACAAAGATCCCGCTCTCCCGGCTATTTTCCCTGATCATTGCATTTGCGGCTAATCCATTGGCCATTATAATAACGCTGTCGTTTGTGCTCATCTGCCCGTCAATGCTGATACAGTTAAATGACGCATCAACCGCGGTTTTTAAAGCCTTTTTGAGCGCTGCCTGTTCTATATTTGCGTCTGTGGTAACAAAGCAAAGCATGGTCGCCATATTAGGGCAGATCATGCCGGCGCCCTTGGCCACAGCCGCGACAGTAACCGGTTTATTTTTGATCTTTATCTCAACCGCGACCTGCTTGGAAAAAGTATCGGTTGTCATTATTGCCTGAGCCGTTTTATGCGCGTTATTAAATCCCAAGCCGCCGGCCAGTTCAGGTAAAGAACTGATTATCTTTTCCTTGGCCAGATACTTGCCGATCACGCCGGTTGATGACATGAGCACGTCTTTTGTCTTAAGTTTCAACTGTGCTGCCAGCAATTTCGTGATTAAAAGAGCATCTTCTTTTCCTCTTTTGCCTGTACAGCAGTTGGCATTGCCGCTATTGATAATGATCGCCTGGGCATGATTATCTTTTAAGTTCTTTATACCAAGTTCAACAGGAGCTGCCTTTACTTTATTTCTGGTAAACACTCCGGCTGAGCGTGCCCTTACGATCGAATAGATCAGGGCCAGATCAAATTTTTTCTTTTTTAATCCGCACCAAAGAGCATTGGTTTTAAACCCCAAGGGGGTGCTGATTGTTCCTTTTTTTAATTCCTTCATTACAAAAGCCCCATTGTTTCATCGATCCCGAACATTATATTGCAGTTCTGGACCGCCTGACCTGCAGCGCCTTTAACAAGATTATCTATGGCCGCGATCGCGATAAGCCGTTTCTGGTCTATCTTAATACCGATATCGCAAAAATTGCTGTTTCTTACATCCTTTATTTCCGGGAACATATCCGCCTGTTTGATGCGGATAAACGGTTCTCCCTGGTAAAATTTCTTAAGCACATCAACTGCTTCGAATACAGAGATATTTTTCTTCAAGTTCATGTATATCGTGCTTAATATTCCTCTGTTCATAGGCACAAGGTGCGGCACAAAACTTAAATGCACTTTTCCTTTAGACTGCAGCTGGAGTTCTTGAGTGATCTCAGGGCTGTGCTGATGATTACAAACCTTATAAGCCTTAAAATTCTCGTTAACTTCTGAATACAGCAGCGACACAGCAAGGGTTCTTCCCGCCCCGCTTGTTCCTGATTTAGCGTCAATAATAATATCCGAATCGACAATATCCTCTTTCAAAAAGGGAGCGCATGTCAATATTGCGCCGGTCGGGTAACATCCGGGATTGGCAATTAAATTTGCTTTTTTGATCTTTTCCCGGTTCAGCTCGCAAAGTCCGTATACGCTGTCTTTGACAAATTCTTTGCTTTTATGCGTTACTCCGTACCACTTCTGGTATTCATTTAAATCCTTAAGCCGGTAATCAGCGCTGAAATCTATTACCTTCATGCCCGCGCTTAAAAAACTCGGCGCTATTTCCATTGATACTCTGTGCGGCAGAGCAAGAAAAACCACATCGCTGCTTTTCGATATCGCTTCCACATCGATCCGGCTGTTACACTCAAGATCAAGCTTATTTTCCAACCAGGGAAAAATACTGCTGATTGGAGTACTTCTTTCTATTTTCGCAACAAGATTGGAAATCTCTATTTCAGGATGCCTGAGCAATATACTTATGAGCTCTTCACCTGCGTATCCTGTTGCTCCGATTACAGCTGCCTTTATCATAACGACTCCTAAATGATCCCCTGCGCTTTCTTGCAAAAGCAAGAGCAGGGGCGAATTTATCCCGCTTGTCCCTCTTGCAGGGCTGTTTTTAAGCGGGTCCGCACTATGGCGGGATTGTTCCCAAAACTTAAGGTGAAATTATTATAATAATTTCACCGAGTTCTCTCAGGGAAAATTAAATTGAACTCTAATAAGATTAAAAATCATTTATATTTCGTCAAAACATGTATTCGATTAAATAAAAGGATATTATAAGTTAAAATCCCTTAGGCGTCAATATATTTTTAGACGGAAACTCTCTGTTTTAGGCTTTTAAAACTAATGCTCTGACACAAAAAATATATAAAGTACATAACATATTACATTTAAACAATTTATATCTTATGATCGTTTTTTATAAATTTATGCAAAAACCTGCACACTCTTAAGGTAAAAATATAGGTTTTTTAATGTAACATGTTTAATGAAAATAAGTTAAGAATTTTTAAGGCAAAGATTAGACTTGTATTCTTATCTTGCTTTGAGAATTGCAGACAAAAACAATAAGGTTTATCGCTTTGTCCACTGGAAGCGTGCACGAGCGCCCTTCTGCCCATACTTTTTACGCTCTTTCATGCGAGGATCGCGGGTAAGAAAATGCCCTTTTTTCAATAAAGGTTTGAGATTGGCATCATATTTAAGTAAAGCCCTGGCTATACCGTGGGCAATAGCACCGGCCTGTCCGGAAAGACCGCCTCCGGCGACATTGGCACTTACATTAAATTTGCTCAACAGGTTAACAACGATCAACGGCTGCTTGATAAGCATTCTGGAAACTTCTCTGCCAAAATAACTATCGAGCAGTCTTTTGTTGACGACAAATTCTCCTTTGCCTGGTTTTAATTCCACTCTGGCAACGGCTTCTTTTCTTCTACCTGTAGCACAATATCTTATATCTTTAACCAAAACTCTACCTCCTTTAATTAGCCTCACTTTGTTCGGCTAATTCACGAATTAACACAAATTACACACAAATCACCACTAATAAATTCTTTAGCATTCGTGCTAAATTCGTGTTCGATTCGTGGTTATACGTGTTCATTTTTTTAATTCCTGAGGGCTCTGAGCTGCATGCGGATGCTCACTGCCTTTATAAACTTTCAGTTTTAAAAGCATCTGTCTGCCCAAGGAATTATGCGGCAGCATACCTTTAACCGCCAGCCTGATAACCTCCTCAGGCTTATTCTTGAGCATTGTCTCTAAACTGTATTCCTTCTGCCCTCCCGGATATCCGGAATAAGTCTGATATATCTTGTCCGTCATTTTCTTTCCGGTCACGCGGATTTTTTCCGCGTTAATAACTATAATATGATCTCCAGTATCAACATGCGGAGTATACTCCGGTTTGTTTTTCCCTCTGAGGATCATAGCAATCTTAGTGGCCAGTCTGCCGAGGATTAGTCCGTCGGCATCAACAATAAACCAGTCCCTTTTTACATCTTCAGGTCTTTTCATAAATGTTTTCATTACAACCTACCAATTCTTAAAATTACTTTATTCAAATACTTTTGCAAATACAAAATAGTAAGAAGAAAATATAACACGAGTTCTAAATCATGTCAAGGGAAAAAAATAAAAAACCGTTTTCAGATCTCTAATACAAAATCGCAAAAGTATACCTGAAAACATAGCTTATGTCAACAGCAACTGCGTAATTTCTTGACACAACAAAAGTGTGAACTTATAATGGATTTACTATTTATAAATAAAGGAGCTACAATGCAGACTGATCTTGAGATAGCCCAATCCGTAAAGCTAACACCCATAAATGAAATCGCCGCTTCTATCGGTATACAGAACAATGAACTTCATCCTTACGGCAATTATAAAGCCAAGATTTCTCTGAGCCTGCTGGAGCGTTTGAAAGACAGGCCTAACGGAAAGTATGTTTACATTACCGCCGTAACCCCTACCCCCCTGGGAGAAGGAAAGACATTGACCACTATCGGCTTGTCCTTGGGATTGAACAAAATCGGGAAAAAGGCTATTGCCTGCATTAGAGAACCCTCACTTGGCCCTGTATTCGGAATCAAGGGCGGCGCTGCCGGAGGAGGTTATTCCCAGGTTCTGCCTATGGAAGATGTAAATCTGCATCTAACAGGCGATGTCTCGGCCATAGGCACAGCGCATAATCTGTGTGCCGCTTTTCTGGATAACCATATATTAAAGGAAAACAAATTAAGCATTGACCCGCACAGTATAACCTGGCCAAGAGTGATTGACGTTAATGACCGTTTTTTGCGGGAAGTTGTCATCGGACTTGGCGGCAAGGATAACGGGTTTTTAAGACAAAGCGGTTTTGAGATCACAGAAGCCAGTGAGGTTATGGCTGTAATGGCCCTGACCAACAGCCTTAAAGATCTAAGATCGCGCCTGGGCAAAATACTGCTGGCAACAACATATGACGGTAAACCGATCACGCCTGATGATATCAAAGTCGCCGGGGCAATGACCGTGCTCTTAAAAAACGCGATCATGCCCAATATTGTGCAAACCACAGAAAAAACCGCCTGTTTTATCCATACCGGTCCATTTGGAAATATCGCGCACGGAAACAGTTCTATACTCGCAGACGCCATGGCATTAAAACTCGCCGACTACGTGGTTACAGAAAGCGGCTTCGGAGCAGACCTGGGCTCAGAGAAATTCTTAGATATAAAATGCCGCAACAGCGGCCTAAAACCGGATTGCGCTGTTCTTGTCTGCTCATTGCGTGCTTTAAAAATGCACAGCAACAATTTTGATGTTGTTGCCGGCAAACCGCTTGACCCCGGGTTATTTCAGGAAAATCTTCAAGCTATCCAGACGGGCTCCTGCAACCTGAAAAAGCAAATTGAAAACATCCTGATTTTCGGCGTTCCTGTGGTCGTGGCCATCAACCGTTTTGAATCAGATAAAGACGCAGAAATAGAACTGGTGAAAAAATTAGCCGTAGAATACGGCGCAAAAGAAGCCGTAGTCAGCATGGCTCATGCCAAAGGCGGCGATGGCGCGATTGAACTTGCCCAAGCCGTAACCAGAGCCGCGCAGCAGCCGAATAATTTCAAATTCCTGTATCCGCTCGATATCTCCATTAAAGAAAAGATCGAAATTATCGCGACAAAAATGTACGGCGCCAGCGGTGTATCCTATCACCCAATAGCAGAACAAAAGATCAAACAATACACAAAACTCGGCTTTGACAAACTGCCGATCTGTATGGCCAAAACAAATCTATCCTTATCGCACGACCCGAGTTTAAAAGGCGTGCCTACAAACTTTAAACTGCCCATTAGAGAAATCCGTGTGTCAGCCGGCGCAGGATTCATCTACCCCCTGTGCGGGAAAATGCGTACCATGCCGGGCCTGCCTTCCAATCCTTGCGGAGAGAATGTGGATATTGATGAGTTTGGCAACACCGTTGGTTTATTCTAAACCAACAGCGTATAGCGATTAGGGAAAATGTGTGTTATCCTGAAAAAGGTTGACAGAAAAATAAATTAACCGCAGATTTACCCCGTTAGATAATAGCTTTGTTCTATCTAATGGGGTGGACGCAGATAAACGCGGATGTAAAACATATGCGGCTGGAGCGCAGCCACAAATAAGCATATGATTTTCCGGAAACAGCATTAGGTTTCCGCGCTAATCAGCGTTTATCGAGTGAATGTATTTCATAAGCGGGCGGTTAATTAAATTATTTGTGTTTAAAAGTGTCCCCGCCAAAATACGGCGGGACAGGCAACTATTGCAGGACAAGACAAACCCCTTTCAAGACACAATACACCAGTTATAAGTTACTAGTTATGAGTTAGAAATTGCAACACTATTGGATTGTTCTAATCAGACTTGATTTGCTTTTATGCAGTAAATAACTTCGTTTGATTCTTTCCGTTTTTCTTCGCAAAACTGAGAGCAGTTATCGCTTGCTCCAATACTTTATCTGGCTGGGTTGTTTCATTTTCGAAAGAACTGATTCCGCAGCTGATAGTTAAATCTTTAAAGGATTCTTCTGTGATTTCATCAGAAAAAAGCACATTTTTTCTGATGCGCTCTACCGCTATATAGGCTCCTTCCTTATTTGTTTCCGGAAGAAGCAAGCCAAATAAATCCCTTTCGTAATAACAGACTTCATCAGCTTCTCTAATATTGTTTTGCAATAGACTAGCTATTTTTTTAAGCGCAAGGCGTTCTGTATCATTGCCGAATTCTCTATTTAGAAGCTTTAGATTATCTATATCAAGTATAGCGCAGCTGAAAATGCGTCCGTAACGTTTGCTTCTTGAACATTCATCATTCAACCTGTTTAAAAAATATTTTTTGTTATAAATATTGGTAACGTTATCAAAAAGTGATGACTCTAATACGTTATCAATATTCTTTTTGGCTTTAAGCAGGTTTTTTATGCGAAACATAAGTTCGCGGATATCAGCAGTTTTTGATATAAAATCAGAAGCGCCCATTTCTAAGGCGATCAGTTTTTCATCAATTGCTTTTACATTACTGTAAAATATTATCGGAGTATTAATATAAAGTTCATTTTGTCTTATGCGACGGCATAGTTCAAATCCGTCTATATCAGGCAGGAGTATATCCAGTATTATCAGATCAGGGCTCTCTTTTTCAAGCATGTGAAGAGCTTTTAAGGCCCTGTCGGCATAAAGTACTTCGTACTGCTCTTTTTCAAGCGTTTTTTGCAAAAAGAGCAAGTCACTTATTGTATCTTCGACGATTAATATTTTTTGATTCATATCTTAAATGCGGTAAATAGGAAAATAGGGACAGCGATTACTTGATTTTCCTTGTGATCTTTTTTTTGCTTCCCTATCTGCTGTTTTTGGAATTAGGGACTATATATTCACATATATAAAAAGCCGGAGGACATTCCCTAGTTTTTTTATTTGTCCGTCCATAAATAACAAAATTATACTACCATATCAGTATCAGTTAGTCAATCACCCAAAAAATACCCCCACCCCTTACTCCCACCCCGGGGGTGGGAGTAAGGGGTGGGGGTATAGATAGCAATATGCTCTCTTTAAAAACAAAAATCTTAAAATAATTTTTACCAAAAAAATAGGTTATGGGAAATTTGTACTCTTAGAGTAGTTATTATTAAAGAATTGCTCTGTTCTGAACATAAAAAGGGACAACCGAAGTTGTCCCTTTTTAATAATTGTCTAACAAATCTATAATGCTATCGTTTTTTTTAAACCGAAAAATAGCGGCCTAATTTATAATCGTCGCGGTCTTCAGCAATGACGTGCTGAACAATACGCCCAGTTTGCTCGCAATCGGCATATTGATGTATAAAGCACCGTCTTTGTTTTGCGCTACGGGGATTGATTCCGGCGACACACCGTCAATAATCTCAAGCGCTGTCTCTGCCGCCCATTTTCCCTGCTCCTGCGGAATCTTGGTTAGCCCAACGAGAGCGAACGGCGCCATGTGTTCATGCAGCGTCGTTGTCGGTACTTTAGCACTTGCAATATGAAAAGCCTTTGCCCGGTCATTATTCCAATCGTCAATCCCGGCACTGTTACCGACAATAATTATATCTGTTTCTTCCTGCATCTGGGTAAATGCCTTTTCCCACTCATCCATTGTTTTTATATATTTCTCGTTAAGTTCAAGTTTAAATATTGATTTATAATACTGACCGTCTTTTCTAGCTGTTTCGACATCAGCAGCGATATAGCCGATCCGAGATCCTTTCGCATGTACCTTGATCAGACTAAGTGCCTGGGGCACCAGAGCCACTTCGATCATCCCAGTGACATTCTTATACGGCAGGCCGAAAATAGAAGCATCCCAGTTTATCCCGCAGAATATAAACGGCACCGCGGCATCCTTATAATACGGCTGGATCAGATATCTTGCGGCATTATCATCAGAGGCAATAACCACATCCGGCATCCATTGTTCTATCATCGCTTTCGCATTCAAAGCCGCCTGTTCGCCTTCTTCCTTTGTTCTCTTCCGTTTTGTGTCCATTTCAAATCGCTTAAGCTCAATCCCGGTGCCTTTAAACGTAGCTTCAACCCCCTCGTAGGTGCCGTCACTCCAAGCATATCCTACAGAATAGGAGTCGACAAACAACACCTTTTTTCCCGTATACTGCGCGTACGCCGGTGTCCCAAAAGATATAAACAAAGCCAGGATCAACAATCCCCACATATACTTCTTAACCATAGCAGCATCCTTTTAATTACTTTTTTTCCCGTTTAGAATATGATTCCCCTTTTTACCGTATAATAGAAAATTTACAATAACCAAAACCACCCGATGTAATAAATGTTTTGCCTTTATTTACTGTCCCTTTCCTACTTGGCCGAAATCAGTTACTAAGACATTTTCGTGATTGTACCATTTCATTATTAATAGCACAATAAAAATCTTTTTTTAAGCTCACATTGGCCGCCCCTTTTCTCCTGTTTCCGGTTCTGCTTGTGTCTTTCACCCAGAAGTTATAAAATATACCCTGCGATTATTAATTTGATTTCTTTGCTTTTGCGTTATATGTTAAAAGGTCACAAAAGCTATTTATTTTCAAGAGCTGATGAGCTCATGAGCCAACAAGAAACTATTTGTGTCCTGGTGTCTTGCGTCTTATGACTTGAAGCTTTTAATGATTTTCTC